>DYIB01000155.1 GCA_020723855.1 Uliginosibacterium gangwonense
TGATGACAGCGAAAACTGTGGAGCTTTTACGAACAGCTAGTTAGCAGGCTCTAGGGGAACCGTCATTGCGAGGAGGCCAAAGGCCGACGAAGCAATCCAGTGAAGGCTTATCCAACGATTGGCTGGGTAAACTGAACTGGATTGCTTCGCTCCCTGCGGATGCTCGCAATGACCAGAAGACTTCCTGGATTCCAGTGAGAATGTACAGGCATCAATGCGACAATGTATTTAGCCTCTGGCCTTGGGCTGACAACATCCCCCCTCCCCTGTTATCGTCTGGACGTGCGTGCCGTGGTGCAAAGGGTCTCCCAGGCCCGGGTGGTCGTAGAGGGCCAGACCGTGGGCCAGATTGGACAGGGGTTGTTGGTATTGCTCGGGGTAGGTAAGGGCGACACCCCGGAGGATGCGGCCTACCTGGCCCGCAAGATTGTGGGGTTGCGGGTTTTTGCCGATGCCGAAGGCAAGATGAACCTGGCCCTGCCCGACGTGGGGGGCGAGGTGCTGGTGGTGTCGCAGTTCACCCTGTATGGCGATACCCGCAAGGGCAACCGGCCCAGCTTTATCGAGGCGGCGCTGCCCGATGAAGGCCGACGGCTATACGAGCATTTCTGCGACCTGCTGAGCGAGCAGGGCTTGCACGTGGAAACCGGGGTTTTCCAGGCCCACATGCAGGTGCACCTGGTCAACGACGGGCCGGTCACGCTCTGGCTCGAGTCCGCTCAGCGCCACCGCGCTCGACGCTGTCACGCGACGACCTAAATGTAAAATGAGAAACGACCTAAAGGTAAAATTGACTCTGAAAGTTTATTCCTCATTTCTACTGTCTTTGCATAAGATTGCACCCCCTACTCAACCAGTAGGGGGGCTCCTCTATTAACCGGGGCCTAGCGCGGGCTTACTCGGCCCCGGCGCGCCCCTCGAGCTCCCTGAGGCGGGCCTCCAGCCGCCCCACCTGCTGCCTCAGCTCCTCGCGCTCGCGCTCCAGCAGCTGCTCGCGCTGCTGCGCGGCCTCCAGCAGGGCGGAGGCGTAGGCGTGGTTGGCCTCGGCCTGGGCCAGCTTGTTGGCGAGGATCTCGATGGTCCGGCTCTCGGTCATGCGTTCCTCCTGTTGTTCCTGGTCTGCTGTTCCAGCCTCTTGAGCCGCTCGGACAGCTCCTGCACCGCCCGGATCAGGGGGGCGACGAACTGGTCGTAGCGAAGGGCCTGCTGGCTGTCGGGGTCGGCGGGGTCGGTGAGCACCCAGCCGCCGAAGTCCTCCACCCCAAGCTCATCAAGGACGGCCTTGACTTCCTGGGCGATGAGACCGTGGTGGAGGCGCTTGCCGGCCACCGGGACGGGGTTGGGCCTCGCGTGGCGCTCGGTCTCGTAGACGGGGTTGCCCTCCGCGTCCACCCCCACCTGCACCTGCCGCTCCTCGATGACGGGCTCGTCCACGTAGCCCCCCACCCGCCAGCGGTAGGCCACCGGGCGCAGCCGCTCGATGAAGTCCAGGCCCAGCGGCGTGGGCTGCACGTCGACCTTCTCGCGGGCGTCGGAGGTCTGGATGGTGCCGTTGGCGGCCCAGACCGAAGACCAGCGTATGCCGCTATCGCCCAGTGAGTAGCTGTTGTCGAAGGCGGGTATCACGTCCGAGTAGTACCAGAACTCGTTGGTGTGGCGCGGCACCGCCAGCCGGGCGTAGCTGGTCCCGTCGTCGCCTAGATGGGTAAGCTGCAGGATACTGCCGGAGTTGCTGCCTGACTCGGCGGCGTACATCCCCAACCGCCACCGCGCAGTCCCATCAGTCGTGCGCAGCTCCCAGTGGGAGGCCAGGCCGCGGTTGGTGCGTACTGGGACGTTCACGTCGAGGCCGAACCCGCTCCAGCCGCCCACCGCTGAGTTGTTGCCGTACATCTGGACGTAGCCGTCCCCGCCCCAGTTGAGCCCGGTGTCGGCGTCCCCGATGGCTAGGGAGATGGTCGGGGGGACCTTGATGGAGTGTTGGGCGTGGATGAATGCCCCCCCCTTGGTGAGAATTTGCCCCGGCAGTATGCCGTAGCTGTTCAAGTCGCCGTAGTCCGACCCCAGCCGGATGGAGGCGGCGTTGATGGCCTGGGCTGCGTTGGCCGTGGTCGACACATTAAGCGGGGAGTCGTTCATGATTTCGGAGGGGACGAGCAGCGCGCTGGCGACAACGGCCACTCTGCCCCCGCTGACCTCGTTGACGACGCTGAGGTTGTTGTTCCCGGCGCTGCTGTACCCGATGTAGCCGGAGCGGGCGTTCTGGTTGGCGCTGCGGGCATAGAAGCCGAGGTATACGTAGTCGCTGCTCCCGCCCTTGAGGTTGAGCGCCTCGCCGGTGTTGGGGGCCACCGTCAGCACCCCCGTCATGGTGTCCCCGGCCCGGTTCACCGGGGTGTAGCCGAGGTTCGCGGCGGCGGCCCCCGGGGCCAGCTTGGGCGCGGTCACCCCCTGGTCGGCCAGGTGCTGGGTGAGGATACTGCCGTCGCGAACGTCCTGGGCCAGCCGCCCGCCGCTGGTCAGGGTGGCCAAGCCTGAGTTGTTTCCCCGCATTAAGTTCAGCAGGTGCACCCAGCGGCCGCCCCCCGCCGCCGTCAGCACCCACAGCCCGTCGGCGGCGAGGGCCGAGGGGTTGTACAGGCGGTAGCGGCCGTACCCCTCGGGCTGGCCCTACCGGCTGGTGGACGGCATCCAGGGGCGGCTCGAGGACGTCCTGCGCCTGCCGGGCCGGGAGGGGGGCACCGTCGCCGTTCACCCCAACGTCTTCCACGACGTGATCGACCTGGCGCCCGCCGCAGGCTGGCAGGTGGTGTACGCGCCGGGCCGGTTGCAGGTGCTGCTGGCAGGCCGGCCCGGCCCGGCGCTCGAGCAGGTCCTGCCGGGAGCACTGGCCCAAGCGCTCCTCGCACAGGGGGCAGCGCCCGTACCCGTCGAGGTGCGCTGGGTGGACGCGCTCCCCAAGAACGCGCTGGGCAAGACCCCGCTCATCCGGCAGGAAGGGTGAGGCCTTCCCCGGCCCGCACCGCGCCCGCCACGGGCAGGCTGTCGAGGGAGGCGCGGGGAGGGGCGCTCGAGAGGCGTGTGGGCTCGTCGGCCAGGGCGAGGCCGCTGAAGGCCATCCCGAAAGGGCTCGCTGTCAAGCTCCCGGCCCGCGCGGGGCTGTAGTGTAGGCGTATGGAAGCGGCCAACCCGTCCCTGGGCCAGTACGTCGCCAGCCTCAAGACCAGCAAGGACAAGGTGCGCGACCGCGCGGCCTTCCTCGAGCGCTGCGCGCGCAAGTACCAGACCCCCAGCCTCGCCGGCTTCCCGATGGTGGGGCTGGGCGGCAGTTGCGGCAAGCCCGCCTTCCTCCTGCCCTTCGTCACCCGCTTCGACCTGGACAAGGTGCGGGCGCTCGAGGCGTGGTTTCGCCGGACGAAGTGAGGGGTGGCTGTGGCCGAGCGCTTCGGCATGTACGTGGAGTACGGGGCCTATCCCCACCTCAAACTGCCCGACGACACCGAGATCGCCGCCGTGCAGGACTGGACCAACGCCACGCTGGTCTTTTTGCGGCCCTCCTACGAGAACAAGGAAGCGCTGATCGAGGCCATCGCGCAGGCCCTGAAGCCCTAGCCCATAGCTGCGCGGCCCGGGTTGTAGGGGCTTAGGGTCCTACAGCCCGGGTTACGGCCTCGAGCGGGCTCCCCCGGCCGGCCACCGGTTGACTTTTGGCGTGGGCGGGTCTAAGGTTAGGCATACCCCACCCCAGGTGGGGTGGGATAGGAGGAAGGGTCATGAACGTTCGGACGGGGTCGTTGGCCGCGAAATTCGGGGTTGCCGGGGGTGGGCTAGCCCTCCTCCTGACTGTAGCCCACCTGTTTAATGACGCCCTCTCGAGCATGCTATCGGCGCTTTTGCCCACCCTGCAGGAGCGCTTCGGCCTCACCGAAAGCTGGCTGGCTTTCCTGGTCGCCACCTTCGCCTTCAGCTCATCCGTCACCCAGCCCCTGTTCGGGGCGCTGTCCGACCGCTTCGGCCGCCGGGCGCTGGCCGCCTTCGGCCTGGTGCTCTCGGTGAGCCTGCTGAGCCTGATGGCCGTGGCCCCGAGCGTCTGGACGCTGCTGGGCCTGCTGCTGGTGGGCGGGCTGGGGTCGGCGGCGTTCCACCCCTCGGGCACCAGCATCGCCCGCTCGAGCAGCGTGAACAAGGAGCTGGCGGTGAGCCTCTTCAGCGCCGGGGGTATGCTGGGGCTGGCGATGGGGCCGGTGCTCGTGCTGATCGTGGCCTCCGGCCTGGGCCTGGGCTACACCCCCTGGCTGATGGTCCCGGGGATCGTGCTGGGGATCCTGATCAACCTGATCGCCCCGGCGCGGGCCCACGCGCCTGAACCCGCCCGCCGCCCGCTCGAAGGCGGCCGGCTGTTGCGCGGGCCGGTGGGGCGCCTGGTGCTGGTGGGCACCCTGCTGGAGGTGGCCTTCACGACCTTCACCAGCGCTTTCCCGCTGTGGCTGGTCGCCGAGCGCGGCCTGGCCCGCGACAGCACCCTCCTCGGCTGGACGCTGACGGTGTTCTTCCTGGCGGCGGCCCTGGGCGGGGTCACGGGGAGCCTCCTGAGCCAGCGCTGGGGGCGCTCGAGGGTCGTCACCCTCAGCCTGCTCGCCGCGCCCCTGCCCCTCTTCGCCACCTTCGCGGCGGCGCCCGGCTCGGCGGCCTTCTTCGGCTGGGTGCTCCTGGCCGGGCTCCTGACCAACATGGCTTTCCCGCTGCTCATCGTCAGCGCCCAGGACCTGGCGCCCCGCTCGGAGGCCACCGCCTCCGGAATGCTGATGGGCCTCACGGTGGGCCTGGCGGGCCTGCTCTACGTAGGCGTGGGGCGCCTGCAAGAGGTCGTCGGGATGGCCCCGGCGATGGCCCTGAGCTACCTCGCCCTTCTGCCCGCCGCCCTGCTGGCCCGCGCGGCGGTGGACGGCCACCCGGCCCCGTCGGGCGGAGCAAAGACCCTATAGGAGGTACAGGCTATGTCGAAGGCGGCAACCCACCACGGCGCTCACCCACACGGATCGGTCCTCGAGGTCGCCCTCAGGAATTGCCACGACGGCTCGGAGTACGCCGACCT
>DYIB01000014.1 GCA_020723855.1 Uliginosibacterium gangwonense
GAGGCGGGCGTTGGGCAGGTGCTCGGTCACGCCCTTGATGAAGGCGGGCGACATGTCGATGCTGACCGAGCTGACTTGTTCCGGCGTGGCCTGGTGTTCGGTGAGGTGCCGGGCCAGCCGCTCGATGGTTTCGGCGTCCCGGCCCTCGGTCACGAACACCACCTTGCGCGCTTCGGCATCGGCGGCAATCGTCAGGTAGTTGTGGCCGCGCCGGTAGGAGGTCTCGTCGATGGCCAGCGCCGTCGTCTCGGCGAGAATCGGCCTCGGCCACGGCCAGCTCCACGTAGCGGGCGCGAGAATCGCCCACACCCGGTGCCAGGATTCGCCCACCGTGCGCGCCACTGCCGCGAAGGACATCTCGCGCGCAAGCGCCAGCACCAGGGCCTCGAAGAGCAGCGTGAAACCGGAGAGCTTGCCCGCCCAGTCGGGCTCGACCAGCACCACCCGCCCGTCGGGCAGCCTCACCCGGGGCTGCCGCACTTCGAGATAGCACTCGTGCTGGAAGAAGTTGAGATGCCGGTAACGCTTGACCTGGGTGTCGTGCACCGGGTGCAGCCCGGCAGCTTGCGGATGGGCAAAGCGGCTGCCGGCGGCAAAGTCGATTCGAATCGTCAGGGTCTTCTTGGCGGCATCGAAATCGACCCCTTGGACGAACCAAGGGGAGGTGACGCCGAGGGCGGCTTCAAACAGTCGGTTGTGCATGATCGCGTTGTTGTCTCCAAGGCTGGATGCAGCATTCTGCCGCATCCAGCCTTGGACCAGCGTATCGGCTTGAACCCGGCGTCAAGGGTTCGCTGCGCCGGGCGGCAAGAAGCGCGCCGCCCGCCCTTGACCCCGCCTTCAAGCCGGTTATGCCAGTAGCACCCATTCGGAATTCAAAAGAGGCAAATTTACAGAAAAGGGGTTGCACAATCGATCGGCGGAAAGAACTGCCGGCGTGCAGTAGCAGGGCAAATGCAGAAATACCGCATTCTTGTTGCATCTCCCTCGCCATGTGGCGTAGAATTTGTACCGAGGCAGGTAAATCCTGAACCCGCCGGGACGCCAACGCAGGTATCCTAAGCGCGCTGCAAGCGCGTCGGCCTCAGGGGCTGCCACCCTAATGATGGCTCCGGTTCCGGGGCCATTTTCATTTTTGGATCATGGCGGCGCACATCTACCTGGACGAGAGCGGAGATACCGGCTGGCAATTCGACCGTCCCTATACCAAAGGCGGTTCGAGCCGCTTTCTCGTCATTGCGGCCTGTCTCGTCACGCCCGAAAAAGACCACAAACCGGAGCGCCTCCTGCGTCACATCTACCGGCACCGGAACTGGAATCCCGGCAATGAGAAGAAGTGGGTACGCATGTCGCCCGAGGCCCGGTCGGCCTTCGCCAAGGCGGCGGCGAAACTCGCCGGCAACGATGCCGATATCGGATTTCACGCCATCGTCGCCGACAAGCGCAACGTGCAGGCCCACATCCGCGAGGATGCCAACAAGCTTTACAACTACATGGTCAAGCTGCTGCTACTGGAGGTCATGGCGCGGCATGACCGGGTGACTCTCGTGCCCGATCCGCGCTCGATCAAGGTGCAGAGCGGCAACAGCCTGCACGACTACTTGCAGACCGAGCTGTGGCTTGGCCTGGGTGCCGCCACTCGGCTCGAAACGACGCCCCGCGACAGCCGCCACTGTCTCAACCTCCAGTTCGCCGACATGCTTGCCGGTGTCATTCAGTCCCATTTCGAGTTTGGCGACAGCCGGCACTGGGACCACTTGCGCGAGCACGTCCGGATTAAGCGGCTTTTCTGCGGCTGACAAGGCTATTTCGTCGACGACCGCCTAGAAGGCAGGTGTCACCGCTCCGACACTTTTCCGACACTGACGCGGTGAAATCCCGGTATAATCCGGGAGGTGTGAAGGTCGCAAGTGACTGACTTTTCAGCGTTGCCAGTGTCGGGAACACGCGCCGGAAAGCCTTCACACGGCAGGGGTCACAGGTTCGAACCCTGTGCCGCCCACCACCGGATCTCGAAGCCTGCGCCCGCGCAGGCTTTCTTGTTTGTTTGGCTACGGCCTTAACCTGCTCCGCAGGTTAGCCTGCGCCGCAAGAAACGGCTGGCGCCGTGTCTTGTGTGCCCGGCCCTGCGGGTTGCCGGGCTAAAATGAAATTTTGTCATTATCCCCTCGCCCATGAACGGCAACAAGATCCGCACCCGTTTCGCCCCCAGCCCGACCGGCTATCTGCATATCGGCGGCGCCCGCACTGCGCTGTTCTCCTGGGCCTTCGCGCGCAAGCACGGCGGCAAGTTCATCCTGCGCATCGAGGACACGGACCTGGAGCGCTCCACCAAGGCCTCGGTGCAGGCGATCCTCGACGCCATGCACTGGCTGGGCCTGGACTACGACGAAGGACCCTACTTCCAGATGCAGCGTCTGGCGCGTTATCGGGAGATGGCCGAGAAGCTGCTCGCCGAGGGCAAGGCCTACTGGTGCTATGCCAGCAGGGAAGAACTGGACGCCCTGCGCGAGGCCCAGCGCGCACGCGGCGAAAAGCCGCGCTACGACGGCCGCTGGCGCCCCGAGAATGCCCGGGGCAAGACGCCCCCGGCGGGGGTGAAGCCGGTGCTGCGCTTCCGTAATCCCGAGGAAGGCTCGGTGGTGTGGAACGATCTGGTCAAGGGCCCGATCGAGTTCGCCAACAGCGAGCTGGACGACCTGGTGCTGCTGCGCGCCGACGGCGTGCCCACCTACAACTTCGGTGTCGTGGTCGATGATGTCGACATGGAGATGACCCATGTCATCCGCGGTGACGACCACGTGAACAACACGCCGCGCCAGATCAACATCTATCGCGCCCTGGGCGCCGAGGTGCCCCTGTTCGCCCATGTGCCCATGATCCTGGGGGCCGACGGCGAGCGCCTGTCCAAGCGCCATGGCGCGGTGTCGGTGATGCAATACGAGCAGGACGGCTACCTGCCCCAGGGCCTGCTCAACTATCTGGCGCGCCTGGGCTGGTCCCACGGCAACGACGAGGTATTCTCGCTGGAGCAGTTCGTCGAATGGTTCGACCTGGAGCACATCAGCCGTTCGCCCGCCCAGTTCAACCCTGAGAAGCTGCTATGGCTCAACCAGCAGCATCTGAAGGCCGGCTCCGACGGCGAACTGGCGGTGCTGGTGGAGAAGCGGCTGGTGGCCGCGGGCATCGACATTCTTGCAGGACCGCCGCTGCCCCTGGTAGTGGGCCTCTACAAGGAGCGGGTGGCCACCCTCAATGAACTGGCCGATGCCATGCATCCCTTCTACGCGGTGCCCAAGCCGGCGGCCGAACTGGTGGCCCAGCACCTGACCGAGGCCGCACGGGAGGCGCTGCGCGAGCTGCGCGAGCGGCTGGCGGCAACGGAGTGGAACCGCGCCGCCCTGAGCCAGACACTCAAGGACGTGGTGGCGGCACGCGGCATGAAGCTGCCGCAGGTGGCGATCCCGCTGCGCGTGGTGTTGCTTGGGCAGACCCAGACGCCGTCCATCGACGCGCTGCTGGAAGTGTTCGGCCGCGACGCGGTGCTGCAGCGGCTCGAACCGTATATCTAAAAAAACGGTGCCCGCCGCGCCGGCGAGGCGGGCGGGCGGTTCCCGGCGCGGCGCTCAGCCGCGCGCCAGGATCATGCCGTTCTGTACCCGCACCCGGTCGCCGGTGCGCCAGGAGGGCGCAGTGTCCTGCTCGAAGACGCGCGAGGTGCCGTCATCGAAGCGCACCACCACTTCGTAGCGCATGGTCTTGCGCATGGTACGTTCGATCTGATGGCCCGCCATGGCGCCGCCCACCACGCCGGCCACGGTGGCGAGCTTCCTACCGTCGCCCTTGCCCACCTGGTTGCCCAGCAGGCCGCCGAGTACGCCTCCGGCGACTGCGCCCATGCCTGTGCCTTCGTCCTTCTGTGCCACTTCACGCACCGATTCGATCACGCCGCAGTCCTTGCACACCGCCGGCTCGGCGGGTTTCGGGCCATAGGTCACGGGCGGCGCCGGGCGCTCGGCGGGCGGCTCGGTCCGCGCCACCTTGACAGGGGTGTGCCTGGGTGCCGCTTTCGGCGCCTCGGCCTTCTGCACGGGCTTGGCTGCCTCGGTCTTGTCGCCGGATTGCACCAGCGGTGCCGTTGCCGGCGCCGAGGCGCTTGCTTCCGGGAGCGTATCGTTGGTCTTGCTGCCGGCGGGCGGAATGACGCCAAAAATGGCGGCTATGCCGCTCAGGCTGAAGAGAATGACGGCAATCGCCGCCACCCACAGTACCGGGTGCAGCTTGCGTGTGCCTTGAGTTTCCATGTGTCCTCCTTGCGCGGTAGCGTTTTGGTTGCTGCCAACAATAACGCCTGCGGCAGGGAGCTGATGACCAGGGAAACAAACTGTTACAAAGCGCGGCGGGTTTTTACAAATGTATGCTGCGACTGTCGCCGGTGGGCGACGAAAGGCGTCACTCCTCGTCGGCCATGCCCCAGCCGGCCAAGGCATAGGGCAGCCCGGGGCGGCGCTGGGCGCGCAGGATGAAGCGTCCCGGATCCAGGGCGTCGGCCAGTTCGGCTTCGATGGGCCAGGGCTCGGCCGACAGCCGGCTGGCGAGCAGTTCCGCCGCCAGGGCCGACCAGATGATGCCGCGGGCGCCGTAGCCGGCAGCGGTGAACAGTCCCGTCCAGCGCGGCAGTTCGCGCAATGTCCTGGCCGGCGGCGCATCGGCGCACGTGAGCGGCCCGATCAGGGGCAGCTTGTCGGGCGATACCGGGCGAAAGCCCACGCGGCCGTCCAGCACTGCTGCGGCGAGCCCGGCGCCGTAGCCCGGCAGCATGCGCTCCAGGCGCTGCAGGTTGCCTTCCTGGTCGGACAGCCGAAGGGCAGGCTCTTCCGAGGCGTGGAAGCTGGCGCCGACGCAGCGGACGCCATTCACTGCCGGGGTGATATAGCCTTCCCGGCAGACGACGATGTCCAGGAGCGGGGTCGCCGCTTCGGGCAGATAAGTGACTTGGCCGCGAAAGCAGCGCAGGGGCAGATGGGCCGCTTGGGCCAGGCGTTTCACCCCCAGCCCGTTGGCGAGGATCACCACCGGCGCTTCGGCAATCGCTGTGCCGGCGTCGTCGCGCAGCAGCCAGCCCGCTTCGGTGCCTTCAAGGCCGGCAATGGATACGCCAAAGCGAGTGCGCACGGGGTGCTTGGCCAGATTGGCGGCGCACAGGGCGGGCGGACTGGCCCAGGCGCCAGCGGGAAACCACCAGCCGCCGCCCGCCACCTCGCGACCGACGAGGCGCGCGGCTTCGGCGGCGTCTACCCAGCGCACGAACTCGGCGGGGAAGCCGCGCCGTTCCACGATTCTGCGTTGATTCTCCAGGTGCACTTGGTCACGCGCCAACTGCAGGACGCCGCAGGCCTGCCAGGGTACGTGCAGCCCTTGTTCCGCCAGCGCGCGCAGATGGCGCAGCGCGTAAAGAAAGCCGGCGCGGGCCAGGCGCGACAGACGGTTGTCGTCCAGGCTCAGGACGGGAAGCAGGGCACCCGTGAGGTTGCCCGACGTCTCCCGCCCCGGGCCGGGCTGGCGGTCGATGACGGTGACATCCCAGCCGCGTGCGGCGAGCCGTTCGGCGCAGGCGCTGCCGGCCAGCCCCGCGCCCAGCACGACGGCCCTGCGCGCCACGTCCTGGTCGTCCGCGGCGCTTGCCGATGTCATCCGGGCGTACAGCATTTCGCGCTTGCCGCCGAAGCCGGGCCGCTTGTGCACGGCAAAGCCGGCGGCAGCGAGGGCCTGGCGCACGCCGCCGGCCACGCTCCAGGTGGCGGCGCTGGCATCCGCCGCCGCCAGGCGGCCGAGCGCCGCCATGAGTTCCGCCGACCACAGCTCGGGGTTCCGGGCTGGCGCGAAGCCGTCCAGGTAGAAGGCGTCGAAGCGGCCGGCGATCTGCGGCAGAGCGAGGCGTGCATCGTCGAAAGCCAGGGTGAGGGTGACGCGCCCGTCGTCGAAATGCAGGCGATGGAAGCCGGGCACTAGCACCGGCCATTGGCCTCGCAGCTCCTGCGCCAGCTCGGCCAGCTCGCCGTAGCGCTCGTGAAGCACGGCGAGATCGGCAGGGCCGAAGGGATGCTTTTCCACCGAGAAGAAATGCAGGCGCTGCGGGCGCTGGGGATCGGCGCGCCAGGCGGCCCAGGTGGCAAGGAAGTTGAGGCCCGTGCCGAAGCCGGTCTCGAGTATGGAGAAGAGCGGGCGCCCGCGCCAGCGCGCCGGCAAATCGTTGCCGCCGAGGAAGACGTGGCGCGCCTGGCCGAGCCCGCCGTCGGCGGAATGATAGACGTCGCCGTAGGCTTCCGAGTAAGGCACCCCCTGCGCGGTGAAGGCGAGGCGGGCAGGCTCCAGGGGCGCGCGCTCGGTCACGGCCCGGTCAGCTCTCCTTGCGCAGTTGCGGGAACAGGATGACGTCGCGGATGGACGGGCTGTCGGTGAGCAGCATGACCAGGCGATCGATGCCGATGCCGCAGCCGGCGGTGGGCGGCAGGCCGTACTCCAGGGCGCGGATGTAGTCGGCGTCGTAGTACATGGCTTCCTCGTCACCCGCTTCCTTGGCCTTGACCTGTTCCAGGAAGCGCTGGGCCTGGTCTTCCGGGTCGTTCAGCTCGGAGAAGCCGTTGGCGATCTCGCGCCCGACGATGTACAGCTCGAAGCGCTCGGTGATGTCCGGGTTCTTGTCGCTGCGCCGCGCCAACGGGCTGGTCTCCGCCGGCCAGTCGATGATGAAGGTGGGATCGAACAGCTCCTGCTCGGTGGTCTCCTCGAACAGGGTGAGCTGCAGCGTGCCAAGCCCGGCGTGCGGGCGCGGCTCGATCTTGAAATCCTTGAGCTTGTTGCGCAGCCAGGCTTCGTCGTTGAGCTGGGCCAGGCTCCAGCCGGGATGGTACTTGTGGATGGCTTCCACGATGGTCATGCGCGCGAAGGGCTTGGAGAAATCCAGGGTGCGCCCCTGGTACTCGAACTGCAGCATGCCCAGCGCCTCGTGGGCGGCGTGGCGCAGCAGGCCTTCGGTGAAGTTCATGAGCAGCCGGTAGTCCGAGTAGGCCTCGTAGAACTCCATCATGGTGAATTCGGGGTTGTGGCGGGTCGAGATGCCTTCGTTGCGGAAGTTGCGGTTGATCTCGAACACCTTCTCGAAGCCGCCCACCACCAGGCGCTTGAGGTAGAGCTCGGGTGCGATGCGCAGGTACAGCTCCATGTCCAGGGCGTTGTGGTGGGTCTTGAAGGGACGCGCCGCAGCGCCGCCGGGAATGGGATGCATCATGGGCGTTTCGACTTCCAGGAAGCCGTGCTCCACCATGTAGGCACGGATCGACTGCACCAGGCGCGAGCGGACGACGAAGACGAAGCGCGAGCGCTCGTTGGTGATGAGGTCGAGGTAACGCTGCCGGTACTTCTGCTCCGTGTCGGTGAGGCCGCGGAACTTCTCCGGCAGGGGGCGCAGTGCCTTGGTGAGCAGGCGTAGTTCGCGTGCTGACACCGTCAGCTCGCCGGTCTTGGTCTTGAACAGGGTGCCGCGCACGCCGACGATATCGCCGATGTCCCAGTGCTTGAAGGCGGCATGCACCGCCTCGCCTGTGACGTCGTTGCTGACGTAGATCTGGATGCGGCCGGAGAGATCCTGGATGGTGGCGAAGCTCGCCTTGCCCATGACGCGCTTGAGCATGATGCGCCCGGCCACGGCGACCTCCACCGGCAGCTGTTCCAGTTCCTCCCGCGACTTCTCGCCGTAGGCCTCGTCCAGCTTGGCGGCAACGGTGTTGCGGAAGAAATCGTTGGGGAAGGCGATGCCTTCCTGGCGCAGCCTGGCGAGCTTCTCGCGCCGCTCGGCGATGATCTGGTTCTCGTCCTGGACAGAGGGGGGGGGGGTTGCTTCGGACATGATCGATGGATAAGAGGGAAGGAGTCAGGGTTCCTCGGGGCCGAAGAATACGACCTCGAGCCCGAGGGCGATGGCGGCTGCGCGCATGACGTGATCGGCCGTTGCGATTGCAGTGAGTCCAAATTGTCGGGCGGCGGCCAGATGCAGGGCATCGAGGGTGCGCAGCGCAACGGCAGGCAACTGCTCTATCAGATGGTAGGCGTCCACCAGATGCTCGTCGTGGTTTGCACGCACGACCAGGGCGCCGTCAAGAATGTCCGTCTGCACTTCCTTGACTGCGGCCTGCTCCCGGTCGAGGGGGATTTGGCCCGCCCGGCGGCGGCGAGCCAGGGCGCAGCGCATTTCCAGCACGCCGAGGCGGGTGATCACCACCGGGGCGTGGTTTGCGAACCACTCGTCGAAAGCGTCGCTGTTGCGCTCCGGGACGAAGCGCTTGAGGAGCGCGCTCGTATCGACGTAGTGCATCGCGGCAATCAATCGCGCGCATCCCGATCTTCGCGGACCAGTTCCTCGCTGGGAATCTCCTGGAACGGCATGGTGGCGCGGAAAGCTGCAAGGGATCGTATCTTGGGCCGGGGTGCTTCCACCGGCAGCAGGCGCGCGATGGGCTTGCCGTGCCGGGTCACGACCACCTCACCCTCTTTGGCCAATAGTTGATCCAGGTGGCCAAGCTGGCAGCGGATTTCCCGGATGTTGAGATTTTTCATGGTACTACCGAATGTGACACATTGTGACGCATTGTGTCACAAACCTCGGGTGGCGGCAACAGCCATGGCTCTACGGCGATGCTTTCCGGGGCTGACACGCTCTCGCCAGGGCTGCCCTCGAAATGGGGTGGGTTCCTCAGGGCAAAAAGTCAAACCCCCTGCTTCAGGCTCGCTTCGATGAATTCGTCCAGATCGCCGTCGAGCACGGCCTGGGTGTTGCCGACCTCCACGTTGGTGCGCAGGTCCTTGATGCGCGACTGGTCCAGCACGTAGGAACGGATCTGGTGGCCCCAGCCGATGTCGGTCTTGGAGTCTTCCAGCTTCTGCTGTTCGGCCTGGCGCTTGCGCAGCTCGGCTTCGTACAGGCGCGACCTGAGCATGGCCATGGCCTCGGCCTTGTTGCGGTGCTGCGAGCGGTCGTTCTGGCATTGCACGACGATGCCGCTCGGAATGTGCGTGATGCGGATGGCCGACTCGGTCTTGTTCACGTGCTGCCCGCCGGCGCCCGAGGCGCGGAAGGTGTCGATGCGCAGATCGGCGGGGTTGATCTCCACTTCGATGGAATCGTCTACCTCCGGATAGACGAACACGCTGGCGAAACTGGTGTGGCGGCGGGCGTTGGAGTCGAAGGGCGACTTGCGCACCAGACGGTGGATGCCCGTTTCCGTGCGCAGATAGCCATAGGCGTATTCGCCCGTCACCTTGACGGTGGCGGTCTTGATGCCCGCCACTTCGCCTTCCGACTGCTCCAGCACTTCCGCCTGGAAGCCCTTGCGTTCGCAATAGCGCAGGTACATACGCAGCAGCATGGAGGCCCAGTCCTGGGCCTCGGTGCCGCCGGCGCCGGCCTGGATGTCGATGAAGCAGTTGTTGGGGTCCGCCGGGTTGGAGAACATGCGGCGGAATTCCAGGGCCGCCATTTGCTTCTCCAGCTCGGCGACGTCGGATTCGATGCTGATCAGCGTGCCGTCGTCATTCTCGCCGCTGGCCAGATCGAACAGCTCGCGCGCGTCCTTGAGGCGCTGGTCCAGGTCGGACAGGGTGAGGACGATGCCTTCCAGGGATTTCTTTTCCTTGCCCAGTTCCTGGGCGCGCGGCGCGTCGTTCCAGATGCCCGGATCTTCCAGCGCCTGGGTGACTTCCTTCAGTTTCGATGCCTTGGCATCGAAGTCAAAGATACCTCCGCAACTCTAGCTCGCGCCCGGCGAGATCGGCGAGACGGTGGTCTATGGCGTTGAGGCGTTCCGCTTCCATTGCTGAATCCGAAAAAGCAAAATTATACCGCTCCGGGAGCCGCGAGCCTAAAGAGGCTGCAGGTGCTCGATCACCAGTTGCACGCTCTGCAAGCCGTTGTACTCGTTTACGGCCAGGCGGTAGGCCGCATGCACCGAGGGCCCGGCGCTGTCGCGGAAATTGAACTGGATGGCGTCGAAGCGCGCGGCGCCCTTGCGCAGGGCGAGCTTGAGGTGCTTGTCCTTGAGCACGCGCTGGCTGTCCACGCTGAACTCGTCGCTGAACAGCGGCGCGGGAAAACCCTGCCCCCAGATCTCGCCGTTCAGGAGCTGGACGCCCTGCAGCGACATGTAGGCGGCCTCCAGGGCGCCGTCGGTTTCGACGGTGCGCTGCAGATCGGCGGGGGTGAGCAGGCTCTGCACGGCCTCTTCGAACAGGGCGTCGAAACGGGCGAAGTCCCGTTCCCGCAGCGCCAGCCCCGCCGCCGCCGCATGGCCGCCGAAGCGCAGCAACAGGTCCGGCGCGCGCTTGGACAGCAGGTCGAGGGCGTCGCGCAGATGCAGCCCGGGGATGGAACGGCCCGAACCGCGCAGGATGCCGTCGCCGCCGTCGCCCGCGTTCTCGCGCGCGAAGGCGAACACCGGGCGGTGCAGCCGATCTTTCAGGCGCGAGGCGATGATGCCCACCACACCCTGGTGCCAGCCGGGGTCGAACAGGGACAGGCTGGCGCGCTCGCCTGCAGGAATGTCGTCGATGAGTAGCCAAGCCTGGTCCTGCATCTGGCTCTCGATGACGCGGCGCTCGCGGTTCAGGTCGTCGAGTTGCCGGGCGATGTTCAGCGCCCGTCCCAGGTCGTCGGTGATGAGGCATTCTATCCCCAAGGCCATGTCGGCCAGCCTGCCGGCGGCGTTGAGGCGCGGCCCCAGCACATAGCCCAGGTCGAAGGTGGTAGCCTGGGCCGGGTCGCGCCCGGCGATGCGGAACAGGGCGCGCAGCCCCGGCTGCATCTTGCCCTGGCGGATGCGCGCCAGTCCCTGGGCGACGAGCACCCGGTTGTTGTGGTCCAGCCGCACCACGTCCGCCACCGTGCCCAGGGCGACGAGGTCCAGGTAGTCGGACATGCGCGGCTCCGGCCGCTGGGCGAAGGCGCCGCGGCGGCGCAGTTCGGCGCGCAGCGCCAGCATCACGTAGAACATCACGCCCACACCCGCCAGGTTCTTGCTGGGGAACTCGCAGCCCGGCTGGTTGGGATTGACGATGCAGTCGGCCTCGGGCAGGAGGTTGCCGGGCAGGTGATGGTCGGTGATCAGGGTCCGTATCCCCAGGGCGCGCGCCGCGGCCACACCTTCGACGCTGGCGATGCCGTTGTCCACCGTGATGATCATGTGGGGCTTGGAGGCGGCCGCCAGGCGTACGATCTCCGGCGTCAGCCCATAGCCGTACTCGAAGCGGTTGGGCACCAGGTAGCTCACCCGGGCGCCAAAGGCGCGCAGCGCGCGCACGCCCAGGGCGCAGGCGGTGGCGCCGTCGCAGTCGTAGTCGGCGACGATGAGGAGGCGGCGCCCCGCCTCGATGGCGTCGGCGAGCAGCCGGGCTGCGGTTTCGCTGCCCTTCAGCAGGGCCGGGTCGAGCAGGGCGGAGAAGCCGTAGTCCAGCTCGGACCTGGCGCTGATGCCGCGGGCGGCATAGAGGCGCGCGAGCAGAGGATGGACGCCCGTGTCGATCAGCCTTTGCGCGGCGCGCGGGAACCCTTCCCGTACGACGATGCGCGCCATTACTCGGCTCCTGCCGCGGCGAGCTGCCGCGGCGCAACGGGGCGGCGCCACAGTTTCCACAGGTCCTGCCGGGTCACCGTCCATTCGATGCAGCCTTCGTCGCCCAGCGCCGTCATGCGCAGCGCGGCGAATCGTCCGCGCTTGAGCGCCTGCAGCGCCGGGGCGAACCAGTCCAGCTCCAGTCGCTGCAGCGCCTGGCGCCAAGCGACGCTGTCCCGGTTCTGGGCGGGCAGGGACAAGTCTTCCAGGATGATCAGCGTGTCCTGGGCGGGCATGGCCGGTGCCTGCAGAGCGGGCGGGACGGCGGCGGCCGGCACCCCGGCCACCTGGGCCAGGCCCCGGACGATGGGGTGGGACGAGAGAATCCGCCGCGCCGGCGCCCGCGCCGCTGCCGGCAGGGTGCCGGCGCCCCAGAACCAGACGCTGTTGGCCGTGGCACGCCCGGATGCCGCGCGCCGCGCGTTTATGTCATCGGCATGAAGCAGCGTCTGGATCTCGTTGAGCAGGCGCAGCCATTGCCGCGCCTCGTCGCCGCCGGGAAGAAAGGACTCCATCCGGCGGCCGCGCACGAAGTCGAGAGGGTGAGTGGCAATGCGCGGCAGGCGGGGGAGGCGCAGGGCCCAGCACTCGGCCCGCTGCAGGACGAATTCCCCCACGTCGGCGAAGTGGGCGTTGAGGGCGGCCACCAGGCCACGGGCTTCCGCTTCCGACAGATCCAGTTCGTCGCGGCCGCCGATCACCACCGTGTCGCGCACCAGGCGCAGGTGCACCGGATCGGCGCAGATCCAGGCATCGGCGCCGGGGGAGAAACCGTCGGCCAGCAGGCGCAGGGCGGCGCTGGGCGGTTCGGCATCGCCGAGGCCGAAGGCCGAGGCCAGCCATCGCTCCAGCGTCAACGTCCCGCGCCGCACGGTGCGGCCGCGCGCGCGCAGCGTCCCCAGTGCCGGCAGGCGCAGGCCTTGCGCCGCCTCGTTGACCGAGGCGGCGGGCCAGAGCAAACCGGGTAGCACGAGATGGAGCTGCGCGGGAGAGAGCGGCATCGCGGCATGTTAACATAGCGCCCCATGCCCTTCGAACTGTTCATCGGCCTGCGCTATACCCGCGCCAAGCGCCGCAATCATTTCATCTCCTTCATCTCGCTGATCTCCATGTGCGGCATCGCGCTGGGTGTGGCCGCCCTGATCGTGGTGCTGTCGGTGATGAACGGCTTCCAGCAGGAGCTGCGCAGCCGCATCCTGGGCGTGGCGTCCCACGTGCAACTGACCGGGGCCAACGGCGAACTGGCCGACTGGCAGCAGGTGGCGCAGCAGGCGCGGCAGCATGCGGAAGTGGTGGCGGCGGCGCCCTTCGTCTCCGTCCAGGGCCTGCTGTCCTTCGATCAGGTGGTGCGCGGCGCGGGCGTACGCGGCGTGGTGCCGGAGCTGGAGGACAAGGTGGCGGATTTCAGCCGCCACATGCGCGCCGGCAGCCTGTCGGCGCTGCGGCCCGGGGAGTTCGGCATCGTCCTGGGCGCCGAGCTGGCCCAGGCGCTGCACGTGTTCGTGGGCGACAAGGTGACCCTCATCGCCCCGCAGGGCCTCGTTACCCCGGCGGCGGTGCTGCCGCGGCTGAAGCAGTTCCGCGTGGTGGGCATCTTCGAGGTGGGCATGTACGAATACGACTCGGGCCTGGCCCTGATCCACCTGGAGGATGCGCAGAAGCTCTATCGCCTGGAGGACCGCGTCTCGGGCGTGCGCCTGAAGGTCGGCGACCTGTTCCGGGCGCCGCGGGTGGCGCGCGAGCTGTTGAATGTGGTCAATGCCGACGTCTATGTCAGCGACTGGACGCGCAGCCACGCCAACTTCTTCCGGGCCGTGGCCATCGAGAAGACCATGATGTTCATCATCCTTTCCCTCATCGTTGCCGTGGCGGCGTTCAACATCGTGTCGACCCTGGTGATGGCGGTGACCGACAAGGAAGCCGATATCGCCATCCTGCGCACCCTGGGCGCGGCGCCGGGCAGCATCATGACGGTGTTCATCATCCAGGGCGCACTGATCGGCGTGGTGGGGCTCGCACTGGGGGTGATCGGCGGCCTGCTGCTGGCGAACAACCTGGATGTGGTGGTGCCGGCACTGGAGCGCCTGCTGGGCATGCAGTTGTGGAACAAGGAAATCTACTACATCACCGAGCTGCCTTCCGAGGTGTTGTGGAGCGATGTGATCTCCATCGTCGGTCTGTCCTTCGTGCTCACCCTGGTGGCCACCCTCTATCCGAGCTGGCGCGCCGCGCGCGTCAATCCGGCGGAGGCGCTGCGCTATGAGTGAGGCCGTCCTCTCCTGCCGCGGCTTGAAGAAGACCTACATCCAGGGCAAGGTGGAAGTGCCGGTGCTGCTGGGCATCGATCTGGACGTCATGCGCGGCGAGCGGGTGGCCGTGGTCGGTGCTTCCGGGTCGGGCAAGAGCACGCTGCTGCACCTGCTGGGCGGCCTGGATGCGCCCAGCGCCGGCAGCGTGCAAGTGCTGGGCCGCGACCTGACGCGCATCGGCGACGCCGAGCGCGCTCGCCTGCGCAACGAGGCCCTGGGGTTCGTCTATCAGTTCCACCACCTGCTGCCAGAATTCTCCGCCCTGGAGAACGTGGCCATGCCCCTGCTGATCCGCCGCATGCCGCGCCGGGAAGCCACCCGGCGCGCGGCCAAGGCCCTGGCGGAAGTGGGGCTGGGGCATCGGCTGGAACATCGGCCGGGCGAGCTGTCGGGCGGCGAGCGCCAGCGCGCCGCCATCGCCCGTGCCCTGGTGACCGAGCCGGCCTGCGTGCTGGCCGACGAGCCCACGGGCAATCTGGACCGGCACACGGCGGCGGCCGTATTCGACCTCATGCTGAGCCTCAACCAGGCCCACGGCACCAGCTTCGTCATCGTCACCCACGATCCCGAACTGGCGGCGCGCGCCAACCGCATTCTCACCCTGCGCGACGGGCTGGTTCATTCCGATCTGCGGAATTAACGACCACTATCAAGTATTGCCTCGCCCTGCCGTTAGGACAAAGGGGAGAACCATGTCGCCCCGCTTTGGCTTGAGGTGAGAAACAACGATGAAGACCATCCTGGCGCCCGCCGTGGCTTTGATGAACCGCCTGAGATATCCCTACAAGTTCGCCCTCATCGGGGTACTGGCCTTGATCGCCGTCGCCTACCTGCTGATCACCCTGTCGATCAACCTGCGCGCGGGCGTCAACCTGGCCCAGGGCGAGCTGGCGGGGGTGCGGGTGGTCAAGCCGCTGCTGGGCTTCGTGCAGCAGGCCCAGCAGCATCGCGGCCTGGCTGCCGGCGTGCTGGGCGGCGAGCCCACCTGGGAGCCGAAGGTGGCGGAGAAGGCCAAGGAAGTGGAGGCCGCCATCAGGGCCGTGGACACGGCCATGGCCGCCGACGGCAGGGCCTTCGGCGTGGCCGAGCATTGGCAGACGATCAAGGGCAAATGGACCGAGCTGGCCAAGGAGTGGCCCGAGCTGACCGGCCCGGCCAGTTTCCTCGCCCACACCGAGCTGATCGGCGAGGTGCTGGCACTGGTGAGCAAAGTGGGCGATGCCAGCAGCCTGGTGGTCGATCCTGCCCTGGATTCCTTCTACGTGGTCGATGTCGCCGTGTCGCGTCTGCCCGAGACCCTGGAATATCTGGCGCGCGTACGCGGCAGCGGCACCGGCATCCTGGCGCGCAAGTCGGCGACCGACGACGAGCGCTTCGATTACGGCGGCCGTGTCGCGGTGCTGGAGAAGATGATGGCGCGCCTGCAGGAAAACCTGACCCGGGCCGGCAAGTACAACGCGGACATCAAGGCCGAGCTCGATCGGTTCCTGGAGAAGTTCACCGGGGCCAGCGGCGATGTGCTGCAGATCGTGCAGCGCGAGATCGTCACCGGCCGTCCCGTGAGCGAGGCCGGTGTGTTTTTTGCCAAGGCCACCGATGCCATCGACATCGGCTACGGCCAGCTCGGCACGGTCTTGCTGCCGACGGCGGAAAACCTCATCGCCGAGCGCATGCGCCGCCTGGAGGCCCAGTTCTACGTCAGCGTCGGCATCGCCCTGCTGGCGGCGCTGGCGGTCGCCTATCTGCTGGCGGCGTCCTATGTGGCGATCACGGGGACCATAAGGGAGCTCACGGCCGGCACCGACCGCCTTGCCTCGGGCGATCTCGCCGCCCGCATCGAGACGGAAGCACGCGACGAACTGCGCCTGGTGGCGGAGCGCTTCAATGCCATGGCGGCAAGTTTCTCGGAACTGATCCGCAGCATTCAGGCGAGCGCCGCCAAGGTGTCGACCTCGTCCGCGGCGCTGGCGCGTTCGGCCGCGCAGGTGTCGGGCGGCTCGGAGCAGCAGAGCGAGGCGGCGTCGAACATGGCGGCGGCGATTCAGCAAATGACCGTCAGCATCGACGAGATCAGCAAGAACGCCGAGACCGCCCAGGAAGTTTCGGAGCGCTCGGGCAAGCTGTCGGCCGAGGGCGGCAACGTGGTGCAGGAAACCGTGCGCGAGATCAACGGCATCGCCGCCGACGTTTCGGCCTCGGCCAGGATCATCGAGCGCCTGGGCGAGCAGTCCGATCAGATCACCGCCATTGTCAAAGTGATCAAGGACATCGCGGACCAGACCAATCTGCTGGCCCTGAACGCCGCCATCGAGGCGGCGCGCGCCGGGGAGAGCGGGCGCGGCTTCGCCGTGGTGGCCGACGAGGTGCGCAAGCTCGCCGAGCGCACCGGCAACTCCACCCAGGAGATCGCCGCCATGGTGGCGGCCATCCAGAAGGGCACCGCCGAGGCGGTGGCCGCCATGCACAGCGGCGCCGGGCGCGTGAGCGGCGGCGTGGAACTGGCGCACCGCGCCGGCGAGTCCATGGAGCGCATCAAGGAGGGCGCGAGCCAGGTGGTGCACACCATCAACGAGATCTCCCTGGCACTCAAGGAGCAGGGCGTGGCCAGCACCGACATCGCGCGTAACGTGGAGCGCATCGCCCGCATGGCCGAGGAGAACAGCGCCGCCGCTTCGGCGGCGGCGCACACCGCCCAGGAAATGGAACACTTGGCGGCGGAGCTGAATTCGGCCATGACACGCTTCCGCGTCGCCTGAGCGGCGCGAGCGTTCAGCCTGCGGCCCGGCGCCGCCTGCGCTTGCGCCAGGCCCATACCAGGTAGTAGCGCCAAGCGACGCGTACCGCCACGTACCCGGCCGCGGCCAGCAGGCAGGCCAGCAGCACCAGGCCCAGCACCAGGGGTTTGCCCAGTCCCGCCATCCAGCGCGTCAGCTCCTCTACCCAGGCGATCAGGCCGTCCGCTCCCCACTCGGGCGGCGCGACGAACTGGCCGCCTATGCCCAGGGCCAGCCGTCCCAGCCCGTAAGCCGCCACATAGAGGGGTACGATGGTGAGCGGGTTGGTATATAAGGTGGTGAACAGGGCCAGGGGCAGGTTCACCCGCAGGGCCACGCAGAGAATGGCGGCGCCGGCCATCTGGAAGGGGCCGGGAATCAGACCGCAGAACAGTCCCACGGCGACCGCGCCGGCGGCCGAGTGGCGGTTCAGATGCCACAGGCGCGGATGCAGCAGCGTGTTGCAGAAAGGGGCCAGCCAGCGATTGCCGCGTATGGCCTCGTGGTCTGGCAGGTACTTGCGAAGATGCCGGCGCATGGCTCCCGTTCCGAGGGCTTGAATTCTAGCGAAAACGAGGCCCCGGCGGACCTCGATTAGAATCGCTCCCCATGCGCTTGTCCATCCTCGGCTTCGTCCTCGGCGTCTGGCTGTGCCAGCAGCAGGCGCAGTTGCCTGGCGTAGGACCGTTGCTGGCGGTGGCAGGCGCTGCCGTCATGCTGACCCTTGGCGCCGGCTTCGCCGCACGGCGCCGGGCGCGGCTCGCGCCGGCATTGGCGGTGGGCGCGGCGCTCGCTGCGGGCTTCGCCTGGGCCAACGCCGCAGCCCACTGGCGCCTGGCCGATGCGCTGCCCGAGGAAAACGAGGGGCGCGATGTGCGCGTCGTCGGCGTGATCGCCGATCTGCCCCAGGCGTTCGAGAACGGTGTGCGCTTCCAGTTTGCGGTGGAAGCGGCCGACGCCGCCGTGCCGTCGCGCCTGCTGCTGGCCTGGTATCAAGGCCGCCAGGGCGAGGCGGAGGAGGGGGCGCAGGCGCCGCCGCCGGTGCACGCAGGCGAGCGCTGGCAGCTCACGGTGCGGCTCAAGCGGCCCCACGGCAACCGTAATCCCCATGGCTTCGACTACGAAGCCCATCTGTTCGAGCGTGCCATTCGTGCCACCGGCTACGTCCGGGCGGCGGACGGCAACGGTCGCCTGGACGCCTTCGTGTGGCGGCCGGCCTATGGCGTCGAGCGCCTGCGCGAGGAGATCCGCAGCCGTTTCCTGAACGCTCTGCCCGGACACGATTACGCCGGCGTTCTCGTCGCGCTGGTGGTGGGGGACCAGCGTGCCGTCGAGACCGGCCTGTGGCAGGTATTCAGCCGGACCGGTACCACCCATCTCATGAGCATATCCGGCCTGCATGTGACCATGGTCGCCGGGCTGTTCGGGCTGGTCGTGTCCTGGTGCTGGCGGCGAGCTCCGCCCTGGGCGTTGCGCCTGCCGGCGCAGAAGGCGGCCGTGGCCGCCGGGGCCGCCGGGGCGCTGCTCTACGCCCTGCTGGCGGGCTTCGGCGTGCCGGCGCAGCGCACGCTGTACATGCTGTCGGTAGTGGGGGCGGCGCTGTGGCTGGGCCGGACTGCCGCTCTCAGCCGGGTGCTGGCCCTGGCCCTGCTGGCCGTGCTGATCGCCGATCCCTGGGCCGTGTTGTCGGCCGGATTCTGGCTTTCTTTCGGCGCGGTCGCCGTGCTGTTCTTCGTCGGCAGCGGCCGCCTGGCGCCGCGCCACTGGCTCGCGCAGTGGGGCAAGGCCCAATGGGCCGTCACGGTCGGCCTGATGCCGGCGCTGCTGGCGCTGTTTCAGCAGTTGTCCCTGGTGTCGCCGCTGGCCAATGCCGTGGCGATTCCCGTCGTCAGCCTGGTGATCACGCCGGTCGCACTGCTGGGCGCCGTGCTGCCCCTGGATGCCCTGCTGCTGCTCGATCACACCCTGTTGTCCTGGCTCATGCGGCTGCTGGAATACCTGGCCGACCTGCCCGCCGCGGTCTGGCAGCAGGCGGCGCCGCCGCCCTGGGCGCTGCTTCTAGGCGGCGCCGGCTGCGTCTGGTTGCTGCTGCCGCACGGCTTTCCGACGCGCTGGCTGGGCGCGGTGCTGCTGCTGCCGCTGCTTACCGTCGCGCCGGAGCGGCCCGCGCCGGGCGAAGTGAAGATGACCGTGCTCGACGTCGGCCAGGGGCTGGCGGTGCACGTCCAGACCCGGGGGCACGATCTGCTCTACGACACCGGTCCCTTGTACTCGCCCGATGCCAACGGCGGCAACCGGGTGATCCTGCCCTATCTGCGCGCCCTGGGCGTGCGGCGCGTTCATGGCCTGATCGTGACCCACCAGGACAAGGACCATTCGGGCGGTGTGCTGTCGGTGCTGGATGGCCTGCCGGTGGAGTGGATCGCCAGCTCGCTGCCGGCGCAGGCCGGCCTGCACGAGGCGGGCGGTCATCGCCCCTGTCTTGCCGGGCAGTCATGGGAATGGGACGGCGTGCGCTTCGACGTGCTGCATCCGCGCTTCACCGACTACGCAGCGCCGCGCAAGAGCAACGACCTGAGCTGCGTGCTGCGCATCACCGCTGGCGGCCGCCGCGTGCTGCTGACCGGCGACATAGAAGCCCCATCCGAGCGGGCGCTGCTCGCGCGCGGGCGCAAGGACGTGTCCGCCGACATCCTGCTGGTGCCCCATCACGGCAGCAAGACCTCCTCCAGCGAGGATTTCGTCGGCGCCGTATCGCCGGCGACCGCCATTTTTACGGTGGGCTATCGCAATCGTTTCCGCCATCCGCATCCCGATGTGACGGCGCGCTACCGGGACGTGGGAGCGCGCCTGCTGCGCACCGACCGGGACGGCGCCATCACCATACGGATCGATGGGAAGGGAGCCGCGGTCGAATTGGAGAGGGAAGTGGGTAGGCGCTATTGGCACGGAGTCTGACCGGGCGATGGTAGACTTCGGCGCAGGAAGCGGACAGGAAGAGAGAGACACCGATGGCTTCGAACGACAAGCTGCCCATGCGCAACCGCAGCGTGCAATGCCTCGGCCCCCACGGGCTGCATCGCATGGCCTACACGGAATGGGGCGATTCCCGCAACAAGCGGGTGCTGATCTGCGTGCACGGCCTGAGCCGCAACGGCCGCGATTTCGATTTTCTCGCGAGCCGCCTGTGCGGGCATTACCGCGTCGTCTGTCCCGACGTGGTCGGGCGCGGAGGCAGCGACTGGCTGCCGGTCAAGGACGACTATGCCATTCCCACCTATGTGAACGACATGGTGACGCTCATCGCGCGCCTGGACGTGGAGGAAGTGCATTGGGTGGGGACCTCGATGGGCGGGCTCATCGGCATGACCCTGGCCAGCCTGCCCGGCAACCCCATCACGCGCCTGGTGCTGAACGATGTGGGGCCGGTGATCACCGCCGTATCGATCAAGAGGCTGGGCGAATATCTGGGCCGGGCGCCCACCTTCGCCAGCTTCGAGGAAGCCGAGCGCTACGTGCGGACCATCAGCGCGCCCTTCGGCGCCTTAAGCGACGAGCAGTGGCGTCATCTTACGGAGAACGTGGTGCGCCCGGGCAAGGACGGCGGCTATGAGATGCATTACGACCCGGGCATTGCGGAGCCCTTCCGCAAGGCCATGAGTGACGAGGACGTGAGCCTGTGGCCCGTCTATGACGCGGTATGCTGTCCCACCCTGGTGGTGCGCGGCGCCCAGTCCGACCTGCTGACCGCCGCCACCGTGGCGGAAATGGCCAGGCGCGGTCCGGCGGCGCAGGTGGTGGAGATAGCGGACGTCGGGCACGCGCCGATGTTTCTCGACGATATGCAAGTGGGCATCGTGCGCGACTTCCTCCTCAACGGACAGACGTCATGACCCGGCCACGGAGAGCGTCATGGGCCGCCGGCGCACTGGCGCCGCTTCTGCTCGCCGGCTGCGGCAGCTTGGGCAGTGGCTTCTTCGGCGGCGGCAAGACCGCTTTCCAATGCGGCAGCGGCGGCAGCTTCCAGGTGGCGATCACGGCGGATTCCGCCACGGCGCGTTTCCCCGGCGACAAGTCCGACGTCACCTTGCGCCGCGTGATGAGCGCTTCCGGCGAGAAATACAGCGACGGGCGCACCACGCTGTGGCTCAAGGGCGGGGAAGCCTACGTGGAGCGCAACGGCTCACCGCTGCTGTTTGCCTGCCGCGCGGCGAAGTGACAACGCTCAGCTATCCGCGTTGTGCAGGCTGAGTAGTTGCGCCAGGGCGTCCTCGGCCGACCGCCCGGAGGTGTCCACGATGGCGTCGGCCATGCTGTACAAGTCGTGGCGCTCGGCCAGGATGCGGCGCAGATCCGCCATGGCTTCCTCGCGTCCGCTCATGGGGCGCAAGTCCCCCTGGGCGATCACCCGCTGCATGTGTTCTTCCGGCGTGCAGCGCAGCCATACGGTGTAGCAGGTGGAGCGCAGCAGTTCGTAGGTGGCGGCATCATTTACCAGGCCGCCGCCGGCAGCGATGATGGCCCGTTCGTGGCTTTCCAGCACCCTTTCCAGACAGCGGCGCTCCAGCCGCCGGTAGGCGTTCTGGCCATAGAGGGAGAAGATCTCGGCCAGGGGCACGCCGGCTTCGCGCTCCACTTCGTCGTCCAGTTCGATGAAGGGCAGGGCGAGGCGTTCGGCCAGCAGGCGCCCGAGAGTCGACTTGCCGGCACCGCGCAGGCCGATGAGGGCGATGCGGTTGCGCCGCTCTGCAGGGTTTTGCTCGCCGAAGGCGCTGATGAGGATGTTCTTCGCCTGCAGCAGCTTTTTCGGCGACAGCTTGTCCAGGTATTGCAGCAGCAGGGTGAATTCGATGGGGCGGTCCTGCTCTTCGCGCAGCAGCTCCGGCAGGGTGGTGTCGAGGGCACGGGCCACCTGCCGCAGCAGGAGAATCGAGATGTTGCCGTGGCCGCTCTCCAGTTGCGCCAGGTAACGCTCCGACACGCCGGAGCGCGCCGCCAGCGCCTTCCGGCTCAGGGCCAGCCGGTTGCGCGCGTCGCGCACGCGGCTCCCCAGGAGCTGCAAATAGTCCTCATCCTCGGCCTCGGCCGAGGGGATGCCGCTCAACGCATCAGCCGCCATGACGAAAGTCCTTTCCGGCCTCCTGCCGCCGGGAATATGCGGATGTTTGCAATATACCGCTTGTCAAGCCCATTTCATGCATTATAATGGTTTACCCAAAAAGGCGCTCCATATCCCTGAAACCCGCGCTCCTTCTTGATTTGGGCGTACCGGCCGACCGGGCCCGGGGTGGCAGGGTGGAAGGGCGAGTGCGCTATTATGCCGGTGAAACCACCGCGAGGAGACAAATGGAAGTAGATCGCTTCTCCGGCCTGATCGCCCAGGTGACGGAGCGAATTAAAGGCCTTCCCCTCGATGGGGACCTCGAGCGTACCCTCAACCGGGAATTTCCCGCAGACGGCCCCCTTTTCAATGGCATTTTCGAAGCCTGTCGGGCGGCGGTGGCCGCCGGCTGGATGTGCAACCGGGAGGCGGGCGGAATCAAGTTCGGCCGGGTGCTGAAACCGGGCGCCGCCACCCACGGCTTCAGCGTGGACGTGGTCGAGATGAACGACGTCAAGGGGCCCCACCATCGCCATCCCAATGGCGAGATCGACATGATCATGCCGCTCGATGCCTCCGCCCGCTTCGACGGCCGCGGCAAGGGGTGGCTGGTGTATGGGCCCGGCAGCGCCCATCATCCCACGGTGAGCGAAGGCAAGGCCCTGGTGCTCTACCTGCTGCCCGCTGGGGCCATCGAGTTTACCAAGGGCTGACCCCGGTTCCTTACATAACGGCGCAACGGTTCATACCAAAGGAGACCCGGCCATGGCGCAACTCAGTTCGGCCGACCATAGTACTCGTCCGCCCCGCGTGGTCGTGCCGCGGGACTACAACGCCGCCCACGACCTGATCGAGCGCAACCTGCAGGCGGGAAGGGCGGGCAAGACCGCCTATATCGACGACCAGGGAGCCTACACCTACGGCGAACTCGCCGAGCGGGTGAACCGTTTCGGCAATGCCCTGCTGTCCCTGGGCCTGGACGTGGAGAGCCGGGTGATGCTGTGCCTGCTCGACACCATCGATTTCCCCACCGCCTTTCTGGGCAGCATCAAGGCGGGCATCGTTCCCATCGCCGCCAACACCCTGCTGACCTCCGGCGACTACGATTTCATGCTGGGCGATTCGCGCGCCCGGGCGCTGATCGTCTCCGAGGCGTTGTGGCCGCAGTTCGCGCCCATTGTGGCCAAGCACCGCTTCCTCAAGCACATCATCGTCTCCGGCAGCGACGCGCAGGGCCACTTGCGCCTTGCCGATCTGACGGGCCAGGCTTCGCCGCAGCTCGAGCCGGCGCCCACCACCTGCGACGACATGTGCTTCTGGCTGTATTCCTCAGGCTCCACCGGCACGCCCAAGGGCACGGTGCACCTGCACTCCCACATGATCCAGACGGCCGAGCTCTACGGCCGCGGCGTGCTGGGCATACGCGAGGACGACGTGGTGTTCTCGGCGGCGAAGCTGTTCTTCGCCTACGGCCTGGGCAACGGCCTGTCCTTCCCCATGGCGGTCGGCGCCACGGCGGTGCTGATGGCGGAGCGGCCCACGCCCCAGTCGGTGTTCCAGCGCCTGCGCCGCCACCGGCCGACCATCTTCTACGGCGTGCCGACGCTGTACGCGGCGCTGCTCGCCAGCCCCGATCTGCCCAAGCGCGAAGAGCTGCGCCTGCGCGCCTGCACCTCCGCCGGCGAGGCGCTGCCGGCGGATATCGGCAAGCGCTGGACCGAGCATTTCGGCGTGGAGATCCTCGACGGCATCGGCTCCACCGAAATGCTGCACATCTTTCTGTCCAACCGGCCCGGCGACGTGCGTTACGGCACCACCGGCCGGCCGGTGCCTGGCTACGAAGTGCGGCTGGTGGGCGAGGATGGCAATCCGGTGCCGCCGGGCGAGATCGGCGAGCTGCAGATCAGCGGCCCGACCTCTGCGCTCATGTACTGGAACAACAAGGAGCGTTCGCGCGGCACCTTCCTCGGCCCATGGACGCGCAGCGGCGACAAGTACGTGCAGGACGCCGAGGGCTACTACCAATACTGCGGCCGCTCCGACGATATGCTCAAGGTGAGCGGCATCTACGTCTCGCCGTTCGAGGTGGAGGCCGCCCTCATGACCCACGATGCGGTGCTGGAGGCGGCGGTGGTGGGTGTGGCCGACGAGGATCAGTTGATCAAGCCCAAGGCCTACGTCGTGCTCAAGCCGGGCGTGAAGCAGACGCCAGAGCTCGGCGAGGCGCTGAAGCAGCACGTGAAAACGCGCCTGGCGCCCTACAAGTACCCGCGCTGGATCGAGTTCTTGAGCGAGCTGCCCAAGACCGCCACGGGCAAGATCCAGCGCTTCCGCTTGCGTCAGGAAAAATAGCGCGGATCGGTTGACGCACCGAAACGGAAATGTTGTGATAGCCGCGCCGAACAACGCGAGCGGACGGCCCCGCCGTCTGCGCCGAGTCAAAACACACCTGGAGGAGACAATATGAGTGACAAGGACAAGATGGGCATCGACCGCCGCGAGTTCCTGCTCAATGGCGCGGCGCTGGCCGGTGCCACGGCGCTGGGCATGCTGCCCTCCGGCCTGGCCCTGGCCCAGTCGGCCAGGGTGCGCGTGGGTCTCATGCTGCCCTATACCGGAACCTACGCCCAGTTGGGCGTTGCCATCACCAACGGCCTGAAGCTGGCCATCCAGGAGAACGGCAACAAGCTGGGCGGGCGCGAGGTCGAGTATTTCACGGTGGACGACGAATCGGATCCGGCCAAGGCGCCCGAGAACGCCAACAAGCTGGTGCAGCGGGACAAGGTGGACGTGCTGGTCGGCACGGTACACTCGGGCGTGGCCATGGGCATGGTGAAAGTGGCGCGCGAGAGCGGCACGCTGCTGATCATCCCCAATGCCGGGGCTGACGCCGCCACCGGCCCCCTGTGCGCGCCCAACATCTTCCGCACCTCTTTCACCAACTGGCAGCCTTCCTACCCCATGGGCAAGGTGCTGGCCGACCGCGGCATGAAGAACGTCGTGACCATGGCGTGGAAATACGGTGCCGGCGAGGAAGCCATCAACGGCTTCAAGGAAGGCTTCACCAAGGCCGGCGGCAAGATCGTCAAGGAGCTGTGGCTGCCTTTCCCCAACGTGGAATTCCAGCCGCTGCTGACCGAGATCGCCTCCCTCAAGCCGGACGCGGTATTCGTGTTCTTCGCCGGCGGCGGCGCCGCCAAGCTCATCAAGGACTGGCAGGCGGCGGGCCTCAAGGGCAAGATCCCCCTGTTCGGCTCGGGCTTCCTCACCGACGGCGTGCTCGACGCCGTGGGCGATGCGGCGGAAGGCATGGAGACGACGCTGCATTACGCCGATTCCCTGGATATTCCCAAGGACAAGAGCTTCCGTCTGGCCTACGCCAAGACCTTCAAGCTGCAGCCCGACGTGTATGCCGTTCAGGGTTACGACGCCGGGCAGTTGCTGGTCCTCGGTGCCAAGGCGGTCAATGGCGACTTCGGCAAGAAGAACGAGATCATCGCCGCCATGGAGAAGGCGGTGATCGACAGCCCGCGCGGCAAGTGGACCATGTCCAAGGCCCACAACCCGGTGCAGGACATCTACTTGCGCAAAGTTGTCGGCAAGGAGAACAGATACGTGTCGGTCGCCCACAAGGCGCTGGCCGATCCGGCCCGCGGCTGCAAGATGGGATGAAGAATGCGTGAGGAATGAGGGGTGAGGAGTGAGGGGTGGCGTTTCCCCCCCCCTCGCTCACATCGAGAAGCCCTCGGTAACATTGCTGAGGGCTTTTTATTGTGTTCCTCGTCCCTCCGCCTTTTTATACAAATGGACATCAGCTTCATCCTCATTCAACTGCTCAACGGCCTGCAGTACGGTTTGCTGCTGTTCCTGGTTGCCAGCGGCCTGACCCTCGTGTTCGGCATCATGGGCATCATCAACCTTGCCCATGGCAGCTTCTACATGGTCGGGGCCTATCTCGCGTTTTCGCTTTCGGCCATGACCGGCAGCCTGCTGCTGGCGGTGCTGCTGGGCGTGGTGCTGTCGGTGGTGCTGGGCATCGTGCTGGAACGGCTGCTGTTCCGGCATCTCTACCAGCGCGACCATCTCTACCAGGTATTGCTCACCTACGGCCTCATTCTGGTGTTCGAGGAATTGCGCAGCATCATCTGGGGCGACGACGTGCATGGCGTCGCCATACCGGCGTTGCTCAACTTCTCCCTCCCCCTGACCGACACCCTCAGCTATCCGGTCTATCGCCTGGCCATCTCCGGCGTGTGCCTGGCCCTGGCCTTAGGGATGTACGTGCTGATCCAGAAGACGCGCCTGGGCATGATGATCCGCGCCGGCGCCAGCAACCGCGAGATGGTCCAATCCCTGGGCATCAACATCAAGCTCATCTACACCCTGGTGTTCGCCCTGGGCGTGGCCCTGGCGGCCTTCGCCGGCATGATCGCCGCGCCCGTATCCTCGGTGTTCCCCAACATGGGCGCCCAGGTGCTGATCATCTGCTTCGTGGTGGTGGTCATCGGCGGCATCGGCTCGGTGCGCGGCGCGCTGCTGGCGGCCATCCTGATCGGCATGGCGGACACCTTCGGCAAGGTCCTGGTGCCCGAGTTCGCCGGCATGACCATTTACGTGCTGATGGCCCTGGTGCTGCTGTGGCGGCCGGAAGGCCTGTTCAAGCGGGCATAGCATGCAGCAGTCCACTCGCGCCCTGACCCTTACCCTGGCCGCGGCCGCGCTACTGCTGCTGGCGTTTCCCTTCGCCGAGTCCAAGTTCTATACCCAGCTCCTATCCAAGATCATGATCATGGCCATCTTCGCCATGAGCCTGGACCTGCTGGTGGGCTACACCGGACTGATCAGCCTGGGCCACGCCGCCTTCTTCGGACTGGCGGGCTATGCGGTGGCCCTGATGACACCCCAGTACGAGGCGCCCGACCTATGGACCAGCCTGCCGGCGGCCGTCGGCCTGTGCGCCGCCTTCGCCCTGGTGACCGGCTTCCTGGTGCTGCGCACCAGCGGCGTCTACTTCATCATGGTGACGCTCGCCTTCGCCCAGATGCTGTTCTTCCTGTTCCACGATACCAAGCTGGGCGGGGGATCCGACGGCATCTACATCTACATCAAGCCCGAGATCAGGCTGGGCGAGACTTCGCTGCTCAACCTGGACGACGCCCGGCACTTCTATTATTTCGTCTGGATCATGATGATCGCCGTCTATGGGTTCCTGCGCACGGTGCTGCGCTCGACCTTCGGCCATGCCCTGCTGGGCATCAAGACCAACGAGCACCGCATGCGGGCGCTGGGCTTTGCCACCTTCCGCTACAAGCTGGCGGCCTATGTGCTGTCCGGCGCGCTGGCGGGGCTGGCCGGATACCTGGCGGCGCTGCAGTTCGGCTTCGTCAATCCGGAGATCCTGTCCTGGCACCAGTCCGGTGCCGTGCTCATGATGGTGATCCTGGGCGGCATGGGCACCCTGTTCGGCCCGGTCATCGGCGCTTTCGCTTTCGTGCTGCTGCAGGAGATGTTCTCCAACCAGGCGGTGCTGGGCGCCTTCGCCAAGCATTGGCAATTGCTGATGGGCGCGGCGGTGATCCTGGTGGCCCTCTACCTGCCCGGCGGCCTGGCCGGCCTGTTGGCGCGGCCGGGCCGCAAGAAGGCGATCGAGGCGGACGATGGGTGATCCCATTCTGCGCACCGAAGGCCTCACCAAGCGCTTCGGCGGATTGACCGCCGTGGACCGGGTGTCGCTCGAACTGTACGTGGGCCAGGTGCATGCGGTGATCGGCCCCAACGGCGCCGGCAAGTCCACTCTCACCAATCTGCTGTCGGGCGACTTGCCGCCTACCTCCGGCTCCGTGTGGTACCGGGGCCGCGACCTGGCCGGCCTCAAGTCGGACGAGATCTCGCGCCTGGGGGTGGGCCGCAGCTATCAGAAGACCAACATCTTCCTGCCGTTCACGGTGTTCGAGAACTGCCGCCTGGCCGCCCAGTCGCGCACGCCCCATGCCTGGCGCATCTTCCGCCGTGCGGAAGGCTTCGCCGACATCAATCGGCTGGCCGAGGAGGCGATGGAGGCCGCAGGTCTCGCGGCCCGGCGCGACCGGGTCGCCGCCACCCTGTCCCACGGCGAGCAGCGCCAACTGGAAATCGCCATGTGCCTGGCCACCCGGCCGCGCGTGCTGCTCCTGGATGAGCCCCTGGCGGGCATGGGGCCCCACGAGTCGCTGCGCATCGTCGAACTCATCGGCAGGCTGGCGGCGGATCACGCCATCATGCTGATCGAGCACGACATGGAGGCGGTGTTCAGCGTCGCCGGCCACCTCACGGTGATGGTCAACGGCGAGGTGCTGGAGTCGGGCGAGCCCGAGGCGGTGCGCGCCAGTCCGGCGGTGCAGATGGCCTATCTGGGCGGCGAGGAGTTGCTCGATGTCTGAAACCCTGCTGCGAGCCGACGGGCTGCATACCTACTACGGCGCCAGCCATGTGCTGCGCGGCGTCGACTTCGAGGTGGCCAAGGGCGAGACCATCGGCCTCATGGGCCGCAACGGCATGGGCAAGACCACGCTCATCCGCAGCATGCTGGGCCTGGTGCGACCGCGCCAAGGCCGAGTGAGCGTGCGCGGCGAGGACATGACCGACGCGCCGCCCCACAGCATCGCGCGCCGCGGCATCGCCTATGTGCCGGAAGGGCGCGGTATCTTTCCCAATTTGAGCGTGCGCGAAAACCTCGTCATGGCGGCACGGCCGGGAGTAGACGGCCGGCGCGACTGGGACTTCGAGCGCGTGGTCGCCACCTTCCCGCGCCTGGGCGAGCGCCTGGGCCACGGCGGCGGCCAGCTCTCCGGCGGCGAGCAGCAGATGCTCACCATCGGGCGCGCCCTCATGACCAATCCCGACCTGCTGATCCTGGACGAGGCCACGGAAGGCCTGGCGCCCCTGATCGCGCGCGAGATCTGGTCCATCATCAAGACCATCCGCGCCTCGGGCATCGCCACGGTGATCGTGGACAAGAACTACGGCGCGGTGATGAGCCTGGCCAACCGTTGCGTGGTGCTGGTCAAGGGCAGGGTGGTGTTTTCCGGCTCGGCGGCGGAACTCAGCTCCAATCCGGAAGTCATGCACCGTTATCTGAGTTTGTGAGCAAGGCAGCGATGGAGCACAGTTCGTTCGTGACGGTCGGCGGCCGCCGCCTCGAGTACCGGCTCTACCCGGAGCATCAATTACACCGCCCGACCCTGGTGTTTCTGCACGAGGGCCTGGGCTCGGTGGCCATGTGGCGCGACTTCCCGGCGCGCGTGGCCGCGGCGACCGGCTGCCGTACCCTGGTGTATTCCCGTTACGGCTACGGCCAGTCGGACGTGCTGGAGGGGCCCTTCGGCGTGCGCTACATGCACGACGAGGCGCTGCTGGCGCTGCCGGAGCTGCTGCACAAGCTGGAGATCGAGCGCCCGGTGCTCGTCGGCCACAGCGACGGCGGCTCCATCGCCCTGATCCATGCCGGCGCCGGCAAGTGGCGAGTGTCCGGCCTGATCCTCATGGCACCCCACGTGTTCGTGGAGGACATCTCCATCGAAAGCATCGCCAAGGCGCGCAACGCCTACCTCACCACCGATCTGCCGAAGAAACTGGCGCGCTATCACCGGAATGCGGACAAGACCTTCTGGGGGTGGAACGATATCTGGCTGCACCCCGACTTCCGCGCCTGGAACATCGAGGAATATCTGCCCAACATCGCCTGCCCGGTGCTCGCCATTCAGGGCACCGACGACGAGTACGGCACCATGGCTCAGATCCATGCCATCGCCGCGCGCGTGCCGGGAACGGAAATCCTGGAACTGGCCGACTGCCGCCACTCGCCCCATCGGGACCAGCCGCAGATCACCCTGGAAGCGATGGTCCGTTTCATTTCATCCCTCGAGTAAGACGATCAGCAGGCGCTTCACGGTTTGATGCGGGCGGCAGGATCCTGCCGGTAGAACAGGCGCAACTGTTCGTAGACCGCCGGGTACTCCGACAGCAGCAGTTCGGGCGCCTCGAAGAACATTTCGCTCGCCACCGCGAAGAACTCGGACGGATGCTCGGCGGCGTAAGGGTCCATGGCCGTCTCCTCGCCGGCCTCCACGCGGCGGCAGAAGTCCTCGTAGGCGCTCTTGAAGGCAGCGGCCCAGCGGCGCCGGTCCATGTCCGCATGCAGGGGCGGCAGGCCGTCCGGTCCGCCGTTGAGCATGTCGATCTTGTGGGCGAACTCGTGGATGACCACGTTCGTGCCGTCGTCGGCGTCGGCCTCGTCGAACCAGGACAGCAGCACCGGTCCGCCCTGCCAGGCTTCGCCCGCCAGCCGGTCCTCGTACCGGTGCACCACGCCGTGCTCGTCCATGATCTCGCGCGGCACGATGAAATCGCCCGGATAGACCACGATGCCGACCCAGCCGGCGTAATACTCCAGCCCCAGGTTGAGGATGGGCAGGCAGGCCTGCAGCGCGATGGACAGGCGCACGTCGTTGGACAGCTCCATGCCGTGGGCGCCGTACATCTCCTTCTCCCCGAGGAAGCGCAGGGCCAGCTCGCGCAGGCGCTGCCGGTCCCCATCGGAGAGGTAATGGAGGAAGGGCAGGCGCTCCTCGACGCGCCGCCATTGGGCGTCGTCCACCGTGGAGCGGCTGGTGCGGCGTCTGGCTTTGCGAAACCACATATTAGTCGGCGGCGGGCAGGGGCGGACGGGCGCGGGCCGTGAGGTAGATCCCGGCGAGAATCAGCGCGATGCCCGCGAAGTGGAATAAATAAGGCCGCTCCCCGAGAAAGATCACCGACAGTAGGGTGCCGAAGGCCGGCATCAGATGCATGAACAATCCCGCCTTGTTGCCGCCCACTTCCGCTACCGCCCTGTTCCAGAAGATGAAGCCCAGCAGCGCGGGGAAAATGCCGGCGTAGGCGATCGCGGCAAAGGCATGGACGCCGGGGACGATCAGCCGGCCGGCCGCCATTTCCCACCCGTAGAACGGAGCCAAGGCCGCGAGCCCCACCAGGGAAATCGCCGCCAGGAACGAGTAGGGATGCAGCCCCGGCGGGCGCCAGGCCAGCAGCACGGTGTACAGCGCCCAGAACAGCATGGCTGCCAATACCCATAGATCGCCCACATTGGGGCGCAGTTCCAGCAGGCGCGCCCACTCGCCGTGGGACACGATGACCAGGATGCCGCTGAAGGATACCGTGACGCCGATACCTTCAAGCCGGCGCAGTCGCTTGCCCAGCAGCGCCCAGGACAGGCCGATGATCATGATGGGGGTGGCGGAGGCCAGCAGCACGCCGTTGGTGGCGGTGGTATGGGTCAGGCCGATGTAGGTCAGGGCGTTGTGGCAGGCACCGCCGAACAATCCCAGGGCCGCCAGCACTTTCCATTGGCGCAGGAGAGTGCGCCATTGGCGCCGTACATGGGGCCAGGCCACGGGCAGGAGACAAACGAAGGCGATCACCCAGCGCCAGAAGCTGAGGGCGATGGGGGGAACGTCTGCCCGGATACCCCGTCCAACGACCCAGTTGCCCGACCAGAACAGGACGGTGAGCACCAGCAGCAGATAAGGGGAAACACGCCAGCGGGATGACAGGGAGGCTTCGGTGATGGGACGATTCATGGGGGAATTATCGGCGATAAGCGCTCCGGCTCCAACGGAGACCTCTCAATTCAGGTAGTTAGACGCGCGCACAGACCGGGCCTCGTCCAGATCTTATAATTTCAATTATGGTTTCCGTCATACATTCCGTGGCCCACGCGGGCGTCGAGGGGGCGCCCGTCCCCATGCTGGCCGAAGGTCTGGTGCCCGAGGCGCGTCGCAAGCTGGAGGAGGCCATCGACCTGATCCGGTCCCTCTACGCAGGCAAGCAACTCTCCAGCGGCGAGGACGTCTGGCACCACGCCGTGGGCATGGGCCTGATCATCGCCTCCCTCAAACTCGACCTGGAGACGCGGCTCGCCGCCCTGTTGTTCGCCGCCGCGGATTCCCTGCCGGATGCCAAGGAACGGATCGGCGCCCGCTTCGGCGAGCCGGTGGCGCGGCTGGTGGACGGGCTGCAGCGCCTGAACGGCCTGCGCCTGGTGACACGGGCTACGGCCAACTCCCCAGTACCCGACGTGCGCGCCCAGGCCGAGATCCTGCGCAAGATGCTGCTGGCCATGGTAGAGGACGTGCGCGTGGTGCTGCTGCGCCTGGCTTCCCGCACCCAGACCCTGCGCTACCTGGGCGATTTTCCCGGCGCACAGCGGGAGGAAATGGCGCGCGAATCCATGGACATCTACGCGCCGCTCGCCAACCGGCTGGGCATCTGGCAGCTCAAGTGGGAGCTGGAGGACCTTTCCTTCCGTTATCTCGAGCCGCAAATCTACAAGAAGATCGCGCGTATGCTCGATGAGCGCCGCGTCGAGCGCGAGCAGTTCATCGCCGATGCGGTGGCGCGCCTGACGCTGGAGCTGAAGGCGGCGGGCATCAAGGCCGAAGTCTATGGCCGGCCCAAGCACATCTACAGCATCTACAACAAGATGCGCGGCAAGAACCTCGATTTCGAAGAGGTGTACGACGTGCGCGCCCTGCGCGTGCTGGTGGACGAGGTGAAAGACTGCTACACGGCGCTGGGCATCGTGCACAACCTCTGGCAGCCCATCCCCAAGGAGTTCGACGACTACATCTCCCACCCCAAGGGCAACTACTACCGCTCGCTGCATACGGCGGTGATGGTGCCGGACGGGCGCGCCCTGGAAGTCCAGATCCGCACCTACGAGATGCATCACCATGCCGAGCTGGGCATTGCCGCCCACTGGCGCTACAAGGAGGGCGCGCCTGCCGACAGCAGCTACGACGACAAGATCGCCTGGCTGCGCCAGCTCTTGTCGTGGCGCGACGAGATCGCCGACAGCTCGGAATGGGTGGAGCACTTCAAGCGCGCCGCCCTGGATGACACCATCTATGTGCTGACTCCCCAGAACCGGGTGATCGATCTGCCCCGGGGTGCCACGCCCATCGATTTCGCCTACCGGGTGCATACGGATCTGGGCCACCGCTGCCGCGGCGCGAAAGTGGACGGGGCGCTGGTGCCCCTGAACACTCCCCTGGAATCCGGGCAGCGGGTGGAGATCATCACCGTCAAGCAGGGCGGACCTTCGCGCGACTGGCTCAACTCGGACCTGGGCTATCTCGCCACCCAGCGCGCACGTGCCAAGGTAAGGCAATGGTTCGCCGCCCAGGAGGAAGCGGAGATGTTGGCCCATGGCCGCGCCCTGGTGACCAAGGAGCTGCAGCGCCTGGGCCAGACCGGCGCCAATATCGAGGACCTGGCCCACAAGCTGGGTTTCCGCAGCGGCAACGACCTTTATCTCGCCGCCGGGCGCAACGAGGTGGGACCGCGCCAGATCCAGATCGTGTTGGCGCCCGAGACTCAGCAGGCGGAACCGGAGCCGGAGATCCAGACGCGCCGCGCCAAGTCCACGGGCAGCGGCAGCGGCATCCTGGTGGTGGGCGTGGACAAGCTGTTGACGCAACTGGGGCGCTGCTGCAAGCCGGCGCCGCCCGACGTCATCGCCGGCTTCGTGACGCGCGGCAAGGGCGTGTCGGTGCACCGCACAGATTGTCCCAACTTCAAGAACATGGCGGCGCGCAATCCGGAGCGGGTGATCGGCGCCAACTGGGGCGGCGAGACGGAAACGGCCTTCTATCCCGTGGACATCATGGTGGAGGCCCAGGACCGCCAAGGCCTGCTGCGGGACATCTCGGAAGTGCTGTCGCGGGAGAAGATCAACGTGACGGCGGTGAACACCCAGTCGCGCCAGGGACAGGCCCACATGGAATTCACCATCGAGGTGAGCGGCGTGCCGCAACTGCAGCGGGCGCTAAGCCTGATCCGCGAGATTCCCAGCGTGTTTTCCGCAAGTCGGCACTGAACTTTATTCCGGCACCGTAGCCGCGGTGAGTTCCGCCAGCAGCGCTTCCTGGGCGCAGTAGCGTGCCTTGCGTGCCGTGTTGCGGTGGTAGCCGCCGTTGGCGTCCATCTCCCATGCCTGGCTGTTGTCCGCGAGATAGGGCCTGAGGCCCTCCTTGATCACCCGGCGCTTGAGCTTCTCGTCGAGGATGGGGAAGGACAGCTCGATGCGGCGGAAGAAGTTGCGCTCCATCCAGTCGGCGCTGCCGAGATAGACCTTCTCCGCGCCGCCGGCCAGGAAATAGAACACACGGGTGTGCTCCAGGAAACGCCCGACGACGGAGCGCACCCGGATATTGTCCGAGACCCCCGGTATGCCGGGACGCAGGGCGCACACGCCGCGCACGATCAAATCGATCTCCACGCCCGCCCGGGAAGCGTCATACAAGGCCTCGATCACTTCCGGCTCCAGCAGGGCGTTCATCTTGGCGATGATGCGGCCCTTGCCGCCGGCACGCGCAGTGTCCGCCTCCGCCCGGATGGCGGCCAGCGTGTTGGCGTGCAGGGTGAAGGGCGCCTGCCACAGGTGATGCAGCTCGCCGGCGCGGCCCAGGCCGGTGAGCTGCTTGAACACCTCATTGACGTCGGCACAGATCTCCTCGTGGCAGGTGAGCAGGCCGAAGTCGGTATAGAGCCGCGCCGTGCGCGGGTGGTAGTTGCCCGTGCCCAGGTGCGCATAGCGCCGCAGCCCGGCGTCCTCGCGCCGCACTACCATGATCATCTTGGCATGGGTCTTGTAGCCGACGACGCCATATACCACGTGGGCTCCCACTTCCTCCAGCCGCGTCGCCCAGCTCAGGTTGGCCTCCTCGTCGAAGCGCGCCATGAGCTCCACCACGGCCGTCACTTCCTTGCCCTTGAGGGCGGCGCGCACCAGTTGTTCCATGAGAATGGAGTCGGTACCGGTGCGATAGACCGTCATCTTGATCGCCACCACCTGGGGATCGTCCACCGCCTGCTGCAGGAAGGCGACGACCGGGCTGAACGACTGGTAGGGGTGATGCACCAGGACGTCCTGCTTGCGTATGCTGGCGAAAATGTCGTAGCGCTTGTGCAGCACCTTGGGCAGGCCCGGCTGGAAGGGCGGGTATTTGAGATCCGGCCGGTCCACCGCGTCCGGGATCTGCATCAGCCGCACCAGGTTCACGATGCCCGGTACGCGGTAAAGGTCGTCCCGGCCCAGGGCGAACTGCTGCAGCAGGAAGTCGGCCATGGCCTCGGAGCAGTTGTCCGCCACCTCCAGGCGCACCGCATCGCCGAAATGCCGCTGGGGCAGCTCCCCCTGCAGGGCGATGCGCAGATTCTTCACCTCCTCCTCGTCCACGAACAGGTCGCTGTTGCGAGTGACGCGGAACTGGTAGCAGCCCAGCACATGCATGCCGGCGAACAGCTCGCCCACATGGGCGTGCAGCACCGAGGACAGGAAGACGAAGCCGTAGGGCACATCGCTCAGGTGCTGTGGCAGGCGGATGACGCGGGGCAGCACGCGCGGGGCTTGCACGATGGCGGCGCGCGAGCTGCGGCCGAAGGCATCCTTGCCTTCCAGCTCCACGGCGAAGTTGAGGCTCTTGTTGAACACGCGCGGGAAGGGATGCGACGGATCGAGGCCGATGGGCGTCAGCACCGGCATCACTTCCCGGAAGAAATAGTCCCTGATCCACGCCTGCTGCGCTTCGTTCCACCTGCTGCGGCGGAGAAACACGACGCCGTTGCGCGCCAGCTCGGGCAGGATGGCGTCATTGAGCAGGGCGTATTGCTCGGCGACCAGGGTGTGCGCCTCGGCGCTCACCAGGCGGAACACCTCCTGGGGCTTGCGGCCGTCGGTGCCGGTAGCCACCGCGCCCAGCTTGATCTGTTCCTTCAATCCGGCAACACGGATCTCGAAGAATTCGTCGAGATTGCTGGAGACGATGCACAGGAAGCGCAGGCGCTCCAGCAAGGGCACGGCGGGATCGGCCGCCTGGGCGAGCACGCGCCGATTGAAGGCGAGCAGGCCCAGTTCGCGGTTGAGGAAGTGTTCGGCGACGAAACGCCGGTGAGCCGGTGCGCGGTCCATGGGGAGAGTTTTATTCAGGCAGGATTCGTTCCCGGGCGCAGGACAGTTTGCGGCGGGCATGTTGCATCTTCATAACGGGCGGCGGAGCCGGGTGCTAGAATCCCGCCCATCCGGCGCTGTCCAACCGCGAGGCGGTGAAGAGCAAATGGAATACGAAATGATTGCCGCGGTCGACCTCGGTTCCAACAGCTTTCGGCTGGAGGTGGGACGCATCGAGGGGGACCAGATCTATATCCACGACTCCCTCAAGGAGTCGGTGCGCCTGGCCGCCGGGCTGAACGCCGCCAAGCTCCTGGACGGTCCCTCCCAATTGCGCGCCCTGGAGGCTCTGCGCCGTTTCGGCGAGCGCCTGCGCGGTTTCGATCCCCAGGCGGTGCGGGCCGTGGCGACCAACACCTTGCGCGCCGCCAAGAACGCGCCCCAGTTTCTCGCCCAGGCGGAGGCCGCGCTGGGCTTCCCCATCGAAGTGATCGCCGGGCGGGAAGAGGCACGCCTGATCTATCTGGGCGTCGCCCATGCCATGGCCAATCCACGCACCCAGCATCTCATCGTCGATATCGGCGGCGGTTCGACCGAGTTCATCATCGGCCGCAACTTCGAGCCCATCGAGCTGGAGTCGCTCTACATGGGCTGCGTGGGGTTCAGCCTCAAGTATTTTCCCAAGGGCAGGGTGGACAAGCAGGGCCTCAAGCAGGCCGAGCTGGCGGCGCGCAAGGAGCTGCAGGCCATCGTGCGGCGCTACCGGGAGACGGGCTGGGAGGAGGCGGTGGGCTCCAGCGGCACGGCCAAGGCCATAGCGGACCTGCTGGAGCAAAACGGCTTCGGCCGCCACGGCATCACGCGCGACGGTCTGGAAATGCTCAGGCAAGTGATGCTGCGTGCGGGCGATTGCGAGCGGCTCAACCTGCAGGGCATCCGCGCCGACCGGCTGCCGGTGCTGCCCGGCGGCGTGGCGATCATGTCGGCGGTATTCAAGGAATTCGATCTGACCCACATGAGCTTCTCCGACGGCGCGCTGCGCCTGGGGGTGCTCTACGACCTGCTCGGGCGCTACCATCATCACGACATGCGCGATGCCACGGTGGAGCAGTTCCTGCGCCGCTACCAGGTGCATCGGCGCCAGGCGGAGCGGGTGGCGGCAACCGCCCTGGACATCCTCGCCCAGTTGCTGCCCGGGGCGGCGCAGGCTGATCACGGCCACGCCCGCTTCCTGCGCTGGGCTGCGCTGCTGCACGAGATCGGCATTTCCGTGGCCCACTCCAGCTACCACAAGCACAGCGCCTACATCCTCGCCAACGCCGACATGCCCGGTTTCTCGCGCATGGACCAGGGGCGCCTGTCGCGGCTGGTGCTGGCCCATCGCGGCAAGCTGGAAAGGGTGCAGGCCATCGGGTGCGACAGCGCCGACTGGGCGCTGATATTCAGCCTGCGCCTGGCCGTGATCCTGCACCGCGCGCGCGACGATGCGCCGCTGCCCGCCTTCGGCGTGCGCCGCACCGACAAGGGCTTTCAGTTGGCCGTGGCCTCCGCGTGGCTCGACGCCTCGCCCCTCACCGCCGCCGCCCTGGAAGAGGAAACGCGCCAATGGGCCAGCGTCGGCATGGAATTGCGCGTCAAGCCCAGCCTGGGGAGGAGCTGGGCGGTGGCATAGGGCCCACCGGCATCGCGGGTTACATCAACAATAACGCTTCCAGGAGAACCCTGTGGCCGGCGCTGCGCTCGCCCGAGAAGACAATGCCGAAGGAGGGCGCGTGGTCCTGCAGGGGGAGTGGACCCTTGCTGCCATCGGCCTCGCCTACCCGAGGCTGCGCGCCAGGCTGGAACAACACTGCGACCGGCTGGATCTGGAGTGGGACCTGAGCGGGGTCGACGCCCTCGACAGCGTCGGTGCGCTGATGCTGTGGCGGGCGTGGGAGCGGCGCATGCCGGGACGCGTGCGCATGCGCCCGGATCAGGCGCCGGTGTTCGAGCGCATCCGGCTGGCCGAGGAAAAAGGCGTGCTGCGCAAGGCGCCGCGCTCGCCCTTCGAGTGGCTCATGGCCATCGGCGATCTCGCTTTCAAGGCCGGCCGCAACCTGCGCGAGATCACCATCCTCGTGGGACAGTTGCTGCTCGACCTGGGCCACATCCTGCGCCATCCGGGCGACATGCCCTGGCGCGAGACCTCGGCCAACCTCTACAAGAGCGGCGTGCGTGCCATGCCGGTGACGGCGCTGGTAGGCTTCCTCATCGGCGTGGTGCTGAGCTATCTTTCCGCGCTGCAGCTCAAGAGCTTCGGTGCCGACGTCTACATCATCAACATCCTCGGCATCGGCATCATCCGCGAGCTGGGCCCGGTCCTGGTGGCGGTTCTGGTCGCCGGCCGTTCCGGCTCGGCCATGACCGCCCAACTGGGCGTCATGCGCGTGACCGAGGAGATCGACGCCCTGGCCGTCATGGGTGTGTCGCGCACCCTGCGCCTGGTGTTCCCCAAGGTGCTCGCCCTAGCCCTCGCCGTGCCGCTGCTGGTGTTATGGACCAGCTTCGTGGCCATCATCGGCGGCATGGTGTCAGCCCGGTTCCAGCTCGACATCAGCTATGCCTTCTTCATCGACACCCTGCCCAAGGTGGTGCCGGTGGCCAACCTGTGGATCGCCCTGTTCAAGGGCTTCACCTTCGGCATCCTGGTGGCCCTGATCGCCAGCCATTTCGGCCTGCAGGTGAAGCCCAACACCGAAAGCCTGTCGGCCAACACCACCTCCTCGGTGGTGACGGCGATCACCATCGTGATCCTGGTGGACGCGATCTATGCCATCGCCACGCGGCGGATCGGCATGCCCACATGACCATGGGCGAATCACCCGCCATCCAGGTGGAGCGTTTGTCGATGCGCTTCGGCCGCCAGTGGGTGCTGCGCGAGCTCGACTTCACCGTGGACAAGGGCGAGGTGGTGGCGCTGGTGGGCGGCTCGGGCAGCGGCAAGACGACCCTGCTGCGGGCCATCATCGGCCTACTGCGGCCGACGCAAGGGCATGTGCGCCTGTTCGGCGAGCCCCTGTTTTCGGGCGACGCCAAACGCGACCGGCTGCTGCGCCGGCGCGTCGGCATGCTGTTCCAGCATGGCGCACTATTTTCCGCATTCAACGTCTATGAAAACGTGGCCTTCCCCCTGCGCGAACTGAAGGTCCTGGACGAAGACCTGATCCGTGACCTGGTGAGGCTCAAGCTCTCCATGGTGGAATTGCTGCCGCGCCACGCCTGGCTCATGCCCGCGGAGCTGTCGGGCGGCATGATGAAGCGCGCGGCACTGGCACGGGCCTTGTCCCTGGAACCGGAGCTGTTGCTGCTGGACGAGCCGACCACCGGGCTGGACCCGGACCGCAGCGAGAGCTTCGTGCATCTGATCCGCAGCCTGCGCGACGAGCTGGAATTGACGGTGGTACTGGTCACCCACGATCTGGAAACCCTGGGGGCGCTGGCGACGCGCGTGGCGGTGCTGGCCGAGCAGCGTATACTCGCCTTCGGCACGCTGGACGAGGTCATGGGGGCAGACCATCCTTTCGTGCACAATTTCTTCCGCACCGGGCGCAGCCAGCGGGCGCTGCAGCGGGCGGAGCAATAATGAACCCATGGAGAACAGAGCGCACGCCCTTGCCGCCGGCATCTTCACCATCGTGCTCGCCCTGGCCGCCGCCTTCGCCATCTGGTGGCTGTCGGGGAAGCGGGAGGAGATGCGCGAGTACGTGCTGGTCACGCGCAGCAGCGTGACCGGGCTCAACGTCCAGGCGCAGGTGCGCTATCGCGGCATACGCTCCGGCAAGGTGCTGGACATCGGCCTCGATCCGGACGACCCGCGCAATATCCTGGTGCGCGTCGCCGTGGACGCGGATATGCCGGTCACCGCCGCCACCGTGGCCAAGCTCAAGTACCAGGGCCTCACCGGGCTGGCCTACATCCAACTGGAGGACGAAGGCGACAGCCGCGAGCCGTTGCGCGGCCGGGACGGCCAGCCGCCGCGCATCGTGCTCAAGGGCTCCGCCTTCGACGATATCGTCGAGGCGACCCTGGCGACCATGCGCGAAGTGAAGAAGATCGCCGAGCGCGCCGACCGTATCCTCGACGAGGCCAATGTGGAACGGGTGGCGTCGGCCCTGGCCAACATCGAGAGCGCCTCGCAGCGCCTGGATGCCTCCCTCAAGGAAACCCCGGAAGCGGTGGCGGCCCTGCGCCGGGCCCTCAACGACGAAAACCTGAAGCGTCTCGAGCGCACCCTCGCCAATCTGGAGAAAGCCAGCCGGGACGCCGGGCCTCTGACGGCCGAGGCGCGGCGGCTCATCGCCTCCTTGGACGGGCTGGCGCAGCGGCTGGACGGCGTGGCGGGGGAGGCGAGCGGCGAACTGGTGCAGGGGACCCTGCCCAAGCTGAACGTGCTGCTGGAGGACTTGGCGGCCAACTCGCGCCAGTTGGGCAAGCTGCTGGAGGAACTGGAAGGGTCGCCCAACATGCTCATTTTTGGTCGCAGCGGCCGGCAGCCTGGGCCGGGCGAAGCGGGATTCCAGCCATGACGAGGAGGGGCGTGGAGCGCATGAAGATGATGCTTTCCCTGGCCGGCGCGGCCCTGTTGCTGGCGGCCTGCGCCGTCGGCGGGCGCGGCGGTGCCATCGGCTATTACGATCTGGGTGCTTCCCGGCAAGCGGCAGTCTCGTCCGCTGCCGCGGGTGTGGGCAGCGTCGAAGTGCGGGCCCCTTCCTGGCTCGAATCCTCGGCCCTGCAGTATCGCCTGCTATACCGGGACGACCACAGGCGCCGCAGCTATGCGGAATCACGCCTGGTCGCGCCGCCCGGCGAGCTGGTGGAGCATGCGCTGCGCCGCCGGCTGGTGGCGGCCGGGGCGCGCTTGAGCGGCTGCCGGCTGAGGGTGAGACTGGACGAATTCTTGCAGGTGTTCGATGCGCCGGCCGACAGCCGCGCCGTGCTGGAGGCGCGCGTCCAGTTGCTCGGCGCCGGCGGTCTGCCGCTTGCCGAGCGCGGCATCTCCATCAGCCGGCCGGCGCCGGCGCCCGACGCCCAGGGCGGCGTGACGGCCCTGGGCGCCGCCGTGGACGAACTGGCTGCAACCCTGGCCGAGTGGCTCGCCGGACTTGACCGCGGGCAGGGCGCGGGCTTGAATATAAGCGAACGCTGTCGCAGCACCTGATTTTTTGCTGGATTTCCCTTTTCCCGAGACCGCCATGGCACAACGAACCAATCCCTATCAGACGGACCTGGACAAGAACCAGGCCAACTACGTTCCCCTGACGCCCCTGAGCTTCATCGACCGTTCGGCCTATGTCTATCCCGACCGTACCGCCGTCATCCATGGCCGTCGGCGCTATACTTGGAAGGAAACCTACGCCCGCTGCCGCCGGCTGGCGTCCGCTTTGGCGCGCCGGGGTATCGGCGCCGGGGACACGGTGGCGGTGATGCTCAACAATACCCCCGAGATGGTCGAATGCCATTTCGGCGTGCCCATGGTGAAAGCTGTGCTCAACACGCTGAACACGCGCCTGGACGCGGAGGCGATCGCCTTCATGCTGAACCATGGCGAGGCCAGGATCCTCATCACCGACCGGGAGTACTCGGCCACCGTGGCGAAGGCCCTGGCTCAGCTCGGGCGCAAGATTCCGGTGGTGGACGTGGACGACAGCGAGTATTCCGGCCCGGGCGAGCGCCTGGGCGACGTCGAGTACGAAGCCTTTCTTGCCGGGGGCGATCCCGAGTTCGCCTGGAGCGGCCCCGACGACGAGTGGGATGCCATTTCCCTGAACTACACCTCGGGCACCACGGGCAATCCCAAGGGTGTGGTATATCACCATCGGGGCGCCTATCTCAACGCCGTCAGCAACATCGTGAGCTGGGGCATGCCGCCCCACGCCGTTTATCTGTGGACCCTGCCCATGTTCCACTGCAACGGCTGGTGCTTCCCATGGACCATGGCAGCCAACTCCGGCACCAATGTGTGCCTGCGCCGCGTCGACCCCAAGCTCATTTTCGAGGCCATCCGCGAGCACAAGGTCACCCATTACTGCGGCGCGCCCATCGTGCACTCGATGCTCATCAATGCGCCTGCCGAGTGGCGCGAGGGCATCAATCACAAGGTGTTCGCCCTGGTCGCCGCGGCGCCGCCGCCGGCGGCGGTGATCGAAGGCATGGAGCGCATCGGCTTCGATATCACCCATGTGTACGGGCTGACGGAAACCTACGGTCCGGCGGCGGTGTGCGCCAAGCATGAGGAATGGAACGGGCTCACCATCAATGAGCGCACCCGTTTGAACGGCCGCCAGGGGGTGCGCTACCATCTGCAGGAGGGCGTCACCGTCCTCAACCCGCAAACCATGGAGCCGGTGCCCCGGGACGGCGAGACCATGGGGGAAATCATGTTCCGCGGCAACATCGTCATGAAGGGCTATCTCAAGAACCCCAAGGCCACCGAGGAAGCCTTCCGCGGCGGCTGGTACCATACGGGCGACCTGGCGGTGATGCAGACCGACGGCTATGTCAAGATCAAGGACCGCTCCAAGGATGTCATCATTTCCGGCGGCGAGAACATCTCGTCGGTGGAAGTGGAGGACGTGCTCTATCGCCATCCGGCGGTGATGGCGGCGGCGGTGGTGGCCCAGCCTGACCCGAAGTGGGGCGAGGTGCCGTGCGCCTTCGTGGAACTCAAGGAAGGCGCGGCGGCGAGCGAAGGGGAGCTGATCGCCTTCTGCCGGGAACGTATGGCACACTTCAAGGCGCCCAGGCGGGTGGTGTTCGGCCCGCTGCCGAAGACCTCCACCGGCAAGATACAGAAATTCGTTCTGCGCGAGCGGGCCAGGTCCACCGACGCGATAGAGTAGAAATTTACGAGGAGACATCATATATGAGCGCAGCCCTGCAATCCCCGGCCGAACCCATTCTGTTGCGTGCCGACGACGAGGGCATCACCACCCTGACCCTCAACCGGCCGGCCCAGTTCAACTCCCTGTCCCAGGCGATGATGACCGAGCTGCAGGCGGCGCTCGATGCCATCGCCAAAGACACGTCGGTGCGCGTGGTGGTCATCGCCGGCGCCGGCAAGGCCTTCTGCGCCGGCCACGATCTCAAGGAGATGCGCGCCAACCACACCAAGGAGTTCCAGCAGGCGCTGTTCCGCCAGTGCTCGAAGCTGATGATGACTTTGACGGAGCTGCCCCAGCCGGTGATCGCCCGCGTTCATGGCATCGCCACGGCTGCCGGCTGCCAACTGGTCTCCATGTGCGACCTGGCGGTGGCGGCGCAGGAGGCGCGCTTCGCCGTGTCCGGCATCAACGTCGGGCTGTTCTGCTCGACGCCGGGCGTCGGGCTGTCGCGCAACATGGGACGCAAGCAGGCCATGGAGATGCTGCTCACGGGCGACTTCATCGATGCCGAGACGGCGCGCAGCCGCGGCCTGGTCAACCGCGTCGTGCCGGCCGACCAGCTCGATGCGGAGGTGCGCAAGCTGGCCGAGTCCATTCGCGCCAAATCCCCCGTGGCCGTGTCCATGGGCAAGCAGATGTTCTACAAGCAACTCGAAATGGGCCTGGACGCCGCATACCAGTATGCGGCCGAAGTGATGGCATGCAACATGATGGCCGAAGATGCCGCGGAGGGCATCGACGCTTTCATGGCGAAGCGCAAGCCCGAATGGAAGGGGCGCTAATTCGTCTTCGGGTAAACCCTAATGGGTGGCGACGTTGCGAAACTCGGTTCGATTGCCGATAATGCACGAGGACAATAATCGAACAATCAATAGAAGCGGTTGTTACCCGCCGCTCCCGACCCAGGCATGGCTGACGACTACATTCTCGAGACAAGAGGTCTCGTCAAGGAATTCAAGGGTTTCGTTGCGGTCAACGATGTCAATCTGAAGGTCAGGCGCGGCCACATCCATGCGTTGATCGGCCCCAACGGCGCGGGCAAGACCACGGTCTTCAACCTGCTGACCAAATTCCTCAGTCCCACGCGTGGCACCATTCTCTACAAGGGCGAGGACATCACCCACGAGAAGCCGGCCCAGATCGCGCGCCGCGGCATCGTGCGTTCCTTCCAGATCTCGGCGGTGTTCCCGCACCTGACCGTCCTGGAGAACGTGCGCGTCGCCCTGCAGCGCAAGCTCGGCACCTCCTTCCACTTCTGGCGCCCGGAAGCCTCGTTGAACGTGTTGAACGATCGGGCACGCGAGCTGCTGAGCTACGTCGGCCTGGAAGAGTTCGCCGCCATGGTCACGGTCGAGCTGCCCTACGGACGCAAGCGTGCACTGGAGATCGCCACCACCCTCGCCCTGGAGCCCGAGCTGCTGCTGCTCGACGAACCCACCCAGGGCATGGGCCACGAAGACGTAGACCGGGTCAAGCAGCTCATCAAGAAAGTTTCGGCCAACCGCACCGTGCTCATGGTCGAGCACAACATGAACGTCGTCTCGGGCATCTCCGACATGATCACCGTACTGGCGCGCGGCTCGGTGCTGGCCGAAGGCCCCTACGCCGAAGTGTCGCGCAACCCCCAGGTGATCGAAGCCTACATGGGCAGCGCCACCGAACTCGCGGGAGCGCATGCATGAGCGCGTCGCCGAGCCGCCTCAAGACGCGCTCATACCCCCTTGGGGGGTTGGCGCGCAGCGCCGGGGGCAGACTGAGCGCGTCGCCGAGCCGCCTCAAGACGCGCTCATACCCCCCTGGGAGGTTGGCGCGCAGCGCCGGGGGCAGACCATGAGCGCGCGCCCGG
>DYIB01000015.1:0-25642 GCA_020723855.1 Uliginosibacterium gangwonense
CAATTGGCGGCATGATGCCGCTGGGTTGGAAGACGAAAAACAGAGGGAACCTCACGAGCGGTCTACACGGTGTAGTTCGCCGAGGCGGTGTTCGTTCTGCACTGCTTCCAGAAGAAGAGCAAAAGCGGGATTGCCACACCAAAGGCGGACATGGACATCATCCGCGCCCGGCTGAAGATCGCTGAGGCATTGGCACAGGAGCTACGAAATGGAAAAACGGATCATTGAAGGTATCGAGGTTCAACGCAGTTCTGGCAACGTTTTTGCCGATCTTGGCCTGCCCGACGCCGAAAAACTGAAGATCAAGACCGGCCTGGTGGTCGAGATCAGGAAGGCGATGCGTACCCCGGGGCTGACGCAACAAGCGGCAGCCAAGCGCATGGGCATCCCGCAGCCCAAGGTATCGGCCATGCTGCGAGGGGATTTCTCGAATCTGTCCGAGCGCAAGCTCATGGAGTGCCTGAATCGCCTCGGCTATGACATCGAGATCAAGGTGAAGCCGGCGAGGGAGTCGGTGAGGCCCTGACGCTTACGATTCCGTGACTCGCGACCAACCAATGCACGTCTGGCAAAGACGGGCAGCCCCCTTGCATACCTACGACAAATTGCCCTATGTCATTCGTCTATATTGACCCGGACGTCATTGTTGGATAAAAATCGCCGCTCAAGTCGAAAAACCAACAACAATGCGACAGGCGAATCATGTTCCAGGGAGAAGGGGGCGAGCCGTATTAGAGAAGTCGTGGTCCGGAGCCAGACGGTGATGCTGGGTTACCACAACCGGCCGGCGGAGACGGCAGGTGCGTTGCGCAACGGCTGGTTGCACACGGGGGATCTGGGACGCCTGGACGAAGAGGGCCGGCTCTACGTGATCGACCGCAAGAAGGACATGATCATCAGCGGCGGCGAGAACATCTACAGCATCGAGGTGGAGAACGCCCTGTGCGAACATCCCCACGTGCTCGAGGTGGCGGTGATCGGGGTCCCGGATGCGCTTCTCGGTGAGGCCTTGCTCGCCATCGTCGTACCCCGTAACGGCGCGGCGATAAGTGAATCCGACCTCATCGTCCATTGCCGCACCCTGATCGGCGGCTACAAGATCCCGCGTCGCTTCATCATTTCGGATCGGCTTCCCCGGACCAATATGGGGAAGGTGATGAAGAACGTGCTGCGAGACACCTACAGAGATAGGACGTAAGAATTTTTGCATGAAGGACCGCAACTCAGCCCGCTGCGGTGGGCGCCACGGTCGGACCCTTCGACGTCATTTCAAGTCCCCGCTGACCTTGACGATCACGACGCGCCCGTCTCGGGTGATCCGGGTGAGTCGGCTGCAGGGGAGAAACGAAAGTCTCCCCCGCCGATGGCCGCCAACGGCGTGGGCTGGAACCTGGAACGGGGTTACGCCCGCCAGGACCTGAACTTTTCCCTCTATATACCATCTTGGTATATATTCGGATTGTGCAACCCCTTTTCTGTAAATTTCCGAGGCGGGAGGCATGACGTCCGGGTCACGGGTTGAGGTTGAGATAGACTTTGCCGGTCATCCACTCGTCGTCCAGTTCGGCAAGCAAAGCGGAGACCAGGCGCAGGCAGGAATCGGGGTTGGGGAAGATGCTGGCCACCCGGGTGCGGCGCCGCAGTTCCCGGCGGATAGCGTTCCAGGCCGTTGGTGGTGCGCAACCGCACCTGGTGGGCGGCTGGGAAGGCGAACACCGTCAGGCCCTCGGGCATCGCTTCTTCGGCCCACGCGGCGAGCTTGGGATGTTCCTTGCGCCAAGCCTCCAAGGCGGCTTTGAGCAGCCGCTCGGCCTCGGTCTTGTCCTGCGCGTTGAAGATCGCGCGCAGCTGGGCGGCCACCGTCTTTTTGGCCTCCTGCCGGGTAGTGAGCTGGCCGGCATTCTGCTGCAAATGGAACTGGCAACGCTGCCAGGGCACCGAAGGCAACACCGCCCGGCGGGCGGCTTTGAGCCCCGCATGATCGTCGGCCACAATGAGCTTGCACCCTTTCAGGCCACGAGCCAGGAGGCTTTCCAGGAAACGGCGCCAGTTGATCTCGGCTCTTGATGTGGCCACCTCGCAGCCCAGCACGCGGCGCTTGCCCGAGGCTTCGATTCCGACCGCGATGAGCACGGCGCAATCGACGATTCTGCCTTCCAGACGGACCTTCTCGTAACGGGCGTCCAGAAAGAGGTAGGGCACTTCGCCCAACGGGCGCTCACGCCAGGCTGCAAGCCCCTCATCGAGCCGGGCGGCAGCGCGGCTCACCTGGGCGGAGGACAAGGAAATCTCCGGCCCGAGCAGGCGTTGCAGGACGTCGATCACCCGCCGGGTGGAGACACCCTGGACGTACATCTCGGCCAGCGCCAGGTTGACTGCCTGGTCGGTACGCGTGCCTTTCTCCAAGGCGGAAGAATAGAAATCGCCGCAGCGCACTTGGGCACCTGGAAAGTCACCTCACCCAGGCGGGTGAGCATGGTTTTGGGCTTGTAGCCGTTGGCGTAATCGCGCCGTGTCGCGGTACGCTCATAAGGTTTGGCGCCAAGGAATTCGGCGCGCTCGATCTTGGCTGCTTCATTGACCAGAATACGCAGGGCTTCGCCCGCGCCATCCAGTCCATGCTCAAGAAGCTCGGCATAGGCTGCTTCCAAGGGGTTGGTTTCGACTCACATCGCCATGAGGCTTATTCTCCTTTCTCGATGTCATGGCGTCAGACCTGCCGCTGCGCCGGACTGCCGGGCCGCCGACTCCGGCGCTACGCGCCTGCGTCGCCCGCCCGGCAAAACTTCCTGCCAACGGCACAAAACGGAATTTACAGAAAGAACGATACACAACTTATATTCGCCCGCATGCACGTGATCGCAAAGCCCATCCTGATCGAGTTCTGGGCGAGGCACCCGGACGCCGAACGGCCGCTCGAAGCTTGGTATCGGACCATGAGGGCAGAGGTCTTTGCGGACTTCAACGATTTGCGGGCGACGTTCGCCAGCGCCGATTACGTGGATGGACTCACGGTCGTCAACGTCGGGGGCAACAAGTACCGGTTGATTGCCGCGATCCACTGCAACCGGCACAAGGTCTATGTCCGCGCCGTACTCACCCGCGAGGAGTACGACCGCGGCGGATGGAAACGGAGGAAATGATGGCCCATACACACAAGGCGGTGCCCGAACCGCAAGCCGTTCTTCGGGCCTGGATGCCGTTCAAGGAAGTGATTGGCGTGACTTCGGTTCGCACCGAGGAGGACCACGCCCAGGCGCGCGCGACCATCGATGTCCTGCTGGAAGAGATCGGCGACGACGAAAACCATCCCTTGGCGGAAGTGCTCGCCTACCTGGCCGACCAGGTGGCCGCCTACGAGGATGAGCATTACGCCATCGCGGAGGCCGAGCCACGGGAAGTGTTGCGCTTCCTGATGGAACAACACGGGCTGAAACAGGAAGACCTCGCTGACTGTGCCCCCCAAAGCCGCATCTCCGACATCCTGAACGGCAAACGCAGCATCAGCAAGGACATTGCCAAGAAGCTGGCGCGGCGGTTCAATGTGCGTGCGGACCTGTTCCTATGATGAGCAGGACGCTGGAACCCGAAAATCGGCTCGAACTGAGCGTGAGGCGGATTCTCGGCACCGCGGCTGATACCTGACTCTGGATAATCGAAGCCGTCTCCACGTCGAGGCAGCGCCACGCCGAACTCATCGAGAGGCGCCGGCTGTGCGACACGAACGGCGCGCTGTTCGCGCCGTACATGCAAATCAGACAGGAACGACATCATGGAATGGCAAGAGGTGGCAGCGGCGCTGTCGATTCTGGCTCACCCGTTTCCCCATACAGCGGCGCGGGAGGCGCGGAAACGGTGGAACGAATGGGGGCCCCTTTTCGTCGCCGAGATCGAGCGCATTGCGGACGGTGGTTCGATCTTCCGCAACGAAGCGCGGAAAGAAGAGATCAACGGACTGTTCAGCTTCGCCGTCTATCTTGCCGCCGAGAAACGCGATGCGCGCGCCTATGGTCCGCTGGTGCGTGCCTGCCACTGCACTGCGGAGCGCGCCGACGATCTGTTCGGCGACGATGTCGGCGGCATCCTTGGTCAACTGCTGGCGTCGGTCTGCGATGGCAACCTTGCGCCGCTCAAGGCCCTGGCCGAGGACGCTGCCGCTGCCATGTGGTGCCGCTAATCGGCCCTGCATGCCATGGTCGTGAGGGTAGTCGAGGGCGACGCCAGCCGCGATGACCTGCTTGCCTATCTGGACGCGTTCTGCGAGCGTGTAGCCCAGGCGTTACGGCGCGGCGCAACAAGTGACGCGGATGCCGCAGAGCTGCTGAGCTGGGCGGCCGATACGGCCTGCGACATCGGTCCGGCACCCCTGTTGCGCGAAGATCCGCGCCTGGCTGACGGAAGGCCTTATCAACCCGAGCATCACCGGCCTCAGGTTCTTCGAGCAGAAGGCCGCCCTCGGCCTCGACGAGGAAGAGGCGAAGGCCCTGGGCGAACTCGACGAGGACATCTGGGGCATGATCCAGATCAACGTCGGCGAATGGCTGCTCGCTGAGGGCGAGATTGCCGTCCGGGGCGAATACCGCGACGTGCCCGATCTTCTGCTGGGCGCAGGCGGGCCGGCCTTCGCTCCCGGTGAGCGCTGCTGGATCGAGCAGCTTGCCACAAAGCCGCTGCGCCTGTACGAAACCCCGGCATGGGGCTCCCGGGCGGGCCGGCTCCGGCTGCGCCGGATATTCCGCCGGAAGCGATGGCCGACATCTTGGAAGAGGCGGTGCGGCGATCCTATGCCAACTGGGCGGACGAGCCCATCCCGGCGTTGGGCGGGAAGACGCCGCGCCACGCCATCGTCACGCCAGCCGGCCTCGAGCGCGTGGAAAGGCCTCCTCAGAAACTACGAGGCCAGTGAGAAGCGTATGGCCGCCGAACAGGGACGACGGGAAATTTCCTACGCATTCCCTGTGGCAGTCCCTTGGTTTGGAGTACCCGAGGGGGTGAATCCATCGGCGGGTTCGTCATGACGTTTTTTTGAAAGGAATTCGACCTGAATGAAAGCTCGCGCCAGTACCGCCAAGTCCCGCAAGGAACCGAGGCTTTCCCGGACCCATGCGCCGCCCGATCTGCCTCCCGCCGACTGGCAGCGCGGGTTGCGGCGGCAATTCGGACGGGAGCAGACGTTCGGGCTGGAGAATCTTGGCACGGAACCGTTCTTTTCCGAGTTTCGGGTCAGCAATCCCCAATCGAAAAGCGGCTATCACGTGGCGATTCGGGGATTGCGGCCGAGCGACAATTACTGCTCCTGCCCGGATTACGCGACCAACGAGCTGGGCACCTGCAAGCACATCGAGTTCGTGCTTGCCGTGCTGAAAGCTGCCGCGCGGCTGTTCGACGCAGAGCACGGGTGGGTGTTGCCTCCCGAACGGTTCGCCGAGCTGGAGGGTTTCCTGGCGGCAATCGCAAGAACCGGCCATGAACTGCGCGCCTATGACGACGCCCTCGACTTCATCGCCGGCCGGCGCGATGCCGAGCGGCGGGCGGCGGTGCTGGACAGGGTTTTCCCCGGCGGCGGGAGCGATCCCCAACTGAAAAACTGCTCAAGGCGCCCCTTTACCCCTATCAGGCCGAAGGAGCGCTCTTCGCCGTGCGCGCGGGCCGGGCACTGATCGGCGACGAAATGGGGCTGGGCAAGACCATCCAGGCCATCGCCGCCGCCGAAATCTTTACGCGGCATTTTGGCGCCGGCAAGGTACTGGTGATTTGTCCGGCCTCGCTCAAGTACCAATGGCAGAGCGAAATCAAACGTTTCGCCGGCCGCGATGCCCGGGTGATCTCCAGCGGGCGCGCGCAGCGCCAGAGGGACTACGCGACGGAGGATTTCTGCAAGATCACCAACTACGAAAAACTCCAGCCCGACCTCGACCTGATCGCCGCCTGGGGGCCGGAAGTGGTCATCGTGGACGAAGCGCAGCGGGTGAAGAACTGGAATACCATCGCCGCGCGCGCCTTAAAGCGCATCGACAGTCCCTATGCCGTCGTGCTCACGGGCACGCCGCTGGAAAACAAACTGGAGGAACTGATCTCCGTCGTCCAGTTCGTCGATCAGCATCGCCTGGGGCCGACCTGGAAGCTGCTGCACGAGCATCAGCTCAGGGACGAAGGCGGCCGCGTCATCGGATACACCGGGCTGGACAAGATCGACCAGACGCTGGCGCCGGTCATGATCCGCCGGCGCAAGACCAAGTTCTTCTCGGACCAGGATCAGCGGCGCCTCACCTGCGCCCTGCAGAACATGCGCATGGCGTGCAACAGCACTTATCTGCTCGACCAGGAGAGCGACCACGGCGTCAAGACCGACGAGCTGGCGGCGCTGCTCGACGGTTTCTTCGCGCAGCCGGAAGCCAAGGTGGTGGTGTTCAGCCAGTGGACGCGAACCCACGGCATCGTCATCCGTCGCCTGGAAGCCCGTGGCATCGGCTACGTGAGCTTCCATGGCGGTGTGCCCCCGGACAAGCGGCCGGCACTCGTCGAGCGTTTTCGCGATGATCCGGGCTGCCGGGTGTTCCTTTCCACCGATGCCGGCGCAACGGGCCTCAATCTGCAACACGCCTCGATCCTGGTGAACATGGACTTGCCGTGGAATCCGGCGATTCTCGAACAGCGCATTGCGCGCATCCACCGCATGGGGCAGAGACGGCCGGTACAGATCGTCAATTTCGTCGCCAAGGGTACGATCGAGGAAGGTATGCTCTCGGTGCTCGCCTTCAAACGTTCCCTGTCGGCGGGCATCCTCGACGGCGGCACCGGCGAGATTTCGCTGGGCGGCTCCCGCCTCAGCCGTTTCATGAAGGATGTCGAAAACGTCACCCGCCACATGGGCGCTGCTGCTGGTGCTCGGCGGCAGGCGCAGGAAACCCGGGTGGCCGCCCATCAGCTCGCCCTCGTCTGGCTGCAGGCCATGGGACTGATGGCCTCGGTTGACGGTGACCATTTTCATGACTATAGTCATCGCAATGACTATTTTCCCCGGATGATGGCATGAAAACAATTCAAGCATCTGAATTCAAAGCGAAATGTCTTGCGCTGATGGACGACGTGGCGAACACCGGAGAAGTGCTGGTGGTCACGAAGAATGGAAAACCGATAGCCGAGCTTCGTCCCTATTCGGGTGGGCGGGCGGACTCGCCTTTCGGCCTGCATGCCGGGCTCAGGATCCTGGGCGATATCGTTTCCCCCATTGACGAGGATGCATGGGAGGCGCTCCAGTGATTGTGCTGGACACCCACGCCTTGCTATGGATGGATGCCAACGACGCCGCCCTGGGAAAACAAGCGCGCTCGTTGATCGAGCAGGCATGGCGCCAAGACTCGGTCGCGGTCAGCGCCATCAGTTTTTGGGAGGTGGCGATGCTTGCCCTGCGCGGCCGTATCGAGCTTCCGGCAGCGGCGGAGATCTGGCGCGGGGAATTGTTACAGGCGGGGATTCGCGAAATACCGGTGGATGGGCGCCTGGCGCTGCTGGCCACCCGGCTGGAGGGGCTGCACAAGGATCCTGCCGACAGGTTCATTGCCGCCACGGCGATGCACTACGGCGCGCTGCTGATTACTGCCGACTCAAGGCTGCTGGAGTGGACGGGAGATGTGGCGCGCCGGGATGCGCGGCTGTGAAGGGGCAGGGCCGCAGACCGATCGCAACGTCATGACCGAGCGCGACCTGATGTTTATGTCCGAGGCCCTGCTCCTGGCGCGCGAAGCCCAAGCGGCGGGCGAGGTGCCGGTGGGCGCCGTGGTGGTCAAGGACGGCGAGATCGTCGGCCGTGGCTTCAACGCGCCCATTTCCCGCCACGATCCCAGTGCCCACGCGGAGATGCTGGCCCTGCGCGACGCGGCGCAGCGGCTGGGCAACTACCGCCTGCCCGGCTGCGAGCTCTATGTGACCCTGGAGCCCTGCGCCATGTGCGCCGGGGCCATCATGCATGCGCGCATCAGTCGGGTGGTGTTCGGTGCGCGCGATCCCAAGACGGGAGCGGCCGGCAGCGTCATCGACCTGTTCGGCGAGGAGCGCCTCAATCACCATGCGGTGGTGGAGGGGGGCGTCATGGCCGAGGAGTGCGGGGCGCTGCTGTCCGAGTTCTTCGCTGCGCGCCGCGGCCGCCTGAAGGTGCAGTGATGCGCATCGAGATCAGCATTCCGCTGCAGACGCTGACCCTGTTCGGCGATGACGAACGGGTGCTCAGGACCTATCCCGTGTCCACGGCGCGCAACGGCCCAGGCGAGCGGCGCGGAAGCCAATGCACGCCGCGCGGGCGCCACATAATCCGCGCCAAGATCGGCGCCGGCGCGCCGGAGAACACGGTGTTCGCGGGCCGCCGTCCCACCGGCGAGATCTGGTCGCCGGAGCTGGCGGCGCAGCATCCGGGGCGGGACTGGATCCTCACCCGCATCCTGTGGCTGTCGGGCTGCGAGCCGGGCTTCAACCGCCTGGGAGAGGTGGATACCATGCGGCGCTATATCTACATCCACGGCAGCCCCGACACCGCCGAGATGGGCCGGCCCGGCTCCATCGGCTGCATACGCATGCGCAACCGGGACATCGTGAAACTGTTCGATCTCGTACCGGCCGGCACGCGGGTGGACATCCTTGCCTAAAAGCCCTTCTGCACCCGCCCGGCGGGGCGGCCGTCCCTGTCCCAGGTCTGCTCGATGAAGGTGGTGTTGCCTGCGCCGTCCCGCAGCACCACGGTGGAGGAGCGGGTGCCGTAGGCGGGCGCGCGGATGAAGGCGGCCGACAGCAGCCGTTCCCATTCCAGGCTGACCCCGGTGCGCGGCAGTTCCTCGTCGGCAGCCTGGCGGTCGTCGCGCAGCAGGTCGAACAGGGGTTCCGCATCGGGCAGGGCGTCCAGGGCCGCCCTCAAGGCCGACTTGCCGCGGGCCACCTTGGGCCAGGGTGTGTCGAGCAGATGGTTGGACAGGCCATAGACGTTGGGCGCCAGGGGGCCGATATGGCCGCTTTCCGCGGCCACGTTGGAGAAGTAGTACATGTCGCGCCCGTCCCCCACCAGCAGGTTGAAGCCGTTGTAGTCTCCGGCGCGCTGCCGCAACCGGGTGATGTAGTCGGCCGGCGCGGCCTTGCCGCGCAGGAAGGCGGCGACCAGCTCGCCGCGCGACGGCGTGCCGCTGCGGTTGCGGGCGGGGTCGCGGTAGTTGGTGAGCGCCGCGAAGCGCCCCCGGCGCGTGGCGCCCAGCCAGGTACCGCCGGCTTCCAGGTCGCGGCCGGCGAAGACTTCAGGGGCATCTGGCCAGAAGCCGGCCGGCGCGGTGGGGCGGGCGAAGAACTCGTCCCGATTGGCGGCCACCACCAGGGGATAGTCCGGGTGCACCCGCCAGGCGAGCAGGATCAGACACATGGCCGGGGTGCTCAGCTCACCGCGTAGGGCAGGGGGCGCAGGACAAGCCGCGGCCCCGCCTGGCTGCCCAGGCGCACGTCGCCGCTTTCGGCGCTGGACATCTGCATCACCGCCAGGACATCGCAGCCGCCCTCCGGGGCCGGCGCGCTATTGACCACCATGCCGCAGGCCTGGTCGGGCAGATCGGGGCTGAACAGCTCGGCTCCCGGCGCCGCGGCCTCGGCCAGATGAGCCAGATACATGCGCCGCTTGAGCTTGCCCAGGTACTGGGTGCGCGCCACGATTTCCTGCCCCGGGTAGCAGCCCTTCTGGAAGCTGACCCCGCCGATGAGCTCGAAGTTGGCCATCTGGGGCACGAATTGCTCCTGGGTAGCGGCGGTGATCAGGGGCCAGCCGGCGTTGATCTCCAGCCACTGCCACACCGGGAAGCCGGCGGGGCGGGCGTGGACGGCAAGGCGCTGCCACAGCTCGGGCGCGGCGTCGGCCGCCACGGCCAGCTCGAACCGGCGCTCGCCGAGGCGGATCACCTGCCCCTGGCTGAAACGGGCCACGGTCATGGACCCCTCGGGCGCCACTCCGGTGGCCTCCCGCACCGCCGCTTCCGCCAGCGCGCCGGCGACCCCCAGCAGGGCCAGCCCTTCGCCGGCATCGCTCAGCTTGACCTTGGAGCGCAGGACGTACATGGACAGCTTTTTCTGCACGGCCGGCTGGAGATCGGTGGAAAGCTGCAGCAGATAGTCGCCTTCGTCGCGCCAAACGAGGAAATTGGCCAGCATGCGGCCCTTGGCGCTGCACAGGCTGTTGTGCTGGACGGCGGAGGCGCCCAGTTTTTTCACGTCGTTGGTGAGCAGATTGTGCAGGAAGGAGGCGGCGTCCTCGCCGCTGGCGCGGATCACGCCGTAGGCGGAAAGCGGTACCAGCACGGTGCCGCTGGGCGCCGCGGCCAGTTCTTCCCGGGGGGTGCCGAAATCGGTGATGTTGCCGCCGTCGCTGCGCGCGCCGCGGCTTTGGAGGAACGCTTGCCAGGCCTGGTTCATGACTGCCGAGGATGGGTTGGGGATCGGGTATTATATCGCCCGTGTTTTCTCCATCCCTGCCCGCCTAGCCCCACGACTCCATGAAAAAAATCCTGCGCTGGGCGTTCGCTCTGGCGGTCGTGGGGACGCTCCTGTCTGCCGGCTGGCTGACCTGGTACGCCCTCACGCCCATTCCGCTGGCGGCGAGTCCGCTCGATGTCCATGTGGAGCCGGGCAGCAGCCTGCGCGCTGCCGCGCGGAGAATCGACGCGGCCGGCGCGCGCCTGTCGCCAGGGCAGTTCACCCTACTGGGGCGCCTGCTGGGCAAGGCATCGGACATCAAGGCGGGCAGCTACGAGGTGGAAACGGGCATCACGCCCTGGCGGTTGCTGGAGAAATTGACCCGGGGCGATGTCACCCTGGCGGAAATCCAGTTCATCGAGGGCTGGACTTTCCGCCAGATGCGCGCGGCGCTGGACGCCCATCCGGCCGTGCGCCACGACACCGCCGGGCTCACGGAACGGGAGATCATGCGCCTGATCGACGCCGATCAGAACCAGGCGGAAGGCTGGTTTTTTCCCGATACCTATCTCTTCGGCAAAGGCGCGAGCGACGTGGACATCCTGCGCCGCGCCCATCGCATGATGCACAACATCCTGCTGGAGGAGTGGCAGCGCCGCGACCCGGATCTGCCCTACGCCTCGCCCTACGAGGCGCTGATCATGGCCTCCATCGTCGAGAAGGAGACCGGCATCGCCGCCGACCGGGCCCTGGTGGCGAGCGTCTTCGTGAACCGCCTGCGCCGGGGCATGCTGCTGCAGACGGACCCCTCGGTCATCTACGGCCTGGGCGACAAGTTCGACGGCAATCTGCGCAAACAGGACCTGCTGCGCGACGGCCCCTACAATACCTACACCCGGCCAGGCCTGCCGCCGTCGCCCATCGCCATGCCTGGACTCGCCTCCCTGCGGGCGGCCCTACACCCGGCCCGTACCGACTATCTCTACTTCGTTTCGCGCGGCGATGGCTCCAGCCATTTCTCGCGCGACATGGACGAACACAACCGGGCGGTCAACAAGTACCAGAAACGAAAGTCGAACTGATGCGCGGCAAGTTCATCACTCTGGAAGGCATAGACGGAGCGGGCAAGAGCACCCACCAGTCCTGGCTCATCGACCATCTGCGCGCCCGGGGACGCACCGTGGTGGCCACGCGCGAGCCGGGCGGCACGCCCCTGGGCGAGAAGCTGCGCGAGCTGCTGCTGCACGAACCCATGCATCTGGAGACGGAAGCCCTGCTCATGTTCGCGGCGCGGCGCGAGCACCTGGAGCGGCTGATCCGTCCCACCCTGGAACGGGGCGACTGGGTGGTGTCAGACCGTTTCACCGACGCCACCTACGCTTACCAGGGGGGCGGCCGTAAACTGGACATGGACAAGATCGCGCTGCTGGAACGCTGGGTCCATCCGGACCTGCAGCCCGACCTGACCCTGTTGTTCGATGTGCCGCCCGAGGTGGCTTGCCGGCGCCTGGCCGGCACGGGCAACGCGCCGGACCGCTTCGAGCGCGAGACCGAGGACTTTTTCTGCCGGGTACGCGCGGTTTACCTGGAACGGGCGGCCGGCAGCGGCGGCCGGATACGGGTGATAGATGCACGCAAGAGTATAGCCGAAATTCATAAAGAACTTGAAGAAATAATCGCAAGTATCAGTAAATAATGGTTCTAGATTGGCATTCCTCTCTCTGGTTGCGTTTGGCAGGCCGCTTCGACAAGCTGCCCCATGCGCTGCTCCTGGCCGGCCCCCAGGGCGTGGGCAAGAGTCGCTTTGCGCGCGCTCTGGCCGCCCGCCTGCTGTGCGAGAGGCCGGGTCCCGACGGCTTTGCCTGCGGGCAGTGTGCCGGCTGCCGGTGGTTCCAGGGCGGCAACCACCCGGATCTGCGCCTGCTGGAGCCGGGCGGCGACGAGGCGGCCGAGACGGCGGACGAGGCGGCCGAAGGGGCGGCGGCCAAGAAGAAATCGGATCAGATCGTCATCGAGCAGGTGCGCGGCCTGGAGAAGTTCGTCAACCTGGGCGCCCATCGCCACGGCTACAAGGTGGTGTTGATCCGGCCAGCCGAAGCAATGAATCTGGCGGCGGCCAATTCACTTCTCAAAATGCTTGAAGAACCGGCTTCAGGTGTTTTATTTATATTGATATCCAATAATCCGATGCGCCTTCTCCCCACCATCCGCAGCCGTTGCCAGGTGCTGAGTTTCGCCAAGCCGGAGCGGGCTGCGGCGGAGCAGTGGCTGCAGGCGGCGGGAGTCGCCCGGCCCGGTCCGCTGCTGGCGCGCACGGGCGGCGTGCCCCTGGCCGCCAAGGCCATGGCGCAGCAGGGGCTGGACGACCAATGGGATGCCTTCCTCACCGATCTGGCGGAGGCGGCGGCCACCGGCTCCCTGGCCCCGGCGGGACGCTGGGAGATCCGGCTCAAGCAGGACAAGGGGGGTGCCGAACTGGACAAGGCCACCCTGGTCGGCTGGCTGCAGAAATGGGTTTATGACCTGATCTCGATCAAGCTCACCGGCCTGGCGCGCTACCATCCGGAGCAGGCGGAGCGCCTCGCGCCCATTGCCGAGCGTGCCTCGGCCGCCAACCTGGTTGACTGCTACAATGAGTTGCTGCGCGTGCGCGCCGTGGCGCGCCATCCCTTGAACCCACGCCTGTTCCTGGAGGATCTGTTGGCGCGCTACCTGAAAGGGGTGGCGCCCGGGAGGTGACCATGGTAGAGCCGTTCCGCCCCCAGGGCGGCGCACGTCCCAGCGTGCTGTCGCTCAACATCAACTCCAAGTCGGCGCTCTATGCGGCCTACATGCCGTTCCTCAAGCGCGGCGGCATCTTCGTGCCCACGGCCAAGCCCTACAACCTGGGCGACGAGGTGTTCATGCTGCTGTCGCTCATGGACGAGCCAGGTAAGCTGCCCATCGCCGGCACGGTGGTGTGGCTCACGCCGCCCGGCGCCCAGGGCAACAAGACCCAGGGCATAGGCGTGCAGTTCAGCGACGACGAGAGCGGCCAGTCCGCCCGCGCCAAGATCGAGAACCTGCTGGGCGGCCACCTGCAGTCCGCCAAGCCGACCCATACGCTCTGACCCCCCATGAAATGCTGGTCGATTCCCACTGCCATCTGAATTTTCCCGAATTCGCCGGACGCACCGATCGACTGATCCAAGCCATGAAAGAGGCCGAAGTCGGTCTCGCCCTGTGCATCAGCGTCAAGCTGGAAGAGTTTCCCCAGGTCCTGGCCCTGGCGGAGAACCATCCCGAGCTGTATGCCTCGGTGGGCGTCCATCCCGATTACCGGGACGGCCTGGAGCCCGACGTGGAGGATCTGGTGCGCCTGGCCCACCACCCGCGGGTGGTGGGCATCGGCGAGACGGGGCTGGACTACTATTGGCACAAGGGCGACACGGAGTGGCAGCGGCAGCGCTTTCGCGTGCATATCCGCGCCGCGGCTGCCTGCGGCAAGCCGCTCATCATCCATACCCGCGAAGCGGCTGCCGATACCCTGCGCATCATGGAAGAGGAGGGGGCCGGGCGGACGGGCGGCGTCCTGCACTGCTTCACCGAGACCCTTGATGTGGCGGAGAAAGCGATGGAGATGGGCTTCTACATTTCCTTTTCCGGCATCGTCACCTTCAAGAACGCCACAGCCCTGCGCGAGGTGGCGGCGGCCGTGCCCCTGGAGCGCATGCTGGTGGAAACCGATTCGCCCTATCTCGCTCCCGTGCCCTATCGCGGCAAGACCAACGAGCCGGCCCATGTGCAGTTCGTCGCGGCCGAGATCGCCAGGGTGAAGGGGCTGCCCTTCGAGGCCGTGGCCGAGGCCACCACGGCGAACTTCCATCGACTGTTCCGGATCCCGACCCCATGATCCCGCGCAAAGCACTCCTGCCCCTCGCCCTGGCGCTGAACTTCCTGGCGTTGCCTGCCGTCGCGGGTATCTATGAGGATCTCCTGGAAGCGGCCAACGAGGGCCGCAACCAGCAGGTGATGGAGATCCTGCAGCGGGGCATGGACGTAAACACCGTCGACAAGGAAGGGAACACGCTCTTGATGCTGGCGGCGCGCCGGGGCAGCGAGGACCTGGTACGCTTCCTGGCGAAACACCGCGCCAATGTGCAGGCGCGCAACCGCTACGGTGACACCGCCCTCATGCTGGCCGCCCTCAAGGGGCATGGGGAAGTGGTCAAGATCCTGGCGGACGCCGGCGCCGAGGTGGATCACAAGGGCTGGACGCCCCTGGCCTACGCCGCTTTCGAAGGCCATGCGGACATCGTCCGCTATCTGCTGGGCAAGGGCGCCCGGGCCGATGCCGTGGCGCCCAACGGCGCCACGCCCCTCATGCTGGCGGCCAAGAACGGCCATGTCGAAGCGGTGAAGGTGCTGCTCGCCGCGGGCGCCGATCCCAACTTCAAGAGTGCCCAGGGCGCCACCGCCCTGAGCTGGGCGAAGCAGGCGGACGTGGCGGCCCTGCTCAAGCAGGCGGGCGCGAAGGAGTAATCCGCAGCGCGCTATTCCTGTTCGATGCGGGCCAGCCGCGCCTGCAGCCCGCGCACCCGGGCTTCCAGCTCGCCGATGCGCTCCATCAGGAACAGGGCGAGGGCCAGGGCGTGGGGCTCCAGCTCCAGATCGCGGCGCAGCCGGCCGGCGGCGCGGGCGGTGAGGACGCAGCGGGAAGTGAAGGTCCAGGAAGGAGCGTGCGGGTCGCAGGGCTCCAGCACGCCCAGGTCCACCAGCTCGCGCACCTCGTCTTCGGCCAGGCCGGACAGCCGGGCGAGTTGGGCGACGGTGACCACGCCCTGCTCATCGAGCCACAGGGCTTCCTCGGCGATGTCCACTCTCATCGGTGTCCTCCTTCAGCGAAATGGCCGCGCGGGTTGAAGGTGGAGACGCTGGCGAGCTGCCGGAACAGCGCTTCCTCCTTCTCGGTCAGCACGCTGGGCATGACGATCTGCACCACCGCATACAGGTCGCCGGCGCCGCCGCCGGGTTTCGGCAGGCCGCGCCCGGCGAGGCGCAGTTGCCGGCCGGCGCGGGTCCTGGGCGGGATTTTGAGCTGCACCGGGCCGGCCAGGGTGGGGACTTCGACACCGGCGCCCAGCGCCGCCTCCCAGGGCGCGATGGGCAGATCGAGATAGAGATCGTGGCCGTCCACCCGGAACAGGGGATGGGGATGCAGGGCTACGGTCAGGTAAAGATCGCCGTTGGGTCCGCCGTTCGCTCCCTCGCCGCCCTTGCCCGCCAGGCGCAGCCGCTTGCCGTCGGTGCTCCCCGGCGGGATGCGGGCCTTGATGGTGCGCATCACCCGGCGCGGGGAACCCATCTCGTCGTATTCGGGCATGGCGAGCTGCAGGTCCACTTCCGCGCCGCGCGCTGCCTGCTCCAAGGTGAGGTGCACCACGGTCTCGTAATCTTCACCGGCAATCGGCACCGGCCCGCCGCGCGCCCTGGCCGAGCGCCGGCGTCCGCCCAGACCGGCGAAGATATCGGCCAGATCGATGTCCTCGAAGCTGCCTTCGAAGGCCCCCTGGTGTTCGGCAAACTGCTTCCACCAGTCGGGCGGCGGCCGGAAGTCGTGCCCCGGCTGCTGGGTGCCCAGCCGGTCGTACAGGGCGCGCTTCTCCGGGTCCTTGAGGGTTTCGTAGGCCTCCTTGACCTCCTTGAACTTCTCTTCGGCCCCCGGTTCCTTGGACACGTCGGGATGGTACTTGCGCGCCAGCTTGCGATAGGCGGCCTTGATCTGATCGGCGTCGGCGTTGCGCTCGACGCCGAGAATCGCGTAATAGTCCTTGTACTTCATTAGGCTTCCCAACAAGATGCGGCGCGACTCACGGCTGCGGGCGCCATTCAGTAGCACGGACTTTATTATTGCCCAATTCGTTGCTGCCCGGCCCGGTAGCCAGCCTGGACCACGCCATATGGTTCCATCGCCCTTTCCGAGTGGACCAGTGGCTGCCCTATGCCACCGACTCGCCCGGCGCCTCCAACGCGCGCGGCTTCACCCGCGGTCAGACGGGTGAAGCCCTGCGGCGCCGGGCGGGCAGGATGGCCGAGTACAGCCGCAGCGCGCTGTCCACCACTTCCTCCAGGGGTTCGGCATAGCCGCCCGACATCCAGGCCACGGCGATACTGCGTGCGGCGCCCACCAGCCCCGAAGCGATCAGGCGCACATTGCCCCGGTTACGCTTAATCCCGGGATGGAGCTGCTCGATCAGGGTGCGCAGGTGCTCGGCGCGGCCCTCGCTGAAGCGGCGCAGGGAAAGCTCCAGGCGCGGCCCGACGGTCAGGATCTCGATCAGCAGGATGCGCGCCGCGCGCCGGTCCTCGAGCATGAAGCCGAAGAAGGCTGTGAGGCTGGCCCGGGTGATGGCTTCGGCACTGCGGTGCGCGCCCGCCACGGCGGCGTCGATGTGCGCTTCCAACTGCGCCCCGAGATGGTTGGTAACGGCGACGAAGAGATCCTCCAGGCTGGCGAACGATTCGTAGAAGTAGCGCTGGGTGAGACCCGCCTCGGCGCACAGGCTGCGCGTGGTGGCGCCGGCGAAGCCGTCCCGCGCGAATATCTCTATGCCTGCCCGGATGAAGGCCTGTTTGCGCTCCGCGCGCCGGGCCTCCTCGCTCACGCCCCGGTAGACACGCCCGCGGTTGCCCGGGGCGGGCGCCGCTTCCTTGATCCGTTTATTTGACATCAATTGTTGTCAGATATAAATTCGCGCCTGCATTGTGCCCTTTGGGAAGAAAGAGGGAAAGTCGCAGCCCATCCGGTCTGCGGTGTTTATCCACACAACTTAGACCATCGCCAAGGAACGGACCATGCCTCAATACACTCCCCCGTTGCGGGATATGCAGTTCGTGCTGCACGAAGTGCTCGACGTCACCAAGGAACTCAAAATCCTGCCGGCCCACGCCGAGTTGGACACCGACACCATCAACGCCGTGCTGGAAGAAGGCGGCAAGTTCGCCGCCGAGGTGATCTTCCCCCTCAACCAGGGCGGCGACCAGGAAGGATGCAGCCTCGATCCGGCCAACCATGAGGTCAGGGCGCCCGGCGGCTTCAAGGAAGCCTATGAACGCTATGTGGCGGGCGGCTGGCCGGCCCTGAGCTGCGATCCGGAATATGGCGGTCAGGGCCTGCCCCACGTGGTCAATCAGTGCTTCTACGAAATGCTCAATTCCTCGAACCAAGCCTGGACCATGTATCCCGGCCTGTCCCATGGCGCCTACGAATGCCTGCATGCCCACGGCACGGCCGAACAGAAGCGCCTGTATCTGCCCAAGCTGACCAGCGGGGAGTGGACCGGCACCATGTGCCTCACCGAGCCCCACTGCGGTACCGATCTGGGCATGCTGCGCACCAAGGCCGAGCCCCAGGCGGACGGCACTTATCACATCACCGGCCAGAAGATCTTCATATCCGCCGGCGAGCACGATCTGGCGGAGAACATCATCCACCTGGTGCTGGCGCGCCTGCCGGACGCGCCCCAGGGTTCCAAGGGCATCTCCCTGTTCGTCGTGCCCAAGTTCCTGGTGCGGCCGGACGGCAGCCTGGGCAGCCGCAACAGGATTTACTGCGGCGGCCTGGAACACAAGATGGGCATCCATGGCAACGCCACGGCGCAACTGGTGCTGGACGGCGCCGTAGGCACCCTGGTGGGCGAGCCCCACAAGGGGCTGGCGGCCATGTTCGTCATGATGAACGCGGCGCGCCTGGGCGTGGGCACCCAGTCCCTGGGCCTGACCGAAGTGGCCTACCAGAACGCCGTCGCCTATGCCCGGGAGCGCCTCCAGTCGCGCGCCCTGTCCGGCCCCAAGGCCGCGGACAAGCCGGCCGACCCGATCATTGTCCATCCCGACGTGCGCAAGATGCTGCTGACGGCGCGCGCCTACGCTGAGGCGGGAAGGGCGCTCACCATCTGGACGGCGCTGCAGATCGACAAGGAAATCCATTCGCCGGACGAGGCGGTGCGGCGCGACTGCGCCGACCTGGTGGCGCTGGTGACGCCCATCGTCAAGGCCTTCCTCACCGACAACGGCTGGATCGCCATCTCACACTGCCTGCAGGTGTATGGCGGCCACGGCTACATCCGCGAATGGGGCATGGAACAGTACCTGCGCGACGCGCGCATCAACATGATCTACGAGGGCACCAACACCATCCAGTCCCTCGACCTGCTGGGGCGCAAGGTGCTGGGCGACGCCGGCGCCAGGCTGAAGAAGTTCGGCAAACTGGTGCAATCCTTCGTCGGGCGCCGATCCGCGAATGCAGGAATTCCTCGCGCCCCTCGCCGACCTGGGCGAGAAGGTCACCAGGCTCACCTCTGAGATCGGTACCAAGGCCATGGCCGATCCGGAGGAGGTGGGCGCGGCGGCGGTGGACTACCTGCGCGTGTGCGGCCACCTGGTGTTCGCCTACTTCTGGGCACGCATGGCGCAAGTGGCCCTGGCCAAGGAGGGCTCGGGCGATCCCTTCTACAAGGCGAAGCTCGCCACGGCGCGCTTCTATTTCGCCAAGCTGCTGCCGGAGACGGCGGCGCTGATTCGCTCCGCCCGGGCGGGCGCGCAGCCGCTGCTGGAGATGCAGGAAGACTGGTTCTGACATCCGGAACCGGGCGCCGGCGCGGGGAGGGCGAGGCGCGGGCATTTACAATAGACGCCTGAGCGCCGCCCTCCGCCATGCCTACCGAAGTCGAGCTGAAGCTGCTCATCGATCCTGCCGACGTGCCCCGGCTGCGCCGCCACGAGCTGCTGCGCGCCCACGCGGTGGCGCCCCCCGCCACCCGCCTTCTGGTCAGCGCTTATTTCGATACCCCCGATCTTTGGCTCAAGCGCCACGGCGCCGCGTTGCGGGTGCGGCGCGAGGGACGCCGGCGGGTGCAGACCTTCAAGGGCGACGGCGGCGTCCACGCCGGATTGCACACCCGGCAGGAGTGGGAGTCGCCCGTGCGCGGCGACCGGCCCGACTTGGAAGCATTGGCGCAGCGGGTCGGTGCCGATCCCGCTTGCGCGGACCTGCTGCGCGATCCCGCCCTAGCCGCACGCCTGGGCCCGGTGTTCACCACGCGCTTTCGCCGCACCACCTGGCAGCTGGCGTTTCCCGACGGCTCCGAAATCGAGCTGGCTCTGGATCAGGGCGAGGTGAGGGGCGGCCGGGGCCGCGAACCCATCAGCGAGATCGAGCTGGAGCTGCTGGCGGGCGAGCCGGGCGTGCTGTTCGACTTCGCCCTGGCGCTGGCGGATACCATCGCCCTGCGTCCGTTCGATGCCAGCAAGGCGCAGCGGGGCTATGCCCTGTGGGCGGGCGGGCAGCGGCGCGAACCGGTGAAGGCGCAGCCGCCCGAGGTGTCGGCGCAGATGAGTGTAGGGGAGGGCCTGGCGCGCATCGTCGCCGCCTGCCTGGCCCAGATCCAGGGCAACGAAGCGGGCGTGCTGGCCGGCGACGACCCGGAGTTCGTGCACCAGATGCGCGTGGGGCTGAGGCGCCTGCGTGTCGCCTTGAGCCTGTTTTCGCCCGTCATTGCGTGCCCCGGCTGCCAGCCGGAGCTGAAGTGGATCGCGCGCGAGCTGGGCGCGGTGCGCGACTGGGAAGTGCTGGCGCGGCAAACCCTGCCCGCCCTGCGCGCGGAAGGCGACGCGCCCGCCGGCCTGGACGCCCTGCAAGCCGCCGTGACCCGGCGGGCGGCCCAAGCCCGCAGGGCCGCCCGCCGGGTCGTCCTATCGCCCCGTTATGGCCGTCTGCAATTGCGCCTGGGCGCCTGGCTGCAGGAGGAGCGCTGGCGCCAGGCGCAGGCGGCGCCGCTTGGGGAGTTCGCCGACAAGATGCTGGCGCGCTACCACAAGCGCCTGCTCAAGCGCGGCGCGCGGCTGGCCTGGAGTGATGCCCCCCAGCGCCATGCCACGCGCATCGCGGCCAAGAAGCTGCGCTACGCCGCCGAGTTCTTCTGCGGACTCCACCCGGGCAAGCGCAGTTGCGATTACGTGCGCGCCCTGGCCCAGGTGCAGGATGTGCTGGGCAGGCTCAACGACATCGTCATTGCCGAGACCCTGTTCGGCCGGCTGCTGCCGGCTCACGAAGAAGCGCTGGGCCCGGCGCGCCGCTGGCTGGCCGCGCGCCATGACGCCGCACTGGCGACGCTTCCCGCCGTCTGGAAGGCCTTTACCAAGACGCGCCCGCCGGGCGCCAGGTAGACAACGGAGGATAAGGAATGGAACTGGTTCTGTGGCGCCATGCCGAGGCCGAAGACGGCAAACCCGACGACCAGCGCGCGCTCACCGAGAAAGGCCGGCGCCAGGCCGCCCTGGTGGCCAAGTGGCTCAAGCCGCACCTACCGGCCGACCTCCGGATACTGGCCAGTCCCACCCTGCGCACGCGCCAGACCGCCGACGCCCTGAAGCTCGCCTACGATCTCTGCGACCAGGTCGCCCCCGGCGTGGAGGCACGGGACGTGCTGGCGGCGGCCGGTTTTTCGCAGGGACGTCAAGACGTGCTGGTGGTGGGCCATCAACCGACCCTGGGCCGCGTCGCCGCGCTGCTGCTCGCTGGGGCCGAGCAGGACTGGAGCATGAAGAAGGGCGCCGTGTGGTGGTTCGACGTGAACGCGCAGGGCGAAGCCACGCTGCTAGCAGCGATGACGCCCGGCCTGCTGGCGCGCCGCTAGCGACACAGGGCGGCAAAGGCAGGCGATAATGGCGGGGCTTGCCCGCGGGTAGCGAATTGTCATTCCGCACAGCGGAAGCGGGCGCTCCAGCCTTCAACCCCATGCGAGAAATCGCTTGAATCCGTCGCCATCGCGCCCCGGGCTGACCATCGGCACCGGAGTCCTCGTCACCGTCGTCGTGCTGGTCTTCGCCCGCCTGGCCTACGGGCTCATCCTGCCGGCCATGCGCGCCGGGCTGGGCCTGAGCTACCAGCAGGCGGGTAACCTGGCCACCGTCACGGCGCTCGGCTATCTGTGCCTGGTGATGATGGCCGGCATCATGGCGGCGCGCTGGGGCGGGCGGCGCACGGTGATCCTCGGCGTCGTCCTCACCACCCTGGGCTTCGTCGGGCTGAGCGTGGCCTCCCACTACGTCCTGCTGGTGGCGCTGATGGCGCTGCTGGGCATCGGCACGGCGTTCGCATACACGCCGCTGGTGTCGCTGCTGGTGGGCTGGTACCCCGAGCGCCGCGGCGCCGTGATCGGCATGCTCAACAGTGGCGTGGGCATCGGCATGCTGCTGGCGGGCTGGCTCATTCCTTACCTCAACGAAGCGCGCGGCGTCGACGGCTGGCGCCTCGCCTGGGCCCTGTTCGCCGCCGGCGGCGGGCTGGCCACGGTCGCGGCGCTGGCCTTTCTGCGCGACCCGCCGGGGCAGGGGAGAGGCGCCGGCCGGTCGCTGCCGGCGATGGACAAGGCGGCGGTCTATGGCAATCGCCGCGTCATCGCCGTGGGCATCCTCTACGGCATCGTCGGCCTGACCTACATCGCCCAGGCCATCTTCATGTACAGCTTCGCCCTGGAGGCGGGCGTATCGCCCCTGACCGCGGGACGCCTGGCGGGCCTAATGGGGGTGCTGTCGATCTTCTCGGGACCGGCCTGGGGCTGGCTGTCGGACCGCATCGGCCGCGGCACGGTGCTGGTGCTGTCCATGGCGCTCACCTTTCTGGGTACCGCCGTTCCCGTGATCTGGCCGGCGCCGGCGGGATTCGCCGCCCACTACCTTATCCTGGGCCTCACCATGTCCGGGCTGTTCACTTCCATCCTGGCCGCCGCCACGGAGCACGTGGGGGCGCGCGAAGCGCCCCTGGCGGTGAGCTATGTCACCTTCTTCTTCGCCGTCGGCCAGTTCGTCGGCCCGGCCGTCACCGGCCTGCTGATCGACTGGGGCGGCGGCTTCCGCTGGGCCTTCGCCGGCAGCTGCGCCGTCATGCTGGCTGGGTTGCATGTCACCTGGCGGATCCGCGGCTTCCGGCGCCTGGCGGAGGCAACCGATTCTCGTCCCGCTGCCGCACTGCCGGACGCGCGCCGAGAGGGGCCTTGAGATCCGCCGGAACAGGGCCGGCGACAACATCACCGTGATTCTGGTCGCGGCCGCTCACGCCGACCAGAGGGACATCACCACCTCGCGGGCGGCTGCGACCGCGGGACGATCCTTGTGGCGTGCGAGACAGACGAAGGTCAGCTCAGTTTCCAGGGACACCGAGTCGGCGATGGCGAGGCCGTAGGCATGACTCTCCCGCAGGGCGATGCTGTCGCGCATCAGGGACAGGCCGACGCCGGACTTGACCAGGTCGAGCATGGACGGCTCCTGGTCCACTTCGGCGACGATGCGCGGCGTGATGCCTTCCCGCGCGAACACGCGCGACAGCAGCCGGTTGTGGGCCGACTCGGGCGGCGTCCAGATCCAGGGCAGGGCGGCGAGTTCGCGCCAGCCGCGCTGGGCGACCTGCTTCTTCCAGCCGGCGGGCGCGACCACCCGGTAGGAGAACGCCGTCAGCACCTCGGCGTGGAAGCGCGCATCCTCGGGCAGGCCGAGATAGAAGCCGACGTCGAGGGCCTCGGCCTTGATCTGCGCCAGCACCCAGCCGGAGATGCCGTGGAACAGGTTGGTTTCGACATCGGGATAGCGCTCGACCAGGGTGCGCAGAAAGCCGCCCAGGCGCAGGAACTCCGGATCGAGAATGGTGCCGATGCGCAGCTTGCCGCCGACCACGCGGGACAGGCTGGCGGCGACGGTGCCCAGTTCGTTCGCCGCTCCCAGCACGCGCTCGGCGTAGGGCAGCAGCTTGCGGCCCGCCGGCGTGAGCTCCATTCCGCGCTGGGTGCGGCGAAACAGCTCGAGGCCCAGCGATTCCTGCAGGCTCTTGAGCTGCAGGCTCAGCGCCGGCTGCGACAGGTGCACTTCCTCGGCAGCGCGGCTTAGCGCCCCGTGCCTGGCGACGGCCGCGAACAGGCGCAGCTGCTTCAAATCCATTTCAGTTATTGGGTTTCCAAATATCGAAGCACAAAATAACTCATTGGATTTCCAACGGTCAAGCGTGGCTAAATGCATTTTTCGAATAAACGCCACAGCTTTGCGACCATGAACGACGCAATCGAACACCGCATCTCTCATGTCCCCCATTACATCGCGGGCCGCTGTGTGCTTCCCGGCGAACGCGACACCGTCGAGGTGCATGATCCCGCTACGGGCGAGGTCGTGGCGCGCGTCAGCCTCGGTACCGAGGAGGACGTGGCCCAGGCGGTGGCGGCCGCCCAGGCGGCGCTGCCCCAATGGGCCGAGACGGCGCCGCTGAAGCGCGCGCGCATCCTGTTCCGCTTCAAGGACCTGGTGGAGCAGAACATGAAGACGCTGGCGCAGACGATCACGCGCGAGCACGGCAAGACCCTGCCCGACGCGATGGGCGAAGTGACGCGCGGGCTGGAAGTGATCGAGTTCGCCTGCGGCATTCCGCACCTGCTCAAAGGGCAATACACCGACCAGGTCGGCGGCGGCATCGACAACTGGAGCATGCGCCAGCCTCTGGGGGTAGTGGCGGGCATCACGCCCTTCAATTTCCCGGTGATGGTGCCCATGTGGATGTATCCGCTTGCCATCGCCTGCGGCAACACCTTCGTCCTCAAGCCCTCGGAACGGGATCCGTCGGCGTCCATCATCGCCGCCGAGCTGCTGCAGCAGGCGGGCCTGCCGGACGGCGTGTTCAACGTGGTGCAGGGCGGCAAGGGGGCGGTGGATGCGCTACTGCGCCATCCCGACGTCAAGGCCGTTTCCTTCGTCGGCTCGACCCCGGTCGCAACCCATGTCTATGGCGAAGGCACCCGGCAGGGCAAGCGGGTGCAGGCGCTGGGCGGTGCCAAGAACCACCTGGTGGTCATGCCTGATGCGGATCTGGAGCAGGTGACCGACGCCCTGGTGGGGGCGGCCTACGGCTCGGCGGGCGAGCGCTGCATGGCGATCTCGGTGGCGGTGGTGGTAGGCGACGTGGCGGACGCCCTGGTCGAGCGGCTGGCGGCCCGTGCCAGCGAGCTGAAGGTGGGCGACGGCGCGGCGCCGGGCATCGAGATGGGGCCGGTGATCTCGGCGGCCCACCGCGCCAGGATCGAGGGGTACATCGAATCCGGCGTGAGGGAGGGGGCGGTGCTGCGCGTGGACGGGCGCGGACTGCGGGTGCCGGGGCGCGAGAGGGGCTACTTCATCGGCGCCAGCCTGTTCGACCACGTCCGCCCCCACATGGCGATCTACCGCGAAGAGATCTTCGGCCCGGTGCTGTGCGTCGTCCGCGTCGCCTCCCTGGGCGAGGCCCTGGAGCTGGTCAATACCCACGAGTACGGCAACGGCGCCGTGTGCTTCACCCAGGACGGCCACACGGCGCGCGAGTTCTCGCGCCGTGTGGAGGCGGGCATGGTGGGCATCAACGTTCCCATTCCCGTGCCCATGGCCTGGCACGCCTTCGGCGGCTGGAAGCGCAGCCTGTTCGGCGACATGCACGCCTATGGGGAAGAGGGTGTCCGCTTCTATACGCGCTACAAGAGCGTGATGCAGCGCTGGCCCGACACTGTGGCCCGGGGCGCCGAGTTCGTCATGCCGACGGCCAAGTGATGCGGGCCGGATAACAGCGCGCGGAGGAATCGGTGAAAGAGTTCGACACGTTCGACTATGTCGTCGCCGGCGGCGGCAGCGCCGGATGCGTGCTGGCCAATCGCCTGTCCCAGGACCCGGAGGTATCGGTGCTGCTCCTGGAGGCAGGCGGCAAGGACGACTGGATCTGGATCCACATCCCCGTCGGCTACCTGTTTTGCATCGGCAATCCGCGCACCGACTGGTGCTTCCGCACCGAGCCGGAGCCGGGCCTGAACGGACGCTCCATACTCTACGCCCGGGGCCGCGTGCTGGGCGGGTCCTCGTCGATCAACGCCATGATCTACATGCGCGGGCAGGAGCGCGACTATGACGAGTGGGCACGCCTGGTGGACGATCCTTCCTGGTCCTGGCGGGAAGTGCTGCCCGTGTTCAAGCGCAGCGAGGATCACTGGCGCGGCGCGGACGAGGCCCATGGCGCCGGTGGCGAATGGCGCGTGGAGCCGCAGCGCCTGCGCTGGGATATCCTCGACCGCTTCGCCGAGGCGGCACAGCAGGCCGGCGTCGCCCTTACGGACGATTTCAACCGGGGCAACAACGCGGGTGTCGGCAAGTTCGAGGTGAACCA
>DYIB01000015.1:25652-43769 GCA_020723855.1 Uliginosibacterium gangwonense
GGCGTGCGCTGGAACGCCAGCAAGGCTTTCCTGCGCCCGGCGCTCAAGCGCCCCAATCTGCGGGTAGTCACCGGCGCACTGATCGACCGGCTGTCGTTCGACAACCATCGCGTCACCGGCGTCGAGTTCCTGCTCGGCGGCGAGCGCCTGCACGCACGCGCGCGACTGGAGACGGTACTGGCCGCCGGCTCCATCGGCAGCCCGGCGATCCTGCAGCGTTCCGGCGTGGGTCCGGTGCCGGTCCTGCACCAGGCGGGCATCAGGCCCAGAATCGATCTCCCCGGTGTGGGCGAAAACCTGCAGGATCATCTGCAGCTACGCATGGTGTTCAAGGTACGGGGTATCGAAACCCTCAACCGCATGGCCAACAGCCTGGGGGGCAGGCTGCGCATCGGCGCCGAGTATCTGCTGTTGCGGCGCGGTCCGCTGGCCATGGCGCCCAGCCAGCTGGGGGCCTTCGCCCGTTCGGACGAGAGCCAGGCCACGCCGAACCTCGAATACCATGTCCAGCCCCTGTCGCTGGACAAGTTCGGCGACCCGCTGCACCGCTTCTCCGCCTTCACCGCAAGCGTGTGCGACCTGCGCCCGGCCTCGCGCGGCCATGTCCGGGTGCGCTCAGCCGTCCCCCAGGACGCGCCGCGCATCGCGCCCCGCTACCTGACGGCCGAGAGCGACCGGCGCACAGCGGTCGCGGCGCTGCGGCTCACGCGCCACATCGTATCCATGCCGGCACTGGCGCCCTACTCACCCCAGGAGTACTTGCCCGGGACCGGCTTCCAGGCCGACGACGAGCTCGCGGCGGCGGCCGGAGACATCGGCACCACCATCTTTCATCCCGTGGGCACCTGCAAGATGGGCCGGGACGACGATCCCATGGCCGTCGTGGACCGGCGCCTGCGCGTGCGCGGTCTGGCCGGGCTGCGCGTGGTGGATGCGTCGGTGATGCCGGTGATCACCTCGGGCAACACCAACTCGCCCACGGTCATGATCGCCGAGAGGGGCAGCGACATGATCCGCGAGGACAGGAGAAAAGGAACAAGCGCCTGAGGCGCGCGAATGGGATCCGGGCTGCGCCGCACGGCGGCAGACCGGGGCTCGCAGGGAACAGCCGTCGCGGCCGAGGGAAGGCGGCGATGGCTGTCGTATCACATAGAGAGGAGACAGGAATGGAAACGACCAAGTTGATGAAAGCAATGTTGTTCGCCGGGCTGTTGTCGGCCGGAGCGGCCGCCAACGCCTCGACGCCGCTCAAGATCGGCGTCATCACCGACATGTCCGGCGTATACGCCGATTTCGGCGGCCCGACGACGGTGGTGGCGGCGCAGATGGCGGTGGACGATTTCGGCGGCACGGTGCTGGGACGGCCGGTCCAGATCGTTTCCGCCGACCATCAGAACAAGGCGGACATCGCCAGCGCCAAGGTGCGCGAGTGGTTCGACACCCAGGGCGTGTCCATGGTCACCGAGGCCCTCAACTCCTCGGTGGCGCTGGCCATCGCCAAGCTCTCGGCCGAGAAGCAGCGGGTGTTCATGCCCATCGGCCCCGCCACCACCCGCCTCACCAACGAGGACTGCACGCCTTACACGGTCCATTACGCCTACGACACCTATTCCCTGGGCTACGGTACCGGCAACGCGGTGGTGAAGCAGGGCGGAAAGAAATGGTTCTTCCTCACCGCCGACTATGCCTTCGGTCATTCCCTGGAGAAGGACACCGGCGACATCGTCAAGAAGGCCGGCGGCGAAGTGCTGGGCAGCATCCGCCATCCCCTGGGAACGACCGACTTCTCCTCCTTCCTGGTGCAGGCCCAGGCGTCCAAGGCGCAGATCATCGGCCTGGCCAACGCCGGCGCGGACACGGTGAATTCCATCAAGTCGGCCAACGAGTTCGGCGTGACCAAGAACCAGAAGCTGGCGGGCCTGCTGCTGCAGATCAGCGACATCCACAGCCTCGGGCTCAACACGGCCGGGGGGCTGCTGATGACCGACGGCTGGTACTGGGACATGAATGACGAGACGCGCGCCTGGTCGAAGCGTTTCTTCGACAAGACCAAGCGCATGCCGGGGATGGTGCACGCCGGCGTCTACTCGGCCGTGCTGAGCTATCTCAAGGCGGTCAAGGCGACTGGGACGGATGACGCCAAGGCGGTCATGAACCAGCTCAAGAAAGCGAAGATCAACGATGTGTTCGCCAAGAACGCCTATGTGCGCGCCGACGGGCGCATGATCCACGACATGTACCTGGTCGAGGTGAAGAAGCCCCAGGAGTCCAAGTATCCCTGGGACTACTATAAAGTCCTGGCGACCATCCCGGGCGAGGAGGCCTTCCAGCCCTTGTCGCAATCGCGCTGCCCGCTGATCGGCAAGTAGTCCGCTTCAAACTTGAAGAGTGGCGCCGGCGATCCGACCATCTATGAACGGGGTCCGTTTCGTGCGAGGATTCCGAGCGTATCGGCAGAGAAGCCGTCCGCGTCGCACGCAATCATCAAGGAGGGAGCATGAAGGTCAGAGCCGCGGTCCTCGACACCATGGGCGCATCCTTGCCCTACACGCAATCCAGGCCGCTTGCCATCGAGGAGCTGGAGCTGGATCCGCCGGGCCCGGGGGAAGTCCTGGTCAAGGTCGCCGCTGCCGGCCTGTGCCATTCGGACCTGTCGGTGATCAACGGCGACCGGCCGCGGCCGCTGCCCATGGCGCTGGGCCATGAAGCCGCGGGTATCGTCGAGGAACTGGGTCCCGGCGTCACCGACCTGCGGCGGGGCGATCACGTGGTCATGGTGTTCGTGCCCAGCTGCGGCCACTGTCTGCCCTGCGCCGAGGGGTGGCCGGCCTTGTGCGAGCCGGGCGCCGCAGCCAACGGCGCGGGCACCCTGTTGTCCGGGGCGCGGCGCCTGCACCGCGGGCAGGAGACGATCAACCACCACCTGGGCGTGTCGGCGTTCGCCGAATACGCCACCGTGTCGCGCCGTTCCCTGGTCAAGATCGACCCGGAGCTGCCCCTGGAGGAGGCGGCCCTTTTCGGCTGCGCGGTGCTGACCGGCGTCGGTGCGGTGGTGAATACGGCCAGGGTGAACCCCGGGACCAGCGTCGCCGTGATCGGCTTGGGCGGCGTCGGTCTGGCCGCGCTGCTGGGGGCCGTGATGGCGGGCGCCAGCCGCATTGTCGCCATCGACTTGTCGCAGGAGAAGCTGGAGCTGGCGCGCCAACTGGGCGCCACCGACTGCTACAACGCCGCCCAGGGCGACTGCGCGGCCGAGGTCAAGGCCGCCACCCAGGGCGGCGTGCACTACGCCTTCGAGATGGCCGGCTCGGTGAAGGCGATGGATCTCGCCTACCGCATCACGCGCCGCGGCGGCACCACGGTGACGGCCGGCCTCACCCCGCCCGGCGCCATGCTGTCCCTGCCCCAGGTGAGCCTGGTGGCGGAGGAACGCACCATCAAGGGCAGCTACATAGGCACCTGCGTGCCGGTGCGCGACGTGCCCAACTACATCGCCCTGTACCGGCGCGGCCGGCTGCCGGTGGACCGGCTGATGAGCGGCGTGCTGAGCCTGGACGAAATCAACGCCGGCTTCGATCGCCTGCACGAGGGCAAGGCGGTGCGCCAGATCATCAAGTTCTGAGCGGGGGCGCGCCCGGCGAAAGAGCGGGCGGGTGCTGCTGCGCCGCTGGTTCGAGCTGATCCTGGCGCACCAGGACGAGCAGCTCGCCCTGCTGCTCACGTCCGAGCAGGTTGTGCGCCCTGGCCAACGATACCCGGTTCGGTCTCGCCTCCTACTGGCGTTGCCTATTTCGACAAACTCGGTGTCCCCCGTCTCTCATGCCCTCAACTCCTCGAACCGCCCGGTGCGGCCCGCATGCCGGCTGGTGTGGGAAGAAGGGGATCGGTCAGGTATCCTGACCGCCCCTATCCCGCTTACTTCCTGGTTTCCACCTGGACCAGAGGTTCGTCGGTAATGACCATCGGCGGCCGTGGCCGCCGCCGCGGTCCCGTCGGCTGCGGCATTTCCTCCGCCACCTGCCAGGTCCGCGCCTTGTCGGGGCTGGTTTCCACCAGCACCAATCCGCTCTGCTCCAGGACCGACTTCAGATCCGCTTCCGGCTGTTTGGCTGGCTCGGGCGTCACGGCTGCCGCTGGCTCGGTCTCGGCCGGCGTCACCCGGGGCGTGGTGATGATCGGCTCGTCGGCGGCCGGGATCGCCGGTGCCGCGGACTGGGCCGCCCCCTTGGGCAGAATGACGTTGGGTCCCGCTTCCTCCCCATGCACCGGCACGGGAGCGGGAGCGGCCTCCCCATGGCTTTCCGGCTGGGCCGCTACCGGCTCGGCCACGGGGACAGGTGCCGGCGCCGACTCGCTTACCGACTTGGTGGCGGCGCCGGCAGCCGGGACAGCCTCCGGATGCTGCTCGCCGCGTTCCGCCCGCTCACCGCGTTCGCCGCGGCGGCCGCGCCGGCTGCGGCGGCGGCGCTCGCCCGCCTCGCCACGCGCAACCCCTTGGGCCTCCGGTGCGGCCGCCTCGGTTGCCTCAGCCGCAGCGGCCGCCAAGGTCTCCTGCTCGGCGCCGGCGGCCGGGGCCTCCCGGGGCTCGCGCGCCTCACGCTGTTCGCGCTGGCGCGGCGGCCGGGGCTGGCGCTGGCGCGGCTGCGGCTCCTGGGCGGGAGCGAGGGCCTCTTGCCTGGCTTCCGGCTGGCGTTGCTCGGGGGAGACCTCCTGCCGTTCTTGGCGCTGGCGGCGGCCCTCACGCTGTCCTTCCCTTTCTTCGGGCCTGGGCTGGGCCGGAGGGCGGCCTTCGCCGCGCTCGCGACCTTCCCGTCCTTCCCGCGTGCGCTCGCGCGCCGCAGGTCGCTCCACGGCCGCCGGCGCCGGCTCGGCACGGCGGTTGCCGCGGAACCAGGAGAAGATCTTCTCGATGATGCCCGGTTTCTCCGCCTCGGTCCCGGCCGGGCCGGCGACCGGCTGGGGCTGCATCTCCGGCGCCGGCTTCGGCTCCACGACCGGGGCCGGCTGCTCGGGCGTGATGCCTCTGACGGCGGCCTGTTGGCGCGGGGGGCGGCCCTCGGCCTGGGCCGAGGGCGGCTGGTAGGCCTCATTGGGCGGCGCCTCGACCATCTTGTAGCTGGGAAGGGTGACGTCCTCCTGGTTGAGCTGGTCGTGGCGCAAGCGCACGATCTCGTGCTGGGGCGTCTCGAAATGGATGTTCGGGATCAGCACGATATTGACCTTGTGGCGCAGCTCGATGGTACGGATGTCGTCGCGCTTCTCGTTGAGCAGGAAGGTGGCCACATCCACCGGCACCTGGGCGTGCACCGCGCCCGTGTTCTCCTTCATCGCCTCCTCTTCCAGGATGCGCAGGATGTGCAGGGCGGAGGATTCGGTGCTGCGGATATGGCCGGTGCCGTTGCAGCGCGGACACGGGATATAGCTGGTTTCCGCCAGGGCCGGGCGCAGGCGCTGGCGCGACAACTCCAGCAGGCCGAAGCGGGAGATCTTGCCCATCTGCACCCGGGCGCGATCGTAATGCAGGGCGTCGCGCAGGCGGTTCTCCACCTCGCGCTGGTTGCGCTGATTCTCCATGTCGATGAAGTCGATCACGATCAACCCACCCAGGTCGCGCAGGCGCAACTGGCGCGCGATCTCGTCGGCCGCCTCCTGGTTGGTCTTGAGGGCCGTCTCCTCGATGTCCTGGCCGCGGGTGGCGCGGCCGGAGTTGACGTCGATGGCGACCAGGGCCTCGGTATGGTCGATGACGATGGCGCCGCCGGAAGGGAGATTCACCTGGCGCGCGAAGGCCGTCTCGATCTGGTGCTCGATCTGGAAGCGGGAAAACAGCGGCACGTCGTCGCGGTAGCGCTTGACCCGGTTCACATTCGCCGGCATCACATGGCTCATGAACTGCTTGGCCTGATCGTAGATGTCGTCGGTGTCGATCAGGATCTCGCCGATGTCCGGCTGGAAGTAGTCGCGGATGGCGCGGATCACCAGGCTGCCCTCCTGGTAGATCAGGAAGGGGCCCTTCTGGGCGCTGGCTGCGCCCTCGATGGCGCGCCAGAGCTGCAGCAGGTAGTTGAGGTCCCACTGCAGTTCCTCGACGCTGCGGCCGATGCCCGCCGTGCGGGCAATGAGGCTCATGCCCTGGGGCACGTCGAGCTGGTCGAGGGTTTCGCGCAGCTCGGCCCGGTCCTCGCCCTCGACCCGACGCGACACGCCGCCGCCACGGGGGTTGTTGGGCATCAGGACCAGATAGCGGCCCGCCAGGCTGATGAAGGTGGTAAGCGCCGCACCCTTGCTGCCGCGCTCGTCCTTGTCCACCTGGACGATCAATTCCTGACCGACGTGCAGCGCATCCTGGATGCGCGCCCTTCCGGGCTCCATATCCGGCTTGAAGTAGGAACGGGAGACTTCCTTGAACGGCAGGAAGCCATGACGCTCGGTGCCGTAATCGACGAAAGCGGCCTCGAGGCTGGGTTCGATACGGGTGATGACTGCCTTGTATATGTTGCTCTTGCGTTGCTCCTTGGTGGCCGATTCAATGTCGAGGTCTATCAGCTTTTGCCCATCGACAATGGCGACACGGAGCTCCTCGGCCTGTGTCGCATTGAACAGCATGCGCTTCATTATTTGTTCTCCCGCACGCAAAACACGGGCAGGACAAACCGCATCCGGTTCGAACGGACAGAATTAGTTTGGCTGTTTGGAGGTCATCAGACGGTAGCAGATTCAAACTAATATGGGGTTTGTCTAAGCGGCCCTGAACGTTTTGAGCCATCAGGGCCGTGCATTCAGCGAGTGCTTTGGGCGCGCAAATCAAGTACCATCGCTACTTTTGGTCAGCGAAATTAACCATTTAGAGTTTTGGCTGCGGCTGCCTGGCGAACCGGGCGTGGCCTAGGCTGAAAACTACGTTCGCGGTCTGCAGGGCCGGTCGATGACAGGCCGCATCCCGGCACACAGCCAATGCCGCTTCGGGTCATTGGGCGCGCGGCGCATCGACCGCATGGGGCGGGCAACACGGCGGACGGGCTGGGCAAACCAGCCAACAGTATATTTCAAAATGAAAGGGTTAAGCAAAGCACCTAAAGCCGCCGTGAGGCGCCACGTGATCGGGGAGGAGGCGGACGATCAGCGCATCGACAACTATCTCCTGCGCATCTGCAAGGGTGTCCCGAAAAGCCATATCTACCGCATCCTGAGAAGCGGCGAAGTGCGGGTCAACAGCAAGCGCGTGTCTCCCGACTACCGGCTGCGGGCCGGCGACGAGGTACGGGTACCGCCGGTCACCCTCGCCGAGCGGGTGGAACGGACGGACAGCGTGCCCGCCGGCAAACCCTTCGCCATTATCTACGAGGATGAGCACTTCCTGGCCCTGGACAAGCCGGCGGGAATTGCCGTCCATGGGGGCAGCGGCGTCAGCTTCGGCGTGATCGAGCAGCTCAGGCGTCAGCGGCCGGAAGCCCGCTGCCTGGAACTGGTGCACCGGCTGGACCGGGAGACCTCGGGCCTGCTGCTGGTCGCCAAGAAGCGGGCCGCCCTCAAGCGCCTGCACGACATGCTGCGCGAGGGGCAGATGGAGAAGCGTTACCTCACCCTGGTGAAGGGCCGCTGGCCGAACCCCTTGCAGCATGTGCACCTGCCCCTGCACAAGTACCTGACCGAGCAGGGCGAACGGCGCGTCAGCGTGGCGGCGCAGGGCAAGGCCGCCCACAGCGTGGTGCGCCTGCAGGCGCGCTGGGAGAACTTCAGCCTGCTGGAGGTGGAACTGGAGACCGGACGTACTCATCAAATCCGCGTGCACCTGACCCATCTCGGGTTTCCCCTGTGCGGCGACGACAAGTACGGCGATTTCACCCTCAACAAGGCGCTGCAGAAGCAAGGCCTCAAGCGCATGTTCCTGCACGCCGCCCGGCTGGAGTTCGCTCACCCGGCGAGCGGCGAGAGGCTGGTATTATCTGCCCCCCTGCCCGAAGACCTGGCGGCATTCCTGCAGCGCCTGGAGCACAACGAGCATCGTGACTATGGCCAAGCATTTTGACCTGATCGTATTCGACTGGGACGGCACCCTGATGGATTCGGCCGGAACCATCGTCGCCTGCATCCAGGCGGCCTGCGTGGATCTGGGTATCGAGCCGCCCCAGGAGGCGGCGGCACGCCACGTCATCGGCCTCGGTCTGCATGATGCCCTGAGCTCGGCGCTGCCCAGCCTGCCGGTCAGCGAATACCGGCGCGTGGCGGAGCGCTATCGCCACCACTATCTGTCCCGCGACCACGAGCTGACCTTGTTCGCCGGCGCCAGCGAGTTGATCGCGGAACTCCGCGATCTGGGCTTTCTTCTTGCCGTCGCCACCGGCAAAACCCGGATGGGGCTGGACCGGGCCCTGGGTGCCACGGGTCTCGGCGGTTTTTTCCATGCCACCCGCTGTGCCGACGAATGTTTCTCCAAGCCTCATCCGGCCATGCTCCTGGAACTCATGGACGAACTGGGGGTGGTGGCGCCGCGCACCCTGATGGTGGGCGATACCACCCACGATCTGCTCATGGCCCGGAACGCCGGAGTGAGCGCCCTGGCCGCCGGCTTCGGCGCCCATACCCATGCCGCTCTCGTGGCGGAGGCGCCACTGCATGTGGCGCAGGACTTTCCGGAGCTTGCCGCGTGGCTGCGCACCCACGCCTGATCTGCGCCAGCGCCGATCTGGCGGAGGGCGGGCCCGGGGTGCGTTTCGACATCGAGCACAGCGGCGAGGCGGTTCCGGCTTTCGCGGTTCGCTTCCGCGGCCGTGTCCATGCCTATGTCAACCGCTGCCAGCATGTCGGCATCGAGCTGGACTGGCTGCCCGGACAGTTTTTCGACGATTCGCGTTTATACTTGATCTGCGCCACCCACGGCGCCACCTACCGGCCCGATACGGGCGAGTGCGCCGGCGGACCCTGCCGCGGCGGCAAGCTCACGCGGCTGCCGGTGAGCGAACGGGAGGGCGCGGTTTTTCTGGAATGGAAAGCGGATGACTGATATGCAGGAAACGCACACCGATCCGAACTGGGAACGGAAGGTCCTGGAACGGATTGCGTTGGAAGCGATCGCCGAGCAGAGGCGCCGGCGGCGCTGGGGCATCTTCTTCAAGCTGCTCGGCTTCATCTATCTGGGCCTGTTTCTGGCATTGTTCATCGACTGGGGCGCTTCCGCCAAGAAGGTGGCGGACGGCGCCCGGCACACCGCGCTGGTGGAGCTCAACGGCGTCATCCAGTCCGAGGGCCAGGCCAGCGCCGAGCACATCATCACGGCCCTGCAGTCGGCCTTCGAGGACAAGGGCACCAAAGGCGTCATCTTGCGCATCAACAGCCCGGGCGGCAGCCCGGTGCAGTCGGGAATCATCAACGACGAGATCCGCCGCCTGCGCCAGAAACATCCGAATACGCCCATCTATGCCGTGATCGAGGACATCTGCGCTTCCGGCGGGTATTACGTCGCCGTCGCCGCCGACCAGATCTTCGTGGACAAGGCGAGCATCGTCGGCTCCATCGGCGTATTGATGGACGGCTTCGGCTTTACCGGCACCATGGAAAAGCTGGGGGTGGAGCGGCGGTTGCTGACCGCAGGCGAGAACAAGGGATTTCTCGATCCCTTCTCTCCCCAGGAACCGGCCCACAAGCAGCATGCCCAGTTGCTGCTGAACGACGTGCACAAGCAGTTCATCGACGTGGTGCGCAAGGGCAGGGGCAAGCGCCTGAAGGAATCCCCGGAACTCTTCAGCGGGCTCATGTGGACGGGCGCGCGCAGCATCGAGCTGGGCCTGGCCGATGCGCTGGGCAGCGTGGAATACGTGGCGCGGGAAATCATCAAGGCGGAAGAGATCCGGGACTATACCGTCAAGCCCAGCCTCACCGAGCGTTTCGCCCGGCAGTTCGGCACCGACATGGCCGAAGGGCTGGCCAAGGCCTTCGGGCGCATCCAATTGCGCTGACTTATTCCGCGAGCAACAGGAAGAGGGCAGGCTTCCTAGCGATCGCCGGAGCCGGCGCCCGGCGCCATTGGCCGATGGTGCGGGTCGCTATCCATTCCTCCGCCGTGGTCAGAGCGGCTGCCACGCACAGCAGCGTGGCCGGTTGGCATGCCTCTTTCAAGGTATCCAGCAGCGTGGCGTTGCGGTAGGGTGTCTCGATGAAGATCTGGGTGCGGCGCTCGCGCCGGGACTGCTGCTCCAGCACGGTTATGCGCTCGCGCCGTTCCGTCTCCGGAATCGGCAGGTAGCCGTGGAAGGCGAAGCTCTGGCCGTTGAGGCCGGAGGCCATGAGGGCGAGCAGAACGGCGGAGGGGCCGACCAGCGGCACGACGCGAATTTCCTGCCCATGGGCGGCCCTCACCAGGCCGGCGCCGGGATCGGCCACCGCCGGACAGCCCGCCTCGGACATGAGAGCGGCGTCCCTGCCCGCCAGGACCGGCTGCAGCAGCCGTAACCAGTCGGCTGCGGTCGGGTCGCGCGGGATTTCCGCTGTCTCGACCTCGCGCAGGGGGCGGGGGTATTCCAGCCGCTTCAGTTCGGCACGGGCGGTCTTGGCATTTTCGACGATGAAATAGTCGATGCGGCAGGCGATGTCCCGTGCTTGGGCGGGCAGCGTGGCCTGCCACGGGCTGTCGCCGAGGCCGGCGGGGAGGAGATAGAGGCGTCCCGCCATCAGGGCAGTTCGTAGCCTTCCGCTCTCAGCATGGTGCACAGGGCGATCAGCGGCAGGCCGATCAGGGCATTGGGATCATCGCCGCGCATGTACTCCAGCAGGGAAATGCCCAGCCCTTCCGATTTGGCGCTGCCGGCACAGTGGAAGGGCCGCTCCTTGTCCACGTAGCGCTCGATTTCCGCGTCGGTCAGTTCGCGGAAGCGCACCTCGGTCGGTATGCCCTGCAATCGGCTGCGGCCGGTGACGCTGTTGTAGAGACACAGCGCGGTATGGAAGACCACCACCCGGCCGCGCATGGCGCGCAGTTGCTCCACTGCGCGCTCCCGTACCAGGGGTTTGCCGAAGCGCGTTTCCCCCAGATGGGCCACTTGATCACTGCCGATGATCAGCGAGCCGGGATGATCCGAGGCCACCGCCCGGGCCTTGGCCTGCGCCAGCCGCTCGGCGGTGCGCGCCGGCGCTTCGCCGGGCAGAGGCGACTCGTCTACGGCCGGCGCCGCCACGTCGAAGGGGATTTGCAGCCGCTGCAGCAACTCCCGGCGGAACACCGAGGTGGAGGCAAGTACCAGGGGCAGGGGGGCGGTCATGGGCGGATCGACTTTGGAACTTATTCTTTTGACAGGAAAAGTCAAAAATAATATCATGCGCACCTTATGTCGCAACAGGGCGCCGTGATAGACAGCCTGGAATTCGCGCGCCAGGGCGGGCACCTCACGGGGTGCATCGCACCGGGCGAGCTGGTGCGGCTGGCGGATGTCCTGTCCGACGATGACGGCGAGTTGCAATATGTCGTCACCGGAGAGACAGACGGCAACGGCAAGCCGTTCCTGACGGTGGCCATAGATGGTTCTATCAACCTTCGATGCCAGCGCTGTCTGGGGCCGCTGACTTACACGGTGCGCGTGCGCAGCCGGCTGGCGCAAGTCGAGCCGGGCGAGGAATGGCCGGGCGATGAGCTCGAAAACGACTCCTTCGATGCCATGCCTTCCGAGCGGGCGCTGGATGTCGTCGGGCTGTGCGAAGACGAGATCCTGCTGGCGCTGGCGATCGCGCCGCGGCACGAACGCTGTGCGCCGCCGGAGTATGAGGAAAAGGCGGAGTCGCAATCGCCATTTGCATCATTGGCCCGCCTGAAGCGCGGCCAGCGGAATTGACTTGATTTGGTTTAAGGAGCATTGGCAATGGCCGTACAACAAAACAAGAAATCCCCGTCGAAGCGCGGTATGCACCGGGCCCACGATTTCTTGAGCAATCCCCCCCTGGCGGTGGAAGCCACCACCGGCGAGGTTCACCTGCGTCACCACATCAGCCCCAGCGGTTACTACCGCGGCAAAAAGGTCGTCAAGACCAAGGGCGAATAAGCCCTCCGAACGGCGCGCTCCAAGCGCGCTGTTTCCTCTCCCTCAGCCACATACCTGTGTGTCGATGGACGTCACCATCGCGATCGACTGCATGGGCGGCGATTACGGCCCATCGGTCACGCTTCCCGCGGCGCTCGACTTTCTCAGGCGCGATCCCGCGGCGGCGGTGATCCTGGTCGGCCAGTCCGACAAGATCGAGCCTGCCATCGCCAAGGAAAAGCCCGTGTTCGGCGATCGCCTGCGCGTGCAGCATGCCAGCGAGGTGGTGGGCATGGACGAGTCCGTGGCGACGGCGTTGCGCAGCAAGAAGGATTCATCCATGCGCGTGGCCGTGGATCTGGTCAAGAGCGGCGCCGCCCAGGCGGCGGTATCGGCCGGGAACACCGGCGCCCTGATGGCCATATCCCGCTTCGTGCTCAAGACCCTGCCCGGAATCGATCGGCCCGCCATTGCCTTCGCCCTGCCCACCATGAAGGGGCAGACCTATGTGCTTGATCTCGGCGCCAATGTGGACTGCGCGCCGGAGCATCTGCTGCAGTTTGGTATCATGGCTTCCATGCTGGTGGCCGCCGTCGAGCACCGGGAGCAGCCCTCGGTGGGGCTGCTCAACATCGGCGAGGAAGACATCAAGGGAAACGAAGTGGTGAAGCGGGCCGGCGAGCTGTTGAGGGAGAGCGACTTGAACTTCTACGGCAATGTGGAAGGCGATGACATCTACAAGGGCACGACCGACGTGGTGGTGTGCGACGGCTTTGTCGGCAACGTGGCGCTGAAGACGTCGGAAGGGCTGGCGCAGATGATCACCACCTTCCTGCGCGAAGAGTTCAGCCGTAACTGGATGACCAGGCTCGCCGCCCTGGTCGCCATGCCCGTGCTCAAGGCTTTCAAGCGGCGCGTCGACCACCGCCGCTACAACGGCGCCAGCCTGCTCGGCCTGCGCGGCATCGTCGTCAAGAGCCACGGCTCGGCCGACAGCTACGCCTTCGGCAAGGCCATCGAGCGCGCCGCCGAGGCCGCGCGCAACCGGCTGGTGGAGCGCATCAGCGAGCGCATGACCCATTACAACACGATCCGCCCGAGCGACTCATGTACGCCCGCATAACCGGCACCGGCAGCTATCTGCCGCCCCAGGCTGTCACCAACCACGATCTCGTCGCACGGGGGATCGACACGTCCGACGAGTGGATCGTCGAGCGTACCGGCATACGTCAAAGGCATATAGCCGACGAGCGCCAGAGCGCCAGCGATCTGGCGCTGGAGGCCAGCCGCGCCGCGCTGGGCTGCGCGGGCATCGCACCCGAGAAAGTCGATCTCATCGTCGTTGCCACCTCCACGCCGGACTACATCTTTCCCAGCACCGCCTGCCTGCTGCAGGACAAGCTCGGCATCAAGGGATGCGCGGCATTCGACGTGCAGGCCGTGTGCAGCGGCTTTGCCTACGCCATGGCCATCGCCGAGAAATTCATCCGCTCGGGCAGCCACCGCTGCGCCCTGGTGGTCGGAGCCGAAGTGTTTTCGCGCATCCTCGACTGGAACGACCGTGCCACCTGTGTCCTGTTCGGCGACGGCGCCGGCGCCGTGGTGCTGGAGGCCGCCGAGACGCCGGGCATCCTGGCCAGTGCCCTGCACGCGGACGGCAGCTATAACGAGATCCTGTCGGTGCCGGGCAACGTTTGCGGCGGCAGGGTGATCGGTTCGCCCTTCCTGCAAATGGACGGGCAGGCGGTGTTCAAGTTCGCCGTGCGCGTGCTGGGCGATGTGGCCCACGAAGTGCTGCAGCATGCCCACATGCCGCAGGAGGCGGTGGATTGGCTCATCCCCCACCAGGCGAACATCCGCATCCTCCAGGCGACCGCCAAGAGGCTCGGCCTGCCGATGGACAAGGTGATCACCACGGTGGACAGGCACGGCAATACCTCGGCGGCCTCGATTCCCCTGGCCCTGGACGTGGCGGTGCGCGATGGCCGCATCAAGCGCGGCGACAACCTGCTGCTCGAAGGTGTCGGCGGCGGGTTCACCTGGGGCGCAGTCCTCGTCAAGTTCTAAACCCTGGTTCCTCAACTCGTTTCGAAAACAACATGAGCTTCGCACTGGTATTTCCCGGACAGGGTTCCCAGTCGGTCGGCATGATGCAGGCCTATGGCGATTCCCCCGTCATTCGCAGGACGTTCGACGAAGCCTCGGAAGCGCTTGGGCGCGACTTGTGGGCGCTGGTGGCCGATGGCCCGGCGGAGGCCCTGAACCAGACCGTCAACACCCAGCCGGTCATGCTGACCGCCGGTGTAGCGGTGTTCCGCGCCTGGTGCGAGCGCGGCGGCAGGCTGCCGGCGGTGATGGCCGGCCACAGCCTGGGTGAATACGGCGCGCTGGTGGCTGCGGGCGTGATCGAATTCAAGGATGCGGTGCCCCTGGTGCAGTTCCGCGCCCAGGCCATGCAGGCGGCGGTACCCCCAGGCGAAGGCGCCATGGCAGCCCTGCTGGGCCTGGATGACGAGGGCGTGCGCGCCGCCTGTGCCGAGGGCACCCAGGGACAAGTGGTGGAGGCGGTGAACTTCAATGCGCCCGGCCAGGTGGTGATCGCCGGCCACGCCACCGCGGTGCAGCGCACGGTGGAGGCGGCGAAGGCGCGCGGCGCCAAGCGCGCGGTGATGCTGCCCGTGAGCGCGCCCTTCCACTGCTCGCTGATGCAGCCGGCGGCCGAGCGCATGCGCGAGCGCCTGGCTGATGTCACCTTTCGGACGCCGCGCATTCCGGTGCTGCAGAACGCGGACGTGGTCAGCGTAAGCGATCCCGAGCAGATCAAGGCGGCGCTGGTGAAGCAGGTCGCCGCACCGGTGCGCTGGGTCGAGACGATGGTGAAGATGGCCGATCTCGGCGTCACCCGGGTTTATGAATGCGGGCCCGGCAAAGTGCTGGCGGGACTGATCAAGCGTTGCGACGCGCGGCTGGCGGGAGCGGCCCTGGCGGACGAGAAATCGCTGGCCGATGCGCTGGCGGTCCAGTAAGGGAAGGAAACAGCATGCTCAAGGAACAGGTTGCATTGGTGACCGGCGCGAGCCGCGGCATCGGCCGCGCCATCGCCCTGGAGCTGGGCGCCCAGGGAGCCGTTGTGATCGGAACGGCCACCAGCGAGGAAGGGGCTGCCGTCATCCAGCATGCGTTCGATGCCGCGGGCATCAATGGCTGGGGCGCGGTGCTGGACGTGAAGGACGGGGCTGCCGTGGAGGCCTTGCCCGGCCAAATCGAGAAGAAATTCGGCGCCGTCACCATCCTGGTGAACAACGCCGGCATCACCCGCGACAACCTGGCCTTGCGCATGAAGGACGAGGAATGGGACGTGGTGATGGAGACCAACCTCAAGGCCGTGTTCCGTCTGTCCCGCGCCGTCATGCGCGGCATGATGAAGGCGCGCTACGGGCGCATCATCAACATCACTTCGGTGGTGGGCGCCGCGGGCAATCCCGGCCAGGCCAACTACGCGGCGGCCAAGGCTGGCGTGGCGGGCATGAGCCGCGCGCTGGCCAAGGAACTGGGCAGCCGCAATATCACGGTCAACTGCGTTGCGCCGGGCTTCATCGACACCGACATGACCAGGGCCCTGCCCGATGCGCAGCGCGATGCGCTGCTGCAGCAGATCGCGCTGGGGCGGCTGGGCAAGGCGGAGGAAGTGGCAGCCGCGGTCGCTTTCCTGGCGTCGCCCAAGGCCGGCTATGTCACGGGCACCACGCTGCACGTAAACGGCGGCATGTATATGTGTTAGGCCCCTGTTTATCCTGGTATTTGGGTAAGCAGGGCTTTCTGGTAAACTTACAAAGTTTTTCTCATCACACCCGCTGAAAGGGAAGGAGCACTTCATGGAGAACATCGAACAACGCGTCAAGAAGATCGTCGCTGAGCAGCTTGGTGTCAATGAGTCCGAAATCAAGAACGAGTCTTCGTTCGTGGACGATCTCGGTGCGGATTCGCTGGATACCGTCGAGCTGGTGATGGCTCTCGAAGAGGAGTTCGAGTGCGAGATTCCCGACGAGGAGGCGGAGAAAATCACCACCGTGCAGCAGGCGATCGACTACATCAACGCCCATCTCAAGAAATAATCTCCGTTCATCCCACTGGAGCAGGATTTGACTCGCCGCAGGGTAGTCGTCACCGGCCTGGGTATCGTTTCCCCGGTCGGCAATACGGTCAAGGAAGCTTGGGAAAACATCGTCGGCGGCCGCTCGGGCATCGGGCCCATCACCCGCTTTGACGCCTCCGCCTTCCCGGTTCGCATCGCGGGCGAAGTGAAGGGCTTCGATGTCGGCACCTACCTGTCGCCGAAGGAGGCGCGCCGCATGGATGTGTTCATCCACTACGGCATGGCTGCCGGCATCCAGGCTTTTCGCGATTCCGGCCTGGAGGTCACTCCCGAGAATGCCGAGCGCATCGGCGTCAATATCGGTTCCGGCATCGGCGGACTGCCGATGATCGAGTCGACCCATGACGACTATCTCGCCGGCGGCCACCGCAAGATCTCGCCCTTTTTCATTCCCGGCACCATCATCAACATGATCTCGGGCAATCTGTCGATCATGTTCGGTCTCAAGGGGCCCAACCTGGCGATGGTGACCGCCTGCACCACGGCGACCCACTGCATCGGCGAGTCGGCGCGCATCATCGAGTATGGTGATGCAGACGTCATGATCGCGGGTGGATCCGAGTCGACCGTCACGCCGCTGGCCGTCGGCGGCTTCGCGTCGGCCAAGGCATTGTCCACCCGCAACGATGATCCGGCGACGGCGAGCCGCCCTTGGGACAAGGACCGCGACGGCTTCGTGCTGGGCGAGGGCGCCGGCGTGCTGGTGCTGGAGGAATACGAGCACGCGAAGAAGCGCGGCGCCAGGATATATGCGGAAGTGGCCGGCTACGGTATGAGCGCCGACGCCCACCATATGACGGCGCCGTGCGAGGACGGCGACGGCGCCGCCCGATGCATGGCGAACGCCATGAAGAACGCCGGGCTCAACGTGGACGACATCGACTACATCAACGCCCACGGCACGTCGACGCCGCTGGGCGATGTGGCCGAGACCATCGCAGTCAAGCGCTGTTTCGGCGACCACGCCAGGAAAGTCATGGTGAATTCCACCAAGTCCATGACCGGCCATCTTCTCGGAGCGGCCGGCGGCATCGAGGCGGTGTTCACTACCCTGGCGCTGCATGAGCAGATCGCGCCGCCCACCATCAATATCTTCAGCCAGGACGAGCGCTGCGATCTGGATTATGTGGCCAATGCCGCGCGCCGCGCACCCATCCGCGCCGCCCTGTCCAATTCGTTCGGCTTCGGCGGCACCAACGGCACCCTGGCGTTCCGCCGCATCTGATCGAGCGGCGCGGGCATGCACCTGCCGCGCCGCATTCCGCTCCGCCCCTCGCCGCGTCTGGCCATGCTGCTGGCGGTCGCCCACGTGGCCGCCGCAGGGGCGCTATGGGCCGCGGCGCTGCCCGCACCCTTGTCGCTGGGCGGCAGCCTCCTGGTGCTCTACTCCCTTTGGCACGGCATACGGCGCCATGCCCTGCGCCGGGACAGGCGCGCGCCGGCCGAACTCGAGATCGGTAACGACGGTGCGCTGTGCGTGCGCGCCCGAACGGGAGAGTGGACGGAGATGACCGCATCGCCCGCCAGCACGCTGCTTCCCGGGCTGGCGGTCATCCTGTGCCGGGCCAAGGGAGGCGGGCGCGGGCAGACCATCGTGGTATTTCCCGACGCGCTGTCCCGGGACGACTGGCGCAGCCTGCGCGTGTGGCTGCGCTGGCGCGCCGCCAGGCCGAGCGCGGAGAAGCGTTAGCCCCGCCGGTCCTGTCCGCCGAGGACCGTTATGCGCGCCTGGGGCAGGAGCTGCGGATAGTCGCGGCTGAAATGCAGACCGCGGCTTTCGCGGCGGCGGCTGGCGCTGCGCACGATCAGGTCGGCCGTGACGACCAGGTTGCGCAGCTCGATCAGGTCGTTGCTGACGCGGAAGTTGGCGTAGTACTCGTCGATTTCCCGAGCGAGCAGGCGTATGCGGTGCTGCGCCCGTTCGAGGCGCTTGCTGGTGCGCACGATGCCCAC
>DYIB01000016.1:0-21221 GCA_020723855.1 Uliginosibacterium gangwonense
CTTGACCCACGGCCTCGGGCGGCGCACTACCCACTGGTTTTTCAAAAGAGGCAGAATTGGAGGCCCGCCATGGAGACGAAATCCGCAATCTCTTCGGCATCGAGCCGGGCGCCCTCACGGCCTCGGAAGCCCAATACCTCATCGGTTTCCGGACGACTGACGAACTCCGAAATCGAGTCGCTAAAGCAAGATCAGAACGAAGCGCTCGGCTACTTGCAAAAGGCGTATCCGAAGGCTCGGATTCACCGGGCGAAGTAGCCCCCCCAAAAGGCCTGGAATCCCGGGCCGCCGAGCTCATGTCCGAACTGCGCCGCGCCCGGCTGAGGCCGCCCGCGGGCCGGGATTTTGCGGATGATGTGTCGCTGATGGACAAGGCCTTCCGTGTGCCCTTCCTGCTAGCTGGCAAGGCCTCGGACATGGTGGGACTGTCGCGCCTGGTGAGCGCCACCCACGACAGGCTGCTGGCGTGGGCAGGCGAGATCGCGCCGGAAGGGGTCAAGCGCGCCGCAGAGTACGTGAAGGCGGGGATCGTCTCCGACTACGGCCTGGCGGAGAGCTATAAGAACCGGAAGATCGAGATGCGCGCCGCCCAGGCTGCCCTGGTGCGGCGCACCCACAACATGGTGGAGGCGCTGGGCTCACTTACCCGCGCGGAGTCGCGCATCGCCTACAACTGGATGCAGGCCAAGCCGGACACGGCCGCCGAGCGGGTGCTGCTGGCGCAACTCCCGGAGGCCTCGCGCAAGATCCTGGGCGAGCTGAAGACGCTCATCTCGGATCTGGGCAAGGAGGCGGTGCGCCTGGGCCAGCTCTCGGCCGAGGCTTACGAGCGCAACAACCTGGCCTATCTGCACCGCACCTACGCCAAGCACGTGTTCAACGAGGAGGGCGTGCTGCGCCGGGCACTCAACAGCCGGGCCATGCGCCTGCGCGGCGAGCAGTACAAGGGGCGCGGCCTGTTCGAGGACGTGGCCATGGACCGCATCGCCGCCCAGGCGCCCGAGTGGTGGGGGCGCAAGCTCAAGGAGGGCCAGGCGGACAAGGGCCTGAAGGGCGCAAAGTTCATCCGCTTCGAGCGGCGCGACGCCTCGGGCACGGCCATGGAGCCGCTGCCGGGCATGGAGTCCAAGCCCCTGGGCAAGCTGCGGGAGGTGGTGTACTGGCCGGCATCGGAGCCGGTGCCGGCGAAGTTCTCTGCCTGGGTGCATCAAGGGGTGTGGGAAGTGCGCGACGTCGCCGGCGGCAAGGTGACCATGTGGCGCGACCTGACGCAGGAGGAGCGCCAGCGCCTGGGCGAGCTGGACGAGGTGCGCTATGCGGTGGCGAAGACGCTGCAGCTCATGATCCACGACGTGGAGCTGGGCCGCTTTTTCGACTGGGTGGCGGGCAACTTCGGCCGGACGGAGCCGGAAGGCGATGTGGTCGAGGCCTCGGAGAACCTGCTGTCCACCTACGCGCCGGGCTCCTGGGTGCGGGTGCCCGAGAGCACCGTCCCAGGCACGACGGTGAAACGCTACGGCGCCCTGGCCGGGATCTATGTCCCAGGGCCGGTATGGAACGACATCCGGCAGACGGTGCCCTTCACCCTGAACAATCCGCTGCTGGAAGCCGGGCGCAAGTTCTGGCACGACGTGCTCGGTTTCTGGAAGACCAACAAGACGGCGCGCTCCATCGGCACCCACGTGAACAACATCGTCGGCAACTTCATCATGGCCGACTGGCACGACCTGCGGGCGCGCGATCTGTATGAGGCGCTGCGCGTGTTCGCGAGCCAGGAGCCGGCGGCACGTGCCCTCTACGAGCGCTTCCAGGATTCGGGCGCCCTGCACGGCATGTTCATGCAAAACGAACTGGGGCGCAAGACCATTGCGCCGCTGCTGGAGCAGTTGCGCGCCGAGCGCTTCGAGGCGGCGGCCGAGTCCGGCAACATGGCCAAGGTGCTGGCCATCGTGTCGCGCCTCACGCGACCGGTGAGCAGGGCGGACGAGGCGCTGAAGAACGCCTACTCGGCCGAGGATGAGATTTTCCGACTGGCGGTGTTCCTGAAGGCGTTGCGCCACGGGCACGACGACGCGGCGGCCGGCAAGCTGGCGCGCGATGCCTTCCTGAACTACGAGATCAACGCGCCCTGGATCCAGGCGCTGCGCTCGACGGTGCTGCCGTTCATCGCCTTCCCCTACCGGGCGCTGCCGATGCTGTTGGAGACGGCGCGCACCAAGCCTTGGAAGCTGGCCAAGCTGATGGCCTTCTGGGGCGGCATGTCGGCGCTGGGCTCGCTGGCCGCCGGCGACGACCCGGAGAAGGAGGAGCGGCTGCGGCGGCTGCTGCCGAAGGAGAAGCAGGGGCGCATCTGGGGCATCGTGCCCAAGATGGTCCGCATGCCGTGGAACCACGGCGATGACCCCGTGTATCTGGATATCCGGCGCTTCGTGCCGGTGGGCGACATTGTGGACACCGACCAGGGCCATGGCGTCTTCCCGGTGCCGCCCATGCTCAACCCCGGTGGTCCCGTGGCCATGCTGTTTGAGCTGCTGCTCAACAAGAGCGGCTTCACCGGCAAGGAACTGGTGAAGAATACCGATACCGCCGGTGAGAAGGTGGTGAAGATGGCCGACTACGTCTTCAAGGGCTTTGCGCCCAACCTGCCGGTGCCGAATCCCGTGGGCTATCTGCTGGCCGACGAGCCGGGGCAGATGCAGACCTGGGGCTGGACGGGCATCGAGCGGGCGGTGACGCAGAAGGAGGGGATCTTCGGCGAAGTGCGCACCCCGTCGCAGGCGGTGGCCTCGGCCGTCGGTTTCAAGGTGGCCACCTACCCGCGCCGGAACCTGGAGGCGATCGTGGCCGCGGACCTGCGGCGCGCCAACCAGGAGTTGGACGAGAACATCCGGCGCATCGCACGCGCCCATGCCCGCCTGGAGTCGCCTGGGCTCGAGGATGTCGCGCGGCGCGACGCCGCGATCGCGCGCCAGGTGGAGAAGAAGCGGCAGGCGGCGCAGCAGGCCCGGGAGCGGCTGGGGCGGTGACAGGCCGCCCCACGGCGGCCCGAGGACTTCAGCGGTAGCCGCGGTAGGGCTGCTGATTGGCGGGATACGATGGATAGGCCGGCGCCGACGGCCGATACGAAGGCTGCTCGAACAGCGGCTCGTTGCCCCGCTGTCCCGTATAGGGGTTGACGTTCCCCTGGGTGGAGTAGTTGTTCAGACGCGACGAATCGGGTTGGGTGCGGTAATGCGGCGGCACATAGGTGCCGTCGCGGCGCACGTGGCCGCGCACGTATTGGTCGGCGCCAGCCGCGCCGCAGGCGAACAGCAGGATGAGCAAGGCAGTTTTCTTCATGTTGTCCCCTTGTGGTGGTTGAAAGTGTTCAGGCGCGATTGCCGGCCAGCACGTACAGCAGCCCCGCCACGAGCAGCACGCCAATCCACTGCGCGGCCAGCAGGGTGATGTTGACACTGGCCAGCTTTATCGAATTGTCTTGGAATTCTAGGCAATGCGCAATTGTGGCAGCGCTGACGTCGCGTGATGGGGCGAAGCTCAACCCGGTTCCCTCAGAGGTGGGTTTGGCATCGACTGCTTGAAGAGCCTGTAGTAGCATGGCAGGTTGAACGCTTTCTGGCATCTTGCGCAATGAGCCATTTTCGCGTCACCTACGACGGCCCGGCCTTGCAGAAGCACACGATGGATGTGCGCGAGCTGGCCCCTGCCCTGCTGGCGGCCGGCGACCTGCTCGATGCCGCCACGCGCGCCCTGCATGGCGAACACGTCAAAGCGCAAACCTCGGTCAAGGCCAGTTTCCGCACCGGGAGTTTCGGTATCGACTTCACCCTGGCGACCGACTGGCTGCTCAAGGTGCGCGACATCTTCGCGGGCGAGAATGCCTCGGCTGCCGCCAATGCGCTCGAAATCCTCGGCGCGCTCGGGCTGGTGGCGTGGCAAGGCAAGCGCGGCTTGCTGGCCGTGCTCAAATGGCTGCGCGGACGCAAGATCGAGAAGGTCGAAGCGAAGGACAAAACCGCCATCTTGCATGTCGAGGACGAGGCCATCGAAATCGAGCTGGCCGTATTGGCCCTGCTCAAGGATTTGGCGGTGCGCGAGGCCATCGACAAGCTCGTTTCTCCGCTGGATCGTGAAGGCATCGACACCTTCGCCTGCGGCACCGATGAGCGCATCGACTTCATCGCAGGCAAGGGCGACCGCGCCTGCTTTTTCATGCCTGCCGTCGAGGACGACCTGATCCTGGACGACGTGCGCAAGATGGCCTTCTCCATCGTCTCGCTGGCCTTCAAGGAAGACAACAAGTGGCGGCTCTACGACGGCGCGGCGACGATCCACGCCACCATATCCGATGAGTGGTTCCTCTCGCGCGTCGATCAGAACATCGAGCGCTTTGCCAAAGGCGACAGTCTGATCTGCATGGTGCGCGTGCGCCAATGGCAGACCTCATTGGCCGGCGTGCGCACCGACTACGAGGTGACGGAGGTGCTGGAGCACCGGCAGGCGGCGCGGCAGATTCGCCTGCCGCTCGAATGCGGATAGACCTCGTCGAGCGCCGCCCGGCATTGAACCCGCCTCAATATCCCGCTATCCATCCCCGCCCTGAAGGACGGGACTTTTCGCGCAATCACGGTAAATTGGAGTGGAAAAATAAGTATCTGTCTGATAATAAAAGATCGCAGCGGCCTGCAAAGCCGTGTACGCCGGTTCGATTCCGACCCCCGCCTCCAATTTATTCAAGCAGTTACCGCTGTTTCTAGGGCGCTGTCAGGGCGAAAGCGCTTTCGCCATTTCCTCGGTAACTGCGTGAACGACCGCGAAGACTCCCCGCTGCCAAATCAGTGCATCAAATGCGTTTCAATGGCTTGAGAGTTGGTCGATAATGAAGCAATGGTTGGCTCGGGCGTGGCGAAGGTCGAGAGGAAACCTTGGCCGCAAGAGTCTATTGCTTCTGGCGCAAGGTGGAGTCAGATGGAGACATTCGAATACAAACTCCAAAAATTTGACCCCGGTGTTGTTCTCCTTGATGCTGAGAACAATGTTCAGGCGTTGAACAATGTGGGAATTCGAGTCTTGGGTGGAATACGGGGAGATCCGATCGGCAAGAGCGTCTTTCAACTCCACCCGGGAAAAAGCCGAGAGAAGATCGAATGGCTTCTTCAATCTGCCGAGAAGGCTGCCGCATGCCCGATGGACTCTCCGCCGCCCATGACAATGATGATCAACATCCCAGACAAGGTGTTGCTTATCAAAGTGAGCAAGCTTTTGTCGGAAAGTAAAGTCGTCGGCACGTGCTTGCTGTTTTACGATCTGACCGACATTACCACCAAGCCGCGCCAGGAGGGGGATAGGGAGGGTAAACCCAGGCTGCTGTTCAAGTTACCGGTTTACAGCAAGAACAGAGTCCTGCTGCTGGATCTCGATGACGTTGTCCATATGGAATCGGACGGGCATTACACCAAGGTGTACACGTCCAATACGAGCCATTTCTGCAATCTTTCGTTATCCGACATGGAAACACGATTGAACAGGGAGCAATACGTCCGCGTGCATAGATGCCATCTGATAAACATCCGGCATGCCGACACACTGGAGAAGATCGACGATCAATACATTATGGTGATGCGGGGCGATAATGCCGCACGTGTCCCGATAAGCAGAAGCAAGGTGCAGGAACTGAAAGAAATCCTTGGGCTGGTGTAGCGTGCGTCGTCACGCAAGATAAACACCAGAGAGAGTGCGTTGCCATGCCGCGCTGAACCGCATCAACGCCGAACGGATACTCGCTGCTCGACATTCGGACACTTGAGCGAGATAGCCCAATATGACGCAAGAGTTCCGCAAACGGGAACGGCTCTTGGAGGCCCTGCAGCAAAGCGAGGCGCGGCTCTCGGCCATCCTGAATTCGGCGATGGATGCGATCATCACGGTGGACGAGGACGAGAAAATTGTCCTGTTCAACGCGGCCGCCGAAATCATCTTTCCCAGATCATCCTGTATGGCGAGAAGTTTTACACGGCAATCCTGCGCGACGTGACCGGGCGGGTGCGCAGCCTCGAAGCCCTGAAGAAGAGTCAGGCGCGCCTGGAGGGCATTCTGCATTCCGCAATGGACGCCATCGTCACCGTGGACGAGCAGCAGAACGTTATGATGTTCAACCCCGCCGCGGAGTACCTGTTCCGCTGCAAGGCAGACAAGGTGATTGGCAAGCCCCTGGACCGTTTCCTCCCGGAGCGGCTTCGCATCGAGCGCTCTGCCGCCACCGGCATCACCTCTCGTAGTTTGGGCGGCCAAGGATCGGCAGGGAAGCGCGCCATGCGGCACAGGACAAGGGCAATCTCGGAGCCGATCTCTCCAACTCCTCTTACGGCGACAAGCGGTCGCCGAAGCACTGCTCCTCGCGAGAAAGACATCGTTACTCCTTTGCAACGGCGTGCGACCGGCGGGCACCATGCCCCATTCCTTTCCCGAGAAACACGACTGGACTGCGACCGGGCGGAACACACTCTCTCACGCGTGTTCTGTAGCTTGCGACCAGCCCTGACGACATGCCCACCAGCATCCACAGCAAGAGGTTCGCGCCATAAGCCCTGATCGGAAGGTCTGCCGCGAAGGCGGTGGCCACCCAGTGTCCCAGCGCCATACCAGCAGTCATGCCGAGGTTGATGGCCAGGAAGCACGGGCGGGGCGGAGGCACCGCTCCGCTGAAGGATGACAGCTTCTGCCGTGCCCAGATTCCTCCGTGACATCCCGCAATCATCGCGATATATGCTATAGGCATATTCGAGAAGGAGCTGAGGATACTGTCGAAACCGGCCTTGCGGTCGATGCGACACTGGGCCAGAAGCTGCATGAAGCCACTGCCTTCCGTGTCCAACATCAGCCCTCCAAGCATTCCGACGTATCCCGGCACTAGCATCCAGCAGCAGACTGTGACCCATTCACAAGCATCGATCGAGAGCGCCAGGCGCACCAGCGCGAAGCCGAGGACCGTACCGGCGCCGATCAGAACTTGCCAATCGACCGGCGACCGCAACTCCAGCAATCGACCCACGATCGCCACTGCTGTCAGAACCAGCGCACAAAGCGCGACACACGCGAAACGCGCTCGGGCGGGCGCGAGCGGATCACCGCATCGCATTGGCAAGTGCCTCCCAGGCGAGAGCCATGCACTTGCGGCGGGCGGAATGCCCCCGAACGAGCGTGAGCGGCTCGAGTTCCATTGGCACCTCCCACGAAAATTCATCGTCATCCACCCAGCGCGTAAATTCGGAACACAAGTCACGAACGTATTGCATCGGCTGATTCCTGACCAACTCGGTCATCATGGAAGCGGATGCGATGCAAACGGAGCATCCTCGTCCCCTGAACACTGCATCGCTGACCAAACCGTCCGATGCCACGAGAGCGACTTCGATGTAATCTCCGCAGAATGGGTTGTTCCCCGTGCCGGAGTGGGTGGGACGCTCAATATCGCGCCGGTTGCGCGGCCGCTTGTAGTGGTCCAAAAGGAACGCATGCAGGAGGCCTCGCTGGGCGCTCCGGCCTGCACTCGCTTCGTTCCCGAGAATTGGAGTGGTCATTGCATGTGCTTTTGCGTGTAGTAGAGGGCAGACACCAGGGCGTCCACGTCGTCGGCCGTGTTGTATATGCCAAGACTTGCGCGCACGCTGCCCGTTTCACCTAGGCACTCATGCAACAGTTGGCAACAATGGTTGCCACCGCGGACGCAAACACCCATTTCGCCGCAAGCGGCAGCCACGTCGTGGGCGTGAATGTCGGCCAGTCGAAAGGAATAGATTCCCAGCCGCTGCTGCGGGCTCGCGGGTCCGTGGAGCCTCAATCCCGGCATACACAGCAACGAATCGAGCATGTACTCGCTCAACTGTTCGATCCTGTCGTATAGCGCATGTCTCCGGACCGCCATGAGCATCGCTGCCGCGGCCTCCAGGCCAACGGCACCAAAGAGATTGGGCGAACCTGCTTCAAACCGATCCGGCGTATTCCGCCATTGCGCGATGTCCTCATTCACCGTGCTGGCCATGCCGCCCCCCAGGAGCAGGGGCTCCATGTCGTCGAGCAGGGCGTGACGCCCCCACAACACGCCGATGCCGGAGGGGCCATACATCTTATGTCCGGAGAACACCAGGAAGTCGCACCCGAGGTTTTGCACGTCGAGCGGAAGATGCGCGACGGACTGTGTCGCATCGACGAGTGTGTGGGCGCCAACCTCGTGGGCCATAGCGGCCAGTTCCGCTATCGGGTTGACTGTGCCGAGAACGTTCGAAACGTGGGCGAGCGCGAGCAAGCGCGTCTTCGGGTTGATGCATAACCGTGCTGAGGCAAAGTCCAGGCGGCCGTCTTCTTTGAGCTCGATGAAGCGCAGCTTCGCGCCGTGCGCTCTGCACAGCCGCTGCCACGGCAGCAGGTTCGAGTGGTGCTCCATGCGCGTCACGCAGATTTCGTCGCCGGGCCGCAGCCGCGGTTTCAGCCAGCCTTCGGCGACATGATTGATGGCGGCGGTGGCCGATTGGGTGAATACGATCTCCTTGGCGCTTCGTGCCCCGATGAATCCGGCGATGGTCTTGCGCGCGCGCTCGTAGCCTTGCGTGGCCGTTTCCGCCAAGGGATAGAGCCCGCGGTGGATAGGGGCCGTGCCCCGCCTCATCGACCGGGATATGGCTTCGATGACCTGCTGCGGCTTCTGCGTCGTGGCGGCATTGTCCAGGTAATGCACCCCTTCCCACTCGGGGGAAGAGAAGCAGGGAAAGTGGGTGCGAATGTCGTCTACGAATGCTTCCAGGCGCACGTACTCCCGGGCGCTCATGCCGTCCTCCGGCGCATCGTGCGCAGGTCCGCACCCGCCGGAGCCCGGACCAGTGCCTTCTTGTCGCCGCCTGAACCGCCCCTCCGCACCATGACCATCTGGCTGACGACGCACAGGGCGATCTCTTCGGGCGTGCGCGCACCCAGATCGAGCCCGGCCGGCGCGACAACCCGTGCCAGGCTGTCGGCATCCACCCCGCGCTCCCGCAGGTACTCGAGCACCAGGCCCGAGCGTTTACGGCTGGCGATCAGCGCGATATAGCGCGCCTTGCAGGCGAGTGCGCGCTGCATCGATTCGTGGTCACCCTTGTGCTGCGAGGCGATAACGACGAAATCGTGTTCTGCCGGGGCGAGTTGCCGATAGTCGAGGTCGTCGGTGATCAGCCGCTTGGCTGCTGGATACTGGGCCCGGGTGACCGCCGTATCGTTGACAATCACATCGAATCCCATGAGATCGGCCAATGTGCACAGCACTTCCGCCACGCGGCCGTGCCCCATGAGCCAGAGCTGGGGCCGCGGCAGCACCGGCTCGACGAAGACGCGCATGTGCCCGCCGCACGGCATCCCTGCGCCCAAGACCTCGTCATCGAGATCGATATCGAGGATCGTGGTTTCCCCCGTTTCCATGCACTCCAGCGCAGCCTTGCAGGTTGCCGACTCGGCGCAGCCACCCCCAACCCATCCGGTCAGCAGACGCCCCCGGGCGTCGATCACCGCGCGCGAGGATGGCTTGGCAGACACGGACCCGACCGTCTCGACTACCGTGGCGAGCGCATAGGCGATCCGTTCCGCGTTGAGTGATGAGATGACTCGAACCAGCTCGTCGTTCATGAAAAAATTCCTCCAGGGCGTCGTTACCCGATTGGGTATTCAGACAGGCACGTTCGATTCGAGTGCAGCCGCCACGGATGCGTAGTCCTCGGGCGTATCCATATCGGTGATGCAGTGAGCATTGCCCGTCTCGAAGGTCGCCACCAGATCCGGATTGCGCGCAATCAGATACTTGCAACCGAGATTGCGGTGGGCGACGATCTCGTTGCGGTGCAGGTAGGAAATGACGACAGGGTTTCCGCGCTGGCCGCAGTAGGTGGGAATCAGAATCGATGCCTGGCGCATTTCGCTGGCATGTAGCAATGCCTGGATATCGGATGGCGTGATCAGAGGCATGTCCCCGGGACATACCAGGATTCCGTCCACCGGGCGGACCAGGCGACGCACGCCGCAGGTCACCGAGGTCATCTGGCCCTCCCGGTAGTCCGCGTTGACCACGACCGAGACGCGGGGCGCCTTCTGTTCGCACCAGGGACGAACGGCCCGGGCGAGTATATCGGACTCGTGCCCGAGCACGACGACGATTTCCTCGAATCGGCAGCTCGATAGCGTGCTCAGGGTCCGCGCCACCAATGGCCTTCCCTCGAGCGGCAGCAGGAGCTTGTTGGCGTTGCCCATGCGGCGAGACTCGCCGGCCGCGAGCAGGACTGCGGAGAATGTGCCCATCGCTCAGCCCACGGCCGGCGCGTATTTGGTAGGGTTTTCCCGGAAGGCGCTCAGGCAGCCCTCGCAGCAGAAGTAGTGCTCTGCACCCATCCATTCGGTTTTATGCTTTGCGAATTGAGTGCCTACCGTCATGCCGCACACCGGATCGATCGCGGAACCCGTGTCGGCAGGCTGCGCCACCGGCAGATAGGGCGCCGGCGCGGGCGTTGCCTTGGTACGGCGGTCACGAACCAAGCCGGCCACGACCGACAGGGCAATCTCCTCTGCGGTCACTGCACCGATGTCCACCCCGGCGGGCGCCGAGATGGATCTGACCATATCCGGGCTTGTGCCGCCTTCCAGCAAGGCGATCTTGAGTTTGATGAATTTCTTCTCGCTCGCCACCAGCGCCAGGTGTCGCGGGTTGAGTGCCGCGGCGGCGGCGAGAGCCTCCTCGTCGCGCTCGCCCTGAGTCGCCACCACGACGAAGACCGGACGGCCGATCTCGGGTGGCAGGCTCCAGCCGTCGATGACGCGGTTCGCACCCGGGACGGCGTCCGCCTCAAGCCCCGGAAAGGCCACCGCGACGGAGAACCCGACGCGTGCGGCAAAAAACGGTATCGCTCTGGCCACCGGCGACTTGCCGAGAACCAGGAGCCACGGTTGAGGAAGTATTGGTTCCACAAGTATCTCCAATGTGCCTTGGCTGGAGCAGGTCATGGCGAACTCCAGGTAATGTTCGTCCTCGACGGACTGGCCATCCGGCGCAATGCGCACCAGGTAAGTCTTGTCCTCCTCGATAGCCCGCTTGGCGACGCGCTTCACGGTTGGCTGGACACAGCCGCCACCGATCCAGCCGCTGATATGCCCGCAGGGTAGGATCAGCGCCTTAGCGCCGGGCTTTGCCGAGGTCGGCGGCGTGCAACGCACCACGGTGGCTAGGGCAAATGGGCGACCCTGGGCACGCATTGCCAGAGACTGTTCCAGGATGTCGATTTCTTGCGTCATATCGGTCTCCTCAGCAACGTAGTAGCAACGGCTCCAGGGCGAGCAGGCTTTTCAGGTTGTGGGCTGGAAGGAAGGCGTCGAGGTAGGGCAGGGCGCAGTACATGCCCCGTGCCTTGGGCTCGTAACCCTCGCGCCCAAGCAATGGGTTGAGCCAATAGACCCGACGGCAATGCGGTTTCATGCGACGCAGAGCATTGACCAGGATCTCGGGTTCGGTGGTGTCGAGGCCATCGCTCACCACGATCAGGCTTGGCTTCGAGCGAAATATGTCCTTGCCGTGGCGCTCGACGAGCTCGGTCAAGGCCGGTCCGATGCGGGTCCCGCCGGACCACCCGGCGGAGATGGCTTCGAGGCGCGCGGCCATGCGCTGGTCAGACGACTCGTGCAGCGTAGCGGTGAGGTTCACCAGGCGGGTATGAAAGGCGAACACGCGCATCTGTGTGAGTGCGCTGCAGAGGCCGCGGGCGAAGCGCAGCATGAGCATGCTGTATGGATTCATCGACGCACTGACATCCATCACCAGCACCAGCTTCGGCTGCCGCGGCTTGCGTCGCCGCCATGCCAGCCGGACAGACTCTCCGCCCGTCGGCAGTGCATTGCGGATCGTCGTTGCGAAGTCCAGCAAGGGCCCGCCCCGGTGGCGCTTGAGCCGCCCCAGGAGGCGGCGCCGGATTTTGCGGGCGATGCGATCGACGAGTTGCTCAAGCGCACGCTGATCCCTCGCATCGCGAAATGAACGGAAATCGCGTTCTCCCGCGGATTCGAAAAAGGATGCCAGGGAACGGACGGTCTCGCCGTCGCGATTCCCTGGCCCAAGGGGGAGAGAGTCGAGCCGAACATCGTTCGTTGCGGCCTGGGCGGGCTGTGTGGCACCCGCTGCGGGCCAATCGCGAATCTGGAGCGGACGTCGTGTGCTCGAAGTCGCGCGAGCGGTTTCCCTGATCCGCGTGCGGCGCCGCGTCGCGAACCAGTAGTGGTCGTACAACTCGTCGAACGACCGCCATTCCAAACGATTGCTGCAAAGCAGGCTGCGCAGCTGCCAGCGCATGATGCGCGGATCGGTGAGATGGCCGAGCGCAGCGACGCGTGCGATGTCGATGGACTCCGCGAGTCCGCCGCAGAAGCCGTTATTGCGCAAGGTTCGTGCGAACCCCGCCAAGCGCTCGACAAGGCGTAGTTCGAGGCCGTCGCAGGGAATAGTGTATCCCGTTAGCATCACATGGCTGCTAGGCAACGCGCGCGACCAGGCGCTGGACGAGGTCCGGCGTGACCTCGAAGCGGTCTTCGCGGGTCTTGATCAGGCATGAAAGGGTTTCCAGCACCAGCTCCGGCTCGTTGGCCAGCTTCTCGGTCTTGAACCCGAGCAAGGCGGCCGCCCAGTCCAGGGTCTCGGCGATCCCCGGTTTCTTGCGCAGCTCGATCTGGCGAAGCTCCTGGACGAAGCTCACGACCTGCCCGGCGAGGATGCGGCCGATGCCCGGAACCCGGCACAGAACGATCTGCACTTCCCGCTCGTGCGAGGGAAATTCCACGTAGTGGTAGAGGCACCGACGGCGCAGGGCGTCGGAGAGCTCCCGCGTTCCATTGCTGGTCAGGATGACAAACGGGACGGTGGTGGCTTTGATCGTGCCCAATTCGGGAATGCTCACCTGAAAATCCGACAGGATCTCGAGCAGGTAGGCCTCGAATTCCTCGTCGGCACGGTCGATCTCGTCTATCAACAGAACCGGCGCGACCGCCTGGGTGAGGGCACGCAGCAGGGGACGCTGCAGCAGGTACCCCTCCGAAAAGATGTCGTCCTCGGCAATCGCCGGCGCCGCATCGCGCGGCGCATTCGCTTCCGCCACCCTGATGGAAAGAAGCTGCCGTTGGTAGTTCCAGTCATAGACGGCACTGTGCACGTCCAGCCCTTCGTAACACTGCAGGCGGACCAGTTCGCATGTCCGTACGGCCGCGAGCGCCTTCGCCACCTCCGTCTTGCCGACACCCGCCTCCCCTTCCAGCAGCAACGGGCGCTTCAGTTGCTCGGCGAGGGCGAGCGTACACGCCAGGCTTCCGTCGGCGATGTAGCCGTGGCTCTCGAGCGCGGCGCGCAGCGCCTGGACCGGGTTGGGCATGAAGATCACGTTGCCGGGGACGGGAGAAGCGGTTGGTTGCATCGGTCAGGCCGGACGAAAAAGACGCAAGAACCACCCCTTGATGAGGGCGAACAGGAAGGACAGGGCGCTGAGCTCTTTCGACTGTTCGGCCACGCGCGCCGCAGCTTCCGCCACTGCCTTCTTGTCCACCGTCGGATCGCCCAGATCGCCTTGTGCCATGATTGCCCGGTTGCCGAAGTTGGCAGCGAACTGCTTGAGGATCTGCTCGGACACCTGTTCCATCATGCGTCCGCCGAAGTTGGCGAACTTGCCGGTGACCGCGACGACGGAGTCGCCGCGCAGCTCGCAGTTGTGGGCATCCACCGGGACGATGCGCGCCGTGAGCTCCATGCTCGCGCCGGAGGAGCCCTTGCTGTCCTGGCCTTTGCCGAGCAGGCGCATTTCCATGCTGTTGGCGTCGAGGCCGAGCACCTCGATTTCGCCGTCGAACGCCGCGCTCGCCGGACCGACCTTGACCTTGACGTTGCCCTTGTACTTCCTGTCCGCGAGCTGGTCGGTAATCGCTGCGCCCGGCATGCAGGACGCAACGGCGCGGATGTCCGTGAGCACCTTCCATGCAGCTTCGGCGCGTGCGGCGATCGGAAACACCTTCTGTATCTTCACTTCCATGATGACTCCTTCTCGGTCTGTGGGCACGGCGGCCCGGATGTACAGACCATGAGTGTTGGCAGAAACCCCGGCGGGAGAACTTACTCGCGCTTGTCCAGGCCCAATGCGTGCAGCATCTTCCAGACATTGCACGACTTGTAGGGCATGTCGATGTGCGTGACGCCGACATGGGAGAACGCGTCGATGACGGCGTTGGAGAACGCCGACACGCCGCCGACGTGGGGGGATTCCCCGACTCCCTTGGCACCGATGGGATGGTGCGGCGAAGGCGTGACCGTGAAGTCGGTCTCGTACTTGGGCGTCTCCACCGCAGTGGGAATGAAATAATCGAGCAGGCTCGCGCCGAGCAGGTTGCCTTCCTTGTCATAGGGCAACTCCTGACCCATCGCCACTGCGAATGCCTCGGTCAAGCCACCGTGAATCTGTCCGTCGATGATGATCGGATTGATCCGTGTGCCGCAGTCGTCGAGGGCGTAGAAGCGGCGGACCTTGACCTCGCCGGTGTAGCGATCGATGTCGACCACGCACAGGTAGGCGCCGGAGGGATAGGTCATGTTGGGCGGGTCGTAGTAGTCGACCGCCTCCAGGCCAGGCTCCAGCCCCGGCGGCACATTGTTGTAGGCGGCCCAGGCGATGTCCTTCATGGTCTTCATCTGGTCGGGTACGCCCTTGACGACGAAGCGGTCCACATCCCATTCCAGATCGTCCTCGGACACTTCCAGCAGGTGCGCTGCGATCTTCCGTGCCTTTGCACGGATCTTGCGGCCCGCGCGGGCCGCGGCGGCACCGGCCGTTGGCGTGGAGCGCGAGCCATAGGTGCCGAGACCGTAGGGCGCGGTGTCGGTGTCGCCCTCTTCGATCATGATGTTCTCGGAAGGAATGCCGATCTCCGTAGCGAGGATCTGGGCGTAGGTGGTGCGGTGGCTCTGCCCCTGGTCCTTGGTGCCGAAGCGCGCGATCGCACTGCCGGTGGGATGGACGCGGATCTCGCAACTGTCGAACATGCCGACGCCGAGGATGTCGCAGATCTTCGTCGGCCCGGCTCCGACGATCTCGGTGAAGGTGGACAGTCCGATTCCCATCAGATAGCCCCGCGCGCGCTTCTCCGCCTGCTCGCGGCGCAGACCGGCGTAGTCGCACGCTTCCAGCACTTTCCTCAGGCCTTCGGCGTAGTTGCCACTGTCGTACTCCCAGCCAAGGGCCGACATGTAGGGGAACTGCTCCGGCTTGATGAAATTCCTCAGGCGGATCTCGGCCTTGTCGATGCCGAGCCTCTGCGCCAGCACATCGATCATGCGCTCGATGATGTAGGATGCCTCGGTCACGCGGAACGAGCAGCGGTAAGACACGCCGCCCGGCGCCTTGTTGGTGTAGACGCCGTCGACGCAGACGTAGGCGACCTTGATGTCGTAGGAGCCGGTGCAGATGTTGAAGAATCCGGCCGGCCACTTCGACGGGTCGGCGCACGAATCGAAGGCGCCATGGTCGGCCAAGACATGGACCCGCAGCGCCTTGATGCGGCCGTCCTTGTCTGCCGCCAGCTCTCCGGTCATGTGGTAGTCGCGACCGAAGGCGGTGGCGGCGAGATGCTCCACGCGATCCTCGATCCACTTCACCGGGCGGCCCAGAGAGATCGACGCGACGATGGCGCAGACATAGCCCGGGTAGATGCCGACCTTGACACCGAACCCGCCGCCGACATCGGGCGCCACGACGTGGACGCGCGCTTCGTCGAGCCCAGAAAGCTGTGCCACCACCGTGCGCACCACGTGGGGCGCCTGTGAGGTCACCCACAGCTTGAGCTCGCCGTTGGCCTTGTCGAAGGCGGCGACCGCGCCGCAGGTTTCCAGAGGCGACCCATGGTTGCGCGGATACCAGATCTTCTCCTTGACCGTGACCTCGGCCATGGAGAAGGCGAGATCGGTCGCAGCCTTGTCCCCGACTTCCCAGGTGAAGATATGGTTGTGGTGCTTGCGGGCGCTGTGGGCACCCTGCATCTTGCCGGCGAGGTCAGGCCGGATCTCGGGAGCGTCGGGATCCATGGCGCGATGCGGATCGGATACGCAGGGAAGCACTTCGTATTCGACCTTGACCATGTCCGCCGCGTCGGCGGCGATGTAACGGTCGTCGGCGACGACGAAAGCGACCTCCTGGTACTGGAAGCCCACCTTCTCGTCCGCCAGCACGGCCTGCACGTCGCCGGCGAGCGTCGGCATCCAGTGCAGATTCAGCGGTTTGAGATCCTTCGCCGTGAGCACAGCGTGCACGCCGGGCAAAGCCAGCGCAGCCGAGGCGTCGATCGACTTGATCCTGGCATGGGCGTACGGGCTGCGAACGAAGTCTCCGTGCAGCATTCCGGGCAGCTTGATGTCGTCCACGTAGTTGCCCTTGCCCTGGATGAAGCGAGCGTCTTCCTTGCGACGACGCTCGCATCCGACGCCCCCGAGCTTCTCCTTGCGTGTGTAGTGTTCCGTTGGGATTCCCATGCTCAAACGCTCCTTGCCGACAGTTTGTTCGCCGCGTACTGCACCGCCTTGACGATGTTCTGGTAGCCGGTGCAGCGGCACAGGTTGCCAGCCATGCCGGTGCGGACCTGATCCTCGGTCGGATTCGGGTTCTCCTGCAGGAAGCGGTATGCGCGCATGAGCATGCCGGGCGTGCAGAACCCGCACTGCAGGCCATGCTCTTGCTGAAAACCCTCTTGAACGGGGTGTAGTCCGCTGGGACCGGCCAGCCCCTCGACGGTGACGATGTGCGCGTCTTGCGCCTGTACCGTCAGAACCGTGCAGGCCTTGACCGACCTGCCGTTGAAATCCACCGTACACGCGCCGCAATGGGACGAGTCGCATCCGATGTGGGTGCCGGTCAGGTTGAGCCGTTCACGCAGCGTATGCACAAGCAGCTCACGCGGCACCACGTCCACCGAGACCTTTTCTCCGTTGACCGTGAAGGTTACTTCCTGCTTATCGTTCATTTGCGTCCCCTCGCTCGATCAATTGCTTCGCGGATGGCGCGCCGGGTCATCTCGCCCGCCATGTGGATCTTGTATTCCTTGTCTCCGCGCAAGTCCTCAGCCGGATCGCATATTTCCATGGCCAACTGTGCAGCCTGCTCGACGAGTTGATCGTCGATGGCCTTGCCGGTAAGTAATTTTTCCGCGGTCTCGGCGCGTAGCGGGGTCGGGCCGACGTTGGTGAGCGTGATGGCGATCCGCTCGCACTTGTCGCCGGTGAGGCTGAGCACGACGCAGGCAGCCGCAATCGCGAAGTCGCCGGTCTTGCGCTTGAGCTTCTTGTAGGCGTAGCCCGTCCCTGGCGGCAGAACCGGGACGCGGATCTCGGTGAGAAGCTCGTTCGCCTCGAGCAGCGTGTAGTACGTGCCGAGATAGAAATCGTCCGCTGCGACGACGCGTTCGCCGTCCGCGCTCTTGAGCACGAACTCGGCTTCCAGCGCTCTCATGGTGGCGGGATGGTCATTCGCCGGGTCGCCGTGGGCAATGTCCCCGCCAATGGTGCCGCGATTCCTCACCTGCGGGTCGGCGATCCAGCGCACCACCTCAGGCAGCAGGGGGCACTTTTCCTTGAGCAGCGCAGACTCCAGCAACTCGTTTTCGGTGGTCATCGCGCCGATGTGGATGCGGTTGCCGACCTGGCGAATGCCCTTGAGTTCGGGGATTCGACCGATGTCGATGAGCAACGCCGGCTCGGCAAAGCGGAACTTCATCATGGGCAGCAGACTGTGGCCGCCCGCAAGGACTTTGGCTTCACCGTCAGACTCGTTGAGCAGCGCGAGCGCCTCGGAGACCGTCGCCGGTGCGCGATAGGAGAAACTGGGGGGTATCATCCTTCCTCCTTTGTGGGCCCAATCGGGCAAAATGAGATCTGGTCGCATCTTCTTTCTTTGAGAGACTCGCGCGACGTAGCGCATTTATGGACCTCGACCATTCGCTCAACAATGCCAATTTCACGAAACGGGTATTCGATGCACGAACGGCGGGCTGCAGCGCGTGAATTGCGTGAGGCTTTTGTGGTGCACTGCACGAGCAAGGCGCCGAGTTGCACGAACAGTCAGAAGCCTTCGCCTTAGAGGCTCTAACAGAATGACGCAGGCTGTAGGTCGGGCTTCAGCCCAACTCGGCGTCCGCAGTCGAGCTTGAAGCCCAACCGGAAACGTGTCGCGGCGCCCGTCGTTTTGTGAGCGCTTCTTAATTCCAGGTGAAGCTGTGCTGAAGGATCGGCGTGTGGCCGCGCAGGCTCCAGGTGCGCGCCACACTCGGGCGTTCGCTCAGTCCGGATTCGTCGATGAAGACGATGATGCGGCCCTCCCGCCGGGCTTTTTTTTGAGGGCAGGCCAAGTGTGCCGCTTCCAGAGGACGATCTGCGCCTCGTCGCGTTGCAGCGCGCGCTTCTCCGGCTTCTGGCAGGAAAAGCCCATGCGCCGCAGCAGGTGCCACAGGTGGCCGGTGCTGTATTCGACGCCAAGCCGCCGGCAAGAGTCTCAACCAGTGGGCTGCCGAGGTGCTGGCGCAGGCAGCCCATGTCTGATCGGGTGGCTGTTCAGCCCGGTATCTCCGTCGCCCTGATCTCCAACTCGAGGGTGGTCGTGTAGCCGCTCTCGGACAGGTTGTGGGTCACCCGGGTAATGAGCCAATAGGTGTTATCTTTCTTCAACTTCGCTTCTCCTTCCGGTGATTCAGGGTCTTATACCCCATCTCTTGGAAGGCGAAATTTCGGGGGAGGCTCAGCTTCGAAGCCGCAGAGGAATTCGTCTCCCTGAAGCGCCAGCATGCCCGAACGGCCGGGAATGGTTCCCTCGTCGATGTGGTGCTGTGGCAGCGCCGCCATGGAGAGGTCGGCGGCGAGATCGCCCAGCGAGCAGAGCGTGTAGCCTTGCTCTCGCCAGCCGGTCAGCAGGCGCTCGAGTACCGATGCCAGCTTCATGCCTTCCAGCTCGGCATGAAGGGTATAGACGTGGCCGGCGTCCCCGGCGGCCGTCAGCCGCAGCAGGTGGTCGGCCACAGTGTGTTCCGTGAGATCACCCACGCCGATGAGTTCGTCCAGGGTCGGCAGGGTGGTGGGCAACTGAGGGACGGGGATCGGTTCGGCTTCCACCACCGGGATGAAGGGGTGGGTGCCGCGCGTGTCGGAACAATAGGCAAAACCGAGGGCCTGGGTGAGACGGTAGGCATGGCGGTTCATCTGCCACCCGGCCGCGCCGTGTACCCGCGGCGGCTCGCCGAAGATCTCCGTGTAACGCCGCACCGCGAGTTCCATCTGCCGGCGCGTCCACTCGGCGTCGGCCCTCGCCACGCCGTCCTGCCACTTCACGTGATCCCAGGTGTGGACGCCGGTCTCGAATCCCGCCTCGCGCACCCGGCGGAGGATGTCCGCGCAGCGGCGACCGATATCCGGGCCGGGCAGGAGCACGCCGTACATCAGCGTCGCCAACCCGTAATGGGAAACCACCGAGGTGCGCGAAACCTTGTTGAGAAACCCCGGACGGAGGGCGCGCCGGATGGCCCGGCCGGTGTGGTCAGGGCCGAGCGAAAACAGGAAGGTCGCTCCCGCGGAGTGGCGCCGCAGCATCCCCACCAGACGCGGCACGCCGCGCAGGGTGCCGCGGTAGGTGTCGACGTCAACCTTGAGCGCGAGCTTCTTCAACGCGGATCAGTCCACCAGGCCTTGCGCTTCGGCCACATGCGTCCGGTAGGCTTCGAAGATGTTGCGTAGCGCGGTCTTCATGTCCACCTTGGGTGTCCAGCCCAGTTCGCTGCAGGTGTTGTCGATGCGCGGCATGCGGTTCTGCACGTCCTGATAACCCTTGCCGTAATAGCTGTCAGAGGTGGTCTCGACCAGTTGTACCTTCTTGGCGTTGACGCTGTATTCGGGATATTCCTGCGCCATCTGCAACATCATCCGGGCCAGTTCGCGCATCGAGAAGTTGTTGCCCGGATTGCCGATGTTGTAGATCCTTCCGCTGGTTTTGCCGCCCGGGTTTGCGATGATTCGGATCAGGGCGTCGATGCCGTCGTCCACGTAGGTGAAGGTGCGTCGCTGGTGGCCGCCGTCCACCAGCTTGATCGGCTCGCCCCGCACGATATGGCCCAGGAACTGGGTGACCACGCGCGAGCTGCCCTCCTTGGGTGCGTTGATCGAATCGAGGCCGGCACCGATCCAGTTGAAGGGTCGGAACAGGGTGAAATCGAGGCCGCGCTCCATGCCGTAGCCCCAGATCACGCGATCCATGAGCTGCTTGGCGCAGGCGTAGATCCAGCGCGGCTTGTTGATCGGGCCGTAGACCAAATCGGAGGTCTCCGGGTCGAACTGCTCGTCGCTGCACATGCCGTACACCTCCGAGGTGGACGGAAACACCAGGCGCTTGCCGTATTCGACGCAGGCGCGGACGATGGGCAGGTTGGCTTCGAAATCCAGCTCGAACACGCGCAGCGGTTCGCGCACGTAGGTCGCCGGCGTGGCGATGGCGACCAGCGGCAGCACCGTGTCGCACTTCTTGACGTGATAGGCGATCCACTCCCTGTTGATCGTGATGTCGCCCTCGAAGAAATGGAAACGCTTGTTGGCGACGAGCTCTTCGATCCGGTCGGTCTGCATGTCCATGCCGTAGACCTCCCAGTCGGTGTCGTTGAGAATGCGGCGGGAGAGGTGATGGCCGATGAAACCGTTTACACCGAGGATGAGGATGCGTTTCATGAAAGATCTATCGTTTCAGGAAGTGAAGAGTTTCCCGTCGCCGAAGCGGGCGCGGAATTCGTCCGGTCCCAGCGGCTGTCCGTCGTGCTCCATGGCCAGCACCCGCAGCACCTTGCCGTCTGCGCAGTCGGCGAAGCACGCCGAGTCCGCGCAGTATAGTCCGGGTCGCGCGGACATGGGCCGACGCCCCGGGGCGTGCATGGTGCGCAGGATGCGCAAGGTCCCGGCAGACGTGGAACAGAAGGCGCCGGGGTAGGGCGGCGCCACGGCCCGCACCAGGTTGTGGATAGCAGCCGCCGGCCGGCTCCAGTCGATGCGTCCATCCCCGGGCTTGCGCACGCCGAAGTAGCTGCCTTGCGCGAGATCCTGAGGGCGCAGCCGGGCGGTGCCATCGAGCAGTCCGGGCAGGGCGCGGTCTAGCACCATCTCCGCGGCG
>DYIB01000016.1:21231-41823 GCA_020723855.1 Uliginosibacterium gangwonense
CCTCGATGGCGATGTCGTCGGGGAGGATGGGTACGGCCTGCTGATCCACGATGGCTCCGGCGTCCGGTTTCGCGACCATCTGGTGCAAGGTGGCGCCGGTTTCCCGCTCGCCGTGGAGGATGGCCCAATTGACGGGCGCCCGGCCGCGGTATTTGGGCAGCAGCGAGCCGTGCATGTTGAAGGCGCCCCGGTGCGCCAGATCGAGCATCGCCGGCGGCAGCATGCGGCGAAAATAGAATGAAAAGATGAAATCCGGCGCGAGCCGGGCGATGTGCCCGAGCAGGTCGGCCTGGTCGACCGACTCGGCGATCAGCACCGGGAGCTCGTGCCGTCGAGCCAATTCGGCGACGCTGTGGAAGAAGACGTTCTCGCGGGGATCGTCCTCGTGGGTGACGACCAGCGCGACGTCGACGCCGTGGGCCAAGAGCACGGAAAGACAGCGGACGCCCACGTCGTGGTAGGCGAAGACGACGGTCCGCACCATTACCGCTTGATCGCCCGCACGGCGCTGGCGTCGGCAGCGTCGTCCGCCTTCTGCTCCAGGATCGCGCCGATCAGGTAGCGCGGACGGTGGCGTACCTGCTGATAGATGCGGCCGACATATTCACCGACCAGGCCCAGGCCGAACAGCACCATGCCGATCAGGAAGTACTCGAGGATGTCCCGATCGAAAATGGCGCGCAGCCCGTCGGCGAAATCCCCGGCGATGGTGCGCTTGGCCATGAGGATCACGTAGGCGGTGATCGACGCTATGGAAATCAGCATGCCGAACAGCGAGAACACCTGCAGCGGCACCAGCGAGAATCCGGTCATGAGGTCGAAGTTCAGGCGGATCAGGTTATATAGCGAGTACTTCGATTCGCCGGCCGCGCGTTCCTCGTGCACCACCTCGATCTCGGCCGGGCGCATCGAAAACGTGTAGGCGAGGGCCGGGATGAAGGTATTGACCTCCTTGCAACTGTTGATGGCGTCCACAATGCCACGGCTGTAGGCGCGCAGCATGCAGCCGTGGTCGCTGATGCGGATGAGCGTGGTACGCTCGCGAACCCAGTTGATGAAGCGCGACACCAGCTTGCGGAACATCGGGTCTTGGCGCTGCTGCCGCACACCGCCGACATAGTCGTAGCCTTCGCGCATCTTGGCGATCAGCTTGCCGATTTCCTCGGGCGGATTCTGCAGATCCGCATCCAGCGTGACGACGATATCGCCGCGGCACTGCTCGAAGCCGGCCATGATCGCCATGTGCTGGCCGAAGTTGGACGAGAAAAGCACCACGCGCGTGACGTCTGGACGCCGTTCGAACTGCTCGCGCAACAGGGCGGCCGAGCGGTCGCGGCTGCCGTCGTTCACGAAGATCAGCTCGTAGCGCATGCCCAGGGCGTCCAGTGCGGGATAGAGCCGCGCGAACAGGGCCGGAAGGCCGGCCTCTTCGTTGTACACGGGAATGACGACGGAGAGCTCTGGTTGGGTCATGGACGTTGTCTAAGCAGAACCTGTTCCATGGCATTCGCCACCCGGTCGATATCCGCGTCCTGCATGGCCGGGAACAGGGGCAGGGTCACGATTTCGCGGCCGATGCGTTCGGCATGGGGGAAATCCCCCTCGTCGAATCCCAGCCGCCGATAGGCGCTGAACAGGTGCAGGGCCGGATAATGGACACCGGTCCCGATTTCCGCCGCATGCATGGCACGGATGAAATCGCCGCGCGACAGTCCGAGCTGGGCGAACGGCAGCGTCACCTGGAACATGTGCCAGTTGCTCTGCTCGAAATCGGCGACCGGCAGCCCCATGCCGATTCGATCGGCCAAGGGGCGCAGGCGTTCGAAGTACATCCGGGCAAGGGCCCGCCGGCGCCCGTTGAAGCCTTCCAGTCGCGGCAGCTGCCCCAGCCCGATGCGTGCGGCGATATCGGTCAGATTGAACTTGCCGCCGATCACATCCACGTCCATGCCGCCATCCGCGTCGCGTACCACGCCCTGCAGACGCAGCTTTTCGGCCAGCGCGGCTTCGGCTTCGTCATTGAGCACCAGGCAGCCGCCTTCGCCGGTGGTCATGTTCTTGTTGGCGTGGAAGCTGAACGACACCAGGTCGCCGAAGCTGCCTATCCGGCGTCCTTTCCAGCGCGCGCCCATGGATTGGGCGGCGTCCTCGACCACGCGCAGGCGGCGCGCGCCGGCGATGGCGTAAAGGCGATCCCGGTCGACCGGGAGGCCCGCGAGATCTACCGGCACGATGGCCTTGGTTCGGGGCGTCACGGCCTGCTCGGCGCGATCCAGGTCGATGTTCCGCGTGACCGGGTCGACGTCTACCAGGACGGGCTTCGCGCCCAGCCGCAGGATGGTGTTGGTGGTCGCGACCCAGGTGAGCGGCGTAGTGATGACCTCGTCGCCGGGCCCCACGCTGCACAGCGCGAGCCCCACCTCCAGCGTGGCCGTGCCGGAGCTGAACACCCGCACCGGCCGGCCGCCGAAATACGACGACAACGCCGTCTCGAACGCCTTGACCTGCGGCCCGCTGGTGATCCAGCCGGAGCGCAGCACCTCGCCGACGCCGGCGATGGTCTCTTCGTCGATGCTCGGGCGGGTGAAGGGCAGGAAGCTCATGAGTGCGCGACGATGAAGACGCCGAGAATGATCACGCCGATACCCACCATGCGCATGACGGTGACGCTCTCGCCGAACAGGTACCACGCCGCCGCCGCGTTGACCAGATAGCCGATTGACAGCATCGGATAGGCCATGCTGACTTCCACCCGCGACAAGGCCATGATCCACACCACCAGGCTGACCACGTAGCAGGCCACCCCGCCGAGGATGTGTGGTTCGGAGGCGACCTTCAGGCCGATCGGCAGCAGGTTCGCGAGCTGGAAGTCGAAATGGCCGACGGCGTTGGTCCCGGCCTTCAACAGCAGTTGCGCCGCGGCGTTCAGCAGCACGCCGGTCAGAATGAGCGAAAAGCTGATGAGGTTCATGGTCTCCTGACGAACACGCGGCGTTCATCCCGGGCGATGATTTCCATGGGGAGGCCGGCCGCCCGCAAATTATCGTACAGATCGGGCAGCAACAGGGCGAAGGGCGCCTTGTCCTGGCGCCAGCGCGTCTCGAACTCCTTGATCGTGGGAATGCCCAGTCTGGGTTCCTGCTGCAGCCCGAAATCGAATTCGTCACGGTATTTCACCAGGGTCAGGGTGCGCTTCAGATAGAAGGGCAGGGTATGGTCGAAGGTGCCGACGCTGTACAGGGTGGCGTTCTGGCCGAGGTAGGGCCGCGCCTGCGAGGCCATCCAGTAGCCCGAACTGGAGCGATTGAAGACGTCGTGCCCGAGAATGGCGAGCATCCAGGCGACGATTGCACCGCCGGCGACCGCGGCGATGGCCGGCGACCGCCGGTCGTTCTTCAGGAAGGCGAGGCCGAGGGAGCTGCCGCCGAGCAAGGCCATGCCGGCGGCGATGAGCCACGGGATGTAGGCGCCGATCTCCTGGTCGGGCAGCAGACCGCGGCGATAACTGGCGGCCAGAATTACCGCCAGCGACAGCCCGGCAAGCCCCGCCGCGATGGCCAGATGTACGACGATGGCGCGTGATCGGGCGCGCGTCAGCCACACGCCCACCAGTAGCGCCAGCGGCGGAAACAGCGGCAGGATATAGGACGGCAACTTCGAGTCCGACAGGCTGAAGAACACGAACACCACGACCACCCAGATCGACAGGAAGCGCCCCGGCCTGAACTCGTCCGTACGCAGGTCCCCGCTGGCGCGGAAGGCCGAAGGTAACATCGTCGTCCACGGCAGCCCCCCGGCGAGGAAGATGGGAATGAAGTACCACCAGGGCTGATAGCGCCCGTGCACCTTCGTCAGGAACCGCTCGAAGTGCTCGTGGATGAAGAAGAAGCGCGGGAATTCGGGATTGACAACGCTCACGGCCACGAACCAGGGGGCCGCGACGAGCAGGAACAAGGCGAGGCCGCGCCGCCATTCCATGCGGCGCAGGGGCGTGAAATTCCGATGGAGGAGGCAATAGAGGACCAGGGTGCCGCCGGTGAGCACCAGGGCGACGATGCCTTTGCTGAGGACGGCGAGCGCCAGGGCGACCCAGGCGACCAGCATCCACTTTCGCGGCGCGGCGGGCGACCCGCGTTGCTGGGCGAACAGGAAGGCGCTGACGGCGACCTGCAGGAAGAACGTCATTCCCATGTCGACGGTGTTCATGTGGCCCATACCGACCATCAGGAGGGAACTGCCGGCCACGGCGGCCGCGTAGAAGCCGGCCTCGCGCCCGAACAGGCGCCGGCCCGTGTAACCGACAAGCAGCACGCAGAGATATCCCGTCAGGGCCGGCCACAGGCGCGCCGTCCACTCGCTCTCGCCCAGCAGCTCGAAGGAGGCCGCAGTGGCCCAATACTGGAGCGCTGGTTTCTCGAAATACTTGATGCCGTTCAGCCGCGGCGTGATCCAGTCCCCGGATACCGCCATTTCGCGCCCGATCTCCGCGTAACGGCCTTCGTCCGGGCGGACGAGCTTGCGTTGGCTGAGCGTTCCGAACCAGACAGCGAAAAAGCAGATGAACAGCAGAAAGACGGATCGTTTTGACAGCATGAGGTTCCCTTTGTTTTTCGTCTTTCGACCTGACGGTATTATGCCGCCAATTCCTGCTCATCAAGTTGAGCCCTGATCCAGTTTTCCAGGAACCGCACCGGCCTGGAGACGGGAGAATTCGAAGCGGCCGACGGGGGCATGACACGTTCAGGTGTGGCTCGTGCGGCCAGCCAAGTCATGCAGCGAGCTCAGCCAACTCGGCGCTCTTGAGGTCTGGCGATTCAGCTTGAGGCGCGTCGGGGAGTGCGCGTGGATCAGCCAAGGCGTTTTTCTCTTCCATCTCTCGACCAGCCAGCAGTTCCTCCCCGAGACGAAGCGTATCTGAGTAAGCGCGGTCATATCGAGAGACTCTTGTGACTACCGTCGCAGAACGGCGCATTGTTCGTCTGCTTGCAGGCGCAGAAATACTTGCGCTCGGACTGCGCTGCCGTCCAGGCTAGCGGCGTGAACGCGGTGCCCTTGTGGCTGCCGTCACAGAAGGGTTGGCTTTTCGACTGGCCGCAGGCGCACCAGTAGTAGGTCTTGCCTGCCTCGACATCGATGGTGATCGGTGCAGTGGCGGCGATGTGTCCTTTGGTCATGATGGGGTCTCCTTGGTCGTTGGTGGTTGGAACATTCGGTCCGGCCGCGCTCAGCCAAAGCGGAAAGCGCTCTCCAAGGCGCCCGGGACGCGATCTTCGAAGATCTTAACCTTATTCCGTCTGGACGCCGACCCGGCCGCGGCAGGCCGGGCCCGGGAGGCGGCGAGGGCACGGGCGGCCAAAGAACGGTAGGCCCGCCTGGAGAAGGCGCAGGGACATGTGCGTCCGCAGCTCCCGGAATGATGGCCAGAGCCGCCCCGCCCGCACCAAGGCGGGGGTAGGGTCTTACATCCCCTCCACAGGCCATGATGGTGTGCCCCACCGCCAGAATGTTGCGCGCGGCATTCACGTCCGGTTGGTGAGCGTGATGGCGATCCGCTCGCACTTGTCGCCGGTGAGGCTGAGCACGACGCAGGCAGCCGCAATCGCGAAGTCGCCGGTCTCGCCGCGCAGACGGCAAACCAGCCAATCAGGCCCTTAAAATGAGGAAACTGGCAAAGTGGCGAAAGTGAAACGCAGCCGAGTCATTGTTTTGTTATTGGTCGCGGAAAACCTCCGGCTTTGCCGGGAAATATTTACGGTCATAGACCGAAACCCCAGCCCATGGAATAATCCAGCCCCGGCCGAGGGGGGGGCTTCGGCCGCAAGAAGGCGCAAGGCCGGCGCCCGGATGGTGAAACTGGTAGACACAAGGGACTTAAAATCCCTCGGCCGCAAGGCCATGCGGGTTCGATTCCCGCTCCGGGCACAAGTATCAGAAGGCGGATGACCAGACGCTGTCTGGTAAAATCCGCAGCAGAAATACCGGTTTATCTCTTTCGATGATCGTCCTGAATCTCGTTTGCGAGCAGCAGCACAAGTTCGAGGGCTGGTTCCACTCGAACGAGGATTTTGCCAGGCAGAATGAACGCGGGCTGGTGAGCTGTCCCGCCTGCGGCAGTACGGCGGTTGCCCGGCTGCCCTCCGGTCCACGCGTCGTGCGCGCTCGCGCCAAGGCGGAACCGGCGCCGAACAAGCAGGGAGTTCCAGCGCTGTTCAAACTCTTGCAGGCGGTACTGGAGAGCACCGAGGACGTCGGCGAGCGCTTCGCCGAGGAGGCGCGCAAGATCCACTACGAGGAAGTTCCGGCACGCAACATCCGCGGCGTCACCTCGGTGCAGGATGCCAAGGAGCTGCTGGAGGAGGGTATTGCCGTCCTGCCCCTGCCGCTGCCGCCGCGCTCGGGAATGCACTGAACGAAAGCCCCCGCCGCCGCTGCCTCCCGTCGCTTGGGGTGCCGACACGGCCCGTTTCACCATCCAATCAAGAAGAGGGGGGTGCCGTTGAAGGCACTGGCGAATCGAACAAGGAGAATGGATTCACCCAAAGCTTGGGAGGGGCATCCATGCTCGAACGCCATGATGCTGCTGGCCTTCGCCACCAAGGTCTCGGTCTGGGAGAAGTGAAAGGCTTCTTCGATGACCGCAGCACGGACCGGCTGCCGCAGGGGAGCGAGGGCAGGTGCCGGAGCGGCTGGAGGACGTCCCCGAGCACGTGCGGCGACGAGGAGTAGGTGGCGCGGTGATGATCGCGCGCGAGGACGCTTCGCGCATCCGGTCGCCGGTGCCGAGGATGGCGTTGGCATCCTCGCTGTCCGACAGGCGGAAGGCGTTGCTGTCGCGTATCAGGCCGGCTGCTCGCCGCCCAGGGCCTCCACCAGGTCCGGCACGAAGCGCGCCAGCTCGCCGCTCATGATGGCGAAGTCGCTGTCGAACAGCTCGTCGGCGCTCTCGGCCTGGCTCTCCGCCTGTTCCTTGAGCAGGTCGAGGAAGGCCAGTCGCTTCACCTGGAAGTTCTCGTGCAGCACGAAGGAGATGCGGTCGTTCCAGGTGAGCGCCAGCTTGGTGACCTGCTTGCCGTCCTCGATGTGGGCCTGGATCTCCTTCGGTTCGAGGGGGTGGCGCAGGTAGCGCACGGTCGCTTTTTCCTCCCCCGGCGCCAGCATCTCGCAGTCCCGATCGATGGTGAAGCCGCCGGGCGGCTCGTCGGCGGCCAGCCACCCGGTCATGGCGCCGCCGGGGGAGAATCGGGTCTTGACCAGCGCCAGGGACAGATCGTCCACCGTCTTGCGCAGCATCTCCAGCAGTTCGTCGGCCTTGGCCATGTTGGCTGCGTCGATGGCGAACCAGCCGCCGGCGGGATCGATCCAGGCGTAGGTGGTGCGCCGGCGCGTGAAGGCGCGGGGCAGCAGCTCCTCGGTGACGCGTTCGCGGATCTCGCGCAACTGCTTGCGTCCCGGCCGGAAGCCTTGCTGCCGTTCGATTTCGGCGGCGCGCTTCTGGGCGTACTGCTTGATGACCGAGGCGGGCAGCAGTTTCTGCTCCACGCCCAGGGCGATCAGCATGCGGCCGCCGGCGCTATGCACCAGCGGCGCGCCCTCGCCCTTGGGCGCGACCCAGCCGCGGCTGTCCATGTCCATGGCGCCGCAGGCGGCTAGCGGCTGGCGTGCCAAGGCCTGTTCCAGTTGGTCGGCGGGGATTTGCCAGCCGGCGGCGCGATAGACGACGAGATTCCTGAACCACATGGTCGCAGAGGAAAAAGGGCATGATTCTACGCGCAGCCGCGGGCGCGTGCAGCAATTCGGCTGTTCCTGCATAATCCCCACCTTTCCCGATTTCCAGCATCAGACCAATGGCCCAATACGTCTTCACCATGAACCGGGTGGGCAAGATCGTCCCGCCCAAGCGTTACATCCTCAAGGACATCTCCCTCAGCTTCTTCCCCGGCGCCAAGATCGGCGTGCTGGGCCTGAACGGCGCAGGCAAGTCGACACTGCTGCGCATCATGGCGGGCGTGGACAAGGACATCGAGGGCGAGGCCATCCCCATGCCGGGGCTGAAGATCGGCTATCTGCCCCAGGAGCCCCAGCTCGATCCGGGGCAGACCGTGCGCCAGGCGGTGGAGGAGGGCCTGGGCGAGGTGTTCGACGCCCAGAAGAAGCTGGAAGCGGTGTACGCCGCCTATGGCGAGCCGGACGCGGACTTCGACAAGCTGGCCGAGGAGCAGGCGCGCCTGGAGGCGATCATCGCCGCCTCCGACGGCCATGCCGCCGAGCAGCAGATGGAGGTGGCGGCCGACGCCCTGCGCCTGCCGCCCTGGGAGGCCAGGGTGGCCCATCTCTCCGGCGGCGAGAAGCGCCGCGTCGCCCTGTGCCGCCTGCTGCTGTCCAAGCCCGACATGCTGCTGCTGGACGAGCCCACCAACCACCTGGACGCGGAATCGGTGGAATGGCTGGAGCAGTTCCTGACACGCTTCCCGGGCACCGTGGTGGCCGTGACCCACGACCGCTACTTCCTCGACAACGCCGCCGAGTGGATCCTGGAGTTGGACCGGGGCCAGGGCATCCCCTGGAAGGGCAATTACAGCTCCTGGCTGGAGCAGAAGGAGGCGCGCCTGAAGCAGGAAGAGGCCGCCGAATCGGCGCGCCAGAAGGCCATCCACAAGGAACTGGAATGGGTGCGCCAGAACCCCAAGGGGCGCCAGGCCAAGAGCAAGGCGCGCCTGGCGCGCTTCGAGGAGCTGTCCTCCTACGAATACCAGAAGCGCAACGAGACCCAGGAGATCTTCATCCCCGTGGCCGAGCGCCTGGGCGACAAGGTCATCGAGTTCAAGAACGTGTCCAAGGGCTTCGGCGAGCGCCTGCTGATCGACAACCTGAGCTTCACCGTGCCGCCCGGCGCCATCGTCGGCATCATTGGCCCCAACGGCGCCGGCAAGACCACTCTGTTCCGCATGATCCTGGGGCGCGAGCAACCGGACAGCGGCGAGATCGTCATCGGCCCGACCGCCCAGGTGGTGTCGGTGGACCAGTCGCGCGAGAACCTGCCCAACGACAAGACCGTGTGGGAAGCGATCTCAGGCGGCGCCGACATCCTCACCGTGGGCAAGTTCGAAATGCCCTCGCGCGCCTACCTTGGCCGCTTCAACTTCAAGGGCTCTGACCAGCAGAAGCGGGTGGGCAACCTCTCGGGCGGCGAGCGCGGCCGGCTGCATCTGGCCAAGACCTTGAGCGCCGGCGGCAACGTGCTGCTGCTGGACGAGCCCTCCAACGACCTGGATGTGGAAACCCTGCGCGCCCTGGAAGACGCCCTGCTGGAGTTCGCCGGCTGCGCCCTGGTGATCTCCCACGACCGCTGGTTCCTGGACCGCATCGCCACCCATAGCCTCGCCTGCGAGGGCGAGTCCCAATGGGTGTTCTTCAACGGCAACTACCACGAGTACGAGGCGGACAAAGTCAAGCGCCTGGGCGAGGAGGGGGCGCGGCCCAAGCGCATCCGCTACAAGCCGATCACGCGCTGACGGCAGACCTCCCCCTTTGAAAAAGGGGGACGGGAGGGGGATTTCTTCGGCGTGTGAAATCCACCCTGTCCCTCCTTTTCCAAAGGAGGGAACCTGCTTGCGGTCCTGTTTCCGCCAGGAAGCCCCAAGCTCTAAAATCGCGCTTTTCGCAACTCCACGAGAGAACCCCATCATGGCAATGGACGTAGTCGATTTCGAGATCTTCGGCACCGAGATGCAGTACGTCGAGGTCGAGCTGGACCCGGGCGAGGCCGCCGTGGGCGAGGCCGGGGCGATGATGTACATGCAGGACGGCATCCAGATGGACACCGTGTTCGGCGACGGCTCCCAGCAGGGCGGCCTGTTCGGCAAGCTGCTGGGGGCGGGCAAGCGGCTGCTGACGGGCGAGTCCCTGTTTACCACGGTGTTCCACAACGAAGGCGACGGCAAGCGCCGTGTGGCCTTCGCCGCGCCCTATCCGGGCAAGATCGTGCCGGTGCATCTGGCGGAGGTCGGCGGTACCCTGATCTGCCAGAAGGACTCCTTCCTGTGCGCCGCCAAGGGCGTGTCCTTGGGGATAGCCTTCCAGAAGAAGCTGGGCGTGGGCCTGTTCGGCGGCGAAGGTTTCATCATGCAGAAGCTGGAGGGCGACGGCTGGGCCTTCGTGCACGCCGGCGGTACCCTGCTGGAGCGCACCCTGCAGCCGGGCGAGCTGCTGCGCGTGGATACCGGCTGCGTGGTGGCCTTCCAGCCCACGGTGGATTTCGACATCCAGTTCGTGGGCAAGGTCAAGTCGGCCCTGTTCGGCGGCGAAGGCCTGTTCTTCGCCACCCTGAGCGGTCCCGGCAAGGTGTGGCTGCAGTCCCTGCCCCTGTCGCGCCTGGCCAACCGCATCATCCTGTCGGCGCCCGTGGCCGGCGGCCAGTCGCGCGGCGAAGGCTCGCTGCTGGGCGGTATGGCCCTGGGCGGCCTGCTGGGTGGCGACGACGAGTAATCCCGGCCGCCCATGACGGCGCACTTCTCCGGCCGTCTGTTCGGCCCGGCCCTGCCCGGTACCGGCATGGCGGCCAGCGGCCGCTGGGAGGGCGACATGCTGCGCGTCGCCGCCGGTGCCGTCGAGCTGGCGGCACCCGCGGCCGAGCTGCGCATCGACGGCGCCGGCTTCAACGCCGAGCGCGTGCGCGTATCCTGGCAGTCGGCCGATGGCGCCTATGCACTGTTCCTGGAGCAGCCGAGCGAGCGCGTCGCCTTCAACGCCGGCGCACCCGCGCCGGTAGCCCTGCAGCTTGCCGCCGCCGGCCGCAAGGGACGCTGCACCGAGGCGCGGCTGCGCCTCGGCTGGGCGCTGCTGGGGCTGTTCCTGCTGTTGCCCTTCCTGGCTCTCGCCGCTTTCCTGTGGCAGGCCGACACCGTCGCCACTTGGGTGGCGGAGCGGGTGCCGCCGGAGCAGGAGGCGAGGATTGGCGAGCTGACCCTGGCCCAAGTGCGCACCCGGATGCACCTGATCGAAACCGGCCCGGCGGCGGAGGCGGTGCGCACCGTCGGCGCGCGGCTTACGGCCGGCTCGCGCTACCGCTACCGCTGGTACGTCGCCGACCGCCCGGAAGTGAATGCCTTCGCCGCGCCTGGCGGCGTGGTAGTGGTGTTCGCCGGGCTGATCCGCGCCGCCGACACCCCGGAGGAACTGGCCGGCGTGCTGGCCCACGAGACCGCCCACGTGGAGCTGCGCCACAGCCTGAAGGGGGCGATCAAGGGGCTGGGCCTGCGCGCCCTGCTGGCCCTGGCCCTGGGCGATCTTGCCAACACCGTGGCGGGCGACCTCGCCGCCGATCTCACCGAGATGAAGTTCTCCCGCGACGCCGAAGCCGAAGCGGATCAGGAAGGCCTGCAGCGGCTGGTGGCGGCGGGCATTTCACCTCACGGCATGCCGGCTTTTTTCGACAAGCTGGCCAAGGCGGAGGGAGGGGCCGCGCCGGCCCTCTCCATCCTGTCCACCCACCCGGCTTCGGCCGAGCGCATGGAGACGCTGCGCAGGGAAATCGCGGCATTGCCGGCGCGCTCTTTCGAACCGCTAGCGCTCGACTGGGTGGCGGTGCGGGAATCGCTGGTAAAGTAATATCTCTAGAGACAGCCGCCGCAACTGGCGCAGCGCCACTTCGTTGTATTTCATCAGCCTGCCGCGCAATCGAACAAGACAGGTGCTCGCATGCGCACCCGGAACGAAGATCCCTGGTGAGGAACCCCATGGCCATGACCACTGCTTTTGAACAGACCGAACCGACACGGGCCGAGGTCGACGCGCTGAAGGGCGCCACCGTGCTCGAGTTCGGCGCGCCCTGGTGCGGCTACTGCCGCGCCGCCCAGCCGCTCATCGCCGCGGCCTTCGCCTCGCACCCACGCGTACATCATGTCAAGATCGAGGATGGCAGCGGCCGGCCGCTGGGGCGTTCGTTCGGAGTAAAGCTCTGGCCGACACTGGTGTTCCTGCGCGACGGGCAGGAGGTTGCGCGCCTGGTCAGGCCGGCGGATGCGGAGGCGATCGCCCAGGCCCTTGCCATGATCGACACGCAGTGATTCAGGACACCGCGGGCAGCGCCACAAAACGCGCGGACCCGCATCCGGGTCAAGGAAATCCCTTGCCCGCAGGGATACAAGGGCCATTGTGACGTGCGGACCGCGTTCGAGCGGTTCGGCCGTTGAACGAGCGAAAGCGCAATGACATGATGATAGCATAAATGACTGACAGGTTTTTCGCCGGTCGGGTTTCAGCCCGACTGCGGACGCCGAGTCGAAGGGCTGACCGGGCGAGGCTGCGCGCCAATCCGTCGATCACCAGCCGGTCGGCGCGCTGGCAGAAGCGTGTCGGCGTGCAGCAACCGGTCGGCCAGCTGGGCCGCCAGGGCTGATGTGCCATTGCTGCTGCCATCCACCACAATGATCTTGGTGCCGCGCCGGCCGGTCGTGCAGGAAGCCGCCCAGGGCCACCCGGGCGGCGGCTGCCGGCGCCAGCCCGGCATCCTGGGCCAGAATCAGGGAAAGCTGCGACACGCGCCACAGGTGGCCGCCGGTGTAGGGGTCGCGGGCCTCGATCACCTCGGCTATAAGACCGGCCGGGCGGCCCACAACTTACGGGCGGGCATGTTTTCTACCCATGGCTGTAAGAATCGGCCCGGCCGACCGGTCTACGTGTGACGGCAGACGGGTGTCTGGCCCCGGACCCCGCTTCTGCCGGCGCCCATCGAATCCCATAGACCAGGAGGTGCCATGAATCGGAACATGAAACCAATGGCTGCGGCGCTGGCGGGCGCCGTGGCGCTCGCCGTTGCCGCGCCGGGCGCGGCAACGGCGAATCCATGCAATCCCTGTGCGCCCAAGAGCCGGAATCCCTGCGCCGCGAAAAACCCGTGCGCCGCTGCCGCGGCGGTGGACCCGAAGCTGATCACCCGACCCAAGGGCACCAAGCTCTACACCGGCAATCCGGCCGAGCTCAGGAAGGAAGGGGAAAGGCTGTGGAACGACACCAAGCTGTCCACCAACGGCATGTCCTGCAACACCTGCCACCAGAACAACGGTGCCTTCAATGCCAGCTTCGCCCAGCCCTATCCCCACAAAGTGGCCATGGTTCAGGAAAAGGCGGGCCTGAAGACCATCCGTATGGATGAAATGGTCCAGATCTGCATGGTCGTACCCATGGCCGCCAAGCCCCTGCCCTGGGACTCCCGCGAGCTGGCGGCGCTCACCGCCTACACGGCGCAGGTGCAGAAGGATTTCCAGCGCGCCGCAAAGAACCCGTGCGCCGCGAAGTGAGGCAGCTGGCGGGGCGCTGAATGGCCGCCGGGGGCGTTTCTTCCCCCGGCCCATGGCGATGGTCATGAAAGCAGCCAAGGCCTCCCTCCCATTCCAACTTGCCGGCATCACACCCGTGCAACTGCGCGCCATGGCCGATGCCGGCGGCGAGATCTTGGAGTGCTACCGCGTGCTGGGAAAGGCGGGGCTCAACATCGTCGGCGAGGTCCTGCGCGGCCAGGGAAGGTTCTACGAGAACGAGCACTACCCGAGCGATGACGTGTTCGATGCCGACAGCCACGCTCAGTATTACTACCATGCCCACCGCGGCCCGTCCGCGGAGCACGGCCACTTCCATACTTTTTTGCGCGCGCCGGGCATGCCCGAAGATGTTGCCCCGGTACCCTACACCGGTGCGGGAACCTGGCCGCAAAGGGCGGAAGCCCTGTCCCACCTGGTTGCGATTTCCATGGACGAATACGGCTATCCCAGGGCCTTGTTCACGGTCAATCGCTGGGTGACGGGCGACGCCTGGTACCGTGCCGCCGATGTGGAGCGCATGCTCGACCGCTTCATCATAGACCATGCCTATCCGTCATGGCCGGTGAATCGCTGGATCAGCGCCATGTTTCGCCTGTTCCGGCCCCAGATGGCCTGGCTGCTCGCCCAGCGCGACGCGACGGTGGCGCAGTGGACTCGTCGCCACCCGCAGCAAGACGTGTTCGAGGACCGCGAACTGGACATCACCAGTTGGCTGCCCATCTCGGTGGACGTCCAGATCGAGGCGGTGCGCCGCGCCCTGGCGGCAGCAACTTGAGGAGACTTCACCATGCGCATCCCGCTCACCGTCGTCAAGTTGGGCATCGCCGCGGTTGCTTGGAGCGTTTTGGCCTGGGCAGACATTGCTACACCCTATCCGGGCACCCGGGTGGTCAAGTCTCCACACCCCTACCCGGTCCTGGTCCAGCGCCTGGAGCGGGCGATCGCGGCCAACGGCCTGGGCTTGGTGGCTCCGGTGATCGAGAAGATCGCAGCCGATGCCGTCGCCAAGTAGCATTGCCGTCTCCCACGGCCCGGCCCGAGCCCCGGTCCAGTATCCCGTGGTTGCCGCGGCGGCGCTGCTGGCGCTTGCGCTGGTGCTGCGCCTGTCCGCCTCCGGCTGGCGTCTTGCAGCGCTGTTCATCGTCGGTATGGCGCTGGGCATGAGCCTGCGCCACGCCGCCTTCGGCTTCACCTCGGCCTACCGCCGGTTGCTGCTCTACGGCGAGCTGCGCGGCGTGCGCGCGCAACTGCTCATGCTGGCGGCCGCCACGGCCCTGTTCGCGCCGGTGCTGGCGGCGGGCGAGGCCTTCGGCCGCGACGTGGTGGGAGCAGTCGCCCCTCTGGGCACGCAGGTGGCGGCGGGTGCCTTTGCCTTCGGGGTCGGCATGCAACTGGCCGGCGGCTGCGGTTCCGGCGCCCTGTACACCGCGGGTGGCGGCAGCGTGCGCATGCTGCTGGTGCTGGCTGCCTTCTGCGGCGGTTCCTTCTGGGCCAGCCTGCACATGGCTTGGTGGCAGTCGCTGCCGGGCGCGGAAGCGGTCGTGTTGGGCGAGACGCTGGGCTGGCCGCTGGCCGGCGCCCTGCAGGCGGGCGTGCTGTTGGCGGCGTTCGCGCTGCTCGGCCGCCGCGAGCGCAACCAGGCGCCAGCTCTTGCGCCGGCAGCCAGCCTGTGGCGCGGACCTTGGCCGCTGCTGTGGGGTACCCTGGCCCTGGCGGCCCTCAATTTCCTCACGCTGCTGCTGGCCGGCCATCCGTGGAGCATCACCTGGGCCTTCGCCTTGTGGGGCGCGAAGGCGGCGGCTGCATTGGGCTGGGATCCGGCCGGCGCCGAGTTCTGGAACGCGCCGTTCCAGCGCGAGGCACTGGCGGCGAGCGTGCTCGACGACATCACCTCGGTGATGGACCTGGGGCTGATCCTGGGCGCGGCCCTGGCCGCCGGCCTGGGCGGCCGCTTCCGGGTGAGCGGGCGCCTGCCGGCGCGCGCCGTGGCGGCCGCCCTGCTGGGCGGCTTGCTCATGGGTTACGGCGCGCGCATCGCCTTCGGCTGCAACATCGGCGCGTTCTTCTCCGGCGCCGCGTCCACCAGCCTGCACGGCTGGCTGTGGATTGCGGCGGCACTGGCCGGCAACTGGATGGGCGTGAAGCTGCGGCCGCACTTCGGCATGGCCAACTAGTCCGTGGTGTGACCGTAATGGGTGTGACCGTAATACGGCATGTTCTCGTGATGTCTAGGCAAGGGTCTGTGCCCTTTGTCGTTTATGGTGCTTCTCCAGGGAGGGAGTCGCTGGTGTTCGCTGGCAGGGGGCAAATGGCATGTCGCGCGTGAGCCGCTGGGTTGTACTTGTTACCGCTGCGTTGGGCCCGGCCGCCTGCGGCGAGGCGCCGCCGCCCGTCGCCGTACCGGGTGCCGACCGGGAAGCGGAGCAATTTCTCGCCCGCCATTGGGCGCGGCCGCTCGCGCCCCAGGGCGAGCCCCCGGTCCATGCCAAGGCCCACGGCATCGACCTGACGCCCGGATCGTGCGCCGGGTGCCATGCCGCCCAGTTCGACGACTGGCGCACCAGCCTGCACGCCCATGCCATGGGGCCCGGCGTGCTGGGTCAGCTGGTCAACATGGACGCCGACGCACGCGACGAGCATCGAAGCTGCATCCGCTGCCACGCGCCCCTGCATGAGCAGGAAGAGAGCCTGGTCCGCGCCCTGTCGGGTACTTCCGATGGTGCGGCCGATACCTCCTCCGGAGGCGGCACTCCCCTGCATGAACAAGGCCTGGTCTGCGCCGCCTGTCACCTGCGCGGCTACACCTGGTACGGTCCGCCGCGCCGCGACGGCTCGCTGCCCGCCGGCGACCTGTCCCGGTCTCCCCACAACGCTTGGCAGGCGAGTCCCGCCTTCAGCGATTCGCGCTTCTGTGCCGCGTGCCACCAGTTCGAGCCCGACGGCTACGCCCTGAACGGCAAGCTGCTGGAGAATACCTATGCGGAATGGCAGGCCAGCCGCCATGCCCGGGAAGGAAGACATTGCCAGTCCTGCCACATGCCGCAGCGCCGTCACCTGTGGCGCGGCATCCATGATCCGGAGATGGTGCGGCAGGGGGTGGACATCCGCGCCGGCGCGCCCGCCGTGGGCGCGGGGCAGGTGGCGGCTATCCTCGTGCTGCGCAACAGCGGCACGGGCCACCACTTCCCCACCTACGTCACCCCCCGGGTGGTGCTGGAGGGCTACCAAGAGGGTGCCGACGGCCGCATGATCGGGGGCACGCTGCGGCAGCAGGTCGTCGCCCGCCAAGTAGCCCTCGACCTGTCGCGGGAAATCGCCGACACGCGCATCCCCGCCGACGGCGAGGCGCGCTTCGACTACCGGGCGCCCGTCGCGCCCGGGGCCGCCGCCCTGGTGCTGCGGGTGCGCGTCGAGCCGGACGCTTTCTACACCGCCTTCTACCAATCGATCCTGAGCGACGGCTCGGCGGGCCGGGGCGCGCCACACATCCGCGCGGCGCTGGCGCGCTCGCGTGCGTCGGCGTTTACTCTGTACGCTGATCGGCAGCCCCTGCCGCCGGCAGGGCAGCGCGAATGAGGTAAGCTGCCCGCGTTGACAAATGGACCGGTCGGTACATAATTCAAGCATGAGTGCTGGACGCCCGTTGGAATTCGATCCGCAGCGCGCGCTGCAGGCTGCCGTGGATGTGTTCTGGCGCAAGGGCTATGAGGCCACTTCCCTGCAGGATCTGCTGGCCGCCATGGACTTGTCCAAGAGCAGCTTCTATCAAACCTTCGGCAGCAAACGCGAATTATTCGAGCGCTGCCTGGAGCTGTTTCGCGAAAGGCAGGCCGGAAAAATGATGAAAGCCCTCAAGGCGGCGCCGTCGGGACGGCAGTTCCTGCGTGCAACGCTTCTGTCGCTGGCCGACGAGGCGCGGCGGTCGGTTCCCCCCAAAGGCTGCCTGATCATGAATACCGCAACCGAGTTCTCCAGCCGCGACCCGGCGGTGGCCGCGCTGGTGGCCGATGGTGCGCGCGCATTTGTCCGGGTTTTTCGCGCGGCGGTAGTCCGCGCCCAGGACGAGGGGGACATCCCCCTCGACAAGAATGCCGATGCCCTGGCGAATTACCTGGTGGCGACCGTGAGCGGCTTGAGGACGATGGTCAAGGCGGGCATGAGGCCCGCAGAGATCGAGGGCATAGCGGATGTTGCGCTCAGGGCCCTGGAGTAGTTTTTTTGCCAATTCTGGACCGTTTGGTCCGATAATTGATCGGCCGATAGGCCTATCCCTCTGAGAAAGGAGAAATCCATGCTGTCGCAATACAAGATGACTCTCGCGCCGCAAAACCCGGAAGACGCGCCGCTACGGGCCAGAGCCGTGCTGGAGAAAGCCAAGGCGCAGGTGGGCTTCATTCCCAACATGTACTCACGCATGGTGAACTCGCCCGGCCTGCTGGAAACCTATCTCAACGGATATGCGGCCTTCCGCAGCGAGTCCGGGTTTACTCCCGAGGAGCAGGAAGTGATCTTCCTCACCATCAGCCGCGAAAACGGTTGCGAGTACTGCGTCTCCGCCCACAGCATGATCGCTGACAAGAAGTCCGGCGTCGCCCCCGAGGTGATCAACGCCATCCGCGGAGATACCCCCATTCCGGACCGCAAGCTTGCCGCGCTCGCTACCTTCACGAAAATCATGGTTGCCGATAGGGGCTTGCCCAAGCGTGCCGACGTGGAGGCGTTTTTGGCCGCCGGGTACTCGGAGCGCCAGATCCTCGAGATCGTGCTGGCGATCGCCGTCAAGACGCTCAGCAACTACGCCAACCATCTCTTCCATACGCCCCTCGACCGGGTCTTCGAATATCGGCGCTGGGAAGATCCGGCGCGATGAACGGTCCGCGGAAACCGTAAGAGGATCCGGATCACAATCCGTCTCTTGGGAGGAAATATGACAAATATCAATCTTGATGCCGTGCGGGCGTGCGTGTTCGACGCCTATGGCACCTTGTTCGACGTGACCAGCGCCGCCCGCAGCGCCCGGGACGCCCTGGGCGACAACTGGCAACCGGTGGCCGACCTGTGGCGCATCAAGCAACTCCAGTACACCTGGCTGCGCGGGCTGGCAGGACACCACGCCGACTTCTGGCAAGTGACCGGGGACGCCCTCGATTTTGCCCTGGCCGCCCTCGAGATCGATCGCCCCGGGCTGCGCGAGCGACTGATGAACCTGTACCTGGGCTTGAGCGCCTATCCCGAAGTTCCGGATACCTTGCGGCGGCTCAAAGCGGGGGGTATGAGGCTGGCGATCCTGTCCAACGGGACGCCCGCGATGCTTGCCGCCGCCGTGGCCAGCGCGGGAATAGCCGAGTTGTTCGACGTCGTGTTGTCGGTGGAGGAGGTACGCGTATACAAGCCGCACCCGAAGGTCTACGGTCTGGCCGCGCGGCACCTGCAACTTCCACCGGAGAATGCCTGCTTCGTTTCTTCAAACGGATGGGATGCCTACGCGGCCAAGGCCTTCGGCTACCGTGCCCTGTGGTGCAATCGAAGCGGTCAGCCGCCCGAGCGCATCCCCGCGACGCCGGACGGCGAAATCCCCGATCTTTCCGCGCTGCTGGACATCGTCCCGGCTTGAGGTTGCGTGTACCAGCCGCCATCTCTCCCGGTGACGAGGTCGGCCATCGCCGCTGCCCAGGGAGATGAGCCGGCGGCGCCAACGGATGGGCACCGGGGGCATTGGGCGGCGATGGGCCGGGACGGGTAGCGGGCGAGCGGCGGCCTATCGGGGAAACGCTGTCGTCATATCGTTTTCCTGTCTTAGCCGCTGCTATTGCCGCGGCCGACAGCTCGGTTGTCCTTGTCTGCTTCGGGCCGCTCGCCGAAGCGGCGCGCCATGTTACGCAGCACCTGCATCTGCTTTTCGAAATTGCTGCAGCCGCGGCACATCATGAGGTGGATGCGCAGGCGCAGGCGTTCCCCCAGTGTCAGCGGACGATCCATGCCGTCGGAGATCATTCTGGCGATGTCCTTGCACTTGTCCATGAGATCATTTCCCTTCTTCTGCGGCCGTTCCCGATCATTCGACGCCGATAAACCAGTTCCGCTGCAGACAACCGCGCAGACTTGCCCGAGCGCGAAACAACATCACCGAACAATTGGACGCGCTGATGCCCAGGTTCTTGCAAATGTCCTCGATCGACTCGCCCAGCACCTCTCGCAGCACGAAAACCTCCGCGATGCGCGGCGACATGACTTGCAAACAGCGTTCGAACACACCCCAGAACTCGATCTGCTCGACGGCCTTCTCCGGGCTGCTCCAGACTCTCGGCATGGCTTCGGGCTCCCAGCGCCCGCTCTCGTCGAACCAGGGATCATCGTCCTCGCTGGCCGACTTTACAATCTCCTCCACTGGGATTTCCCGCCCCTGCCTGGTCCTGAGGTCGGCCATCTTGTTGATGAGGATGGACACCAGCCAGGTGCGCAGTGAAGACCGCTGCTCGAACCGATCGACGGCACGCAACGCCGCTACCAGAGTCTCCTGCACCGCGTCCTCCGCCAGATCCGGGTCGCGCAGGCGCGCCATAGCGAACATGAGCAGGTGTCTTCTTTCGCGAGCCAGGGTTTGCTCGTCTATCTTTCCGTTCATGGTCTTGTTTTCCACAGAGGGCCGCCTGGAGATTGTCAGCGAAAGGCGCGACGCACACAAGAAGCGGCTGCCTGAGCGGACCGGACGGACGACGCAGTCCCTACCGGTAAAGGAAGAGAGTCCCATGAAAATCGATATCATCGCCATGCACCCATTTCCGCGTCCATGCTCTTGCGCGGCGCGTTGTCGCCCCGCTTATCCATTTGTCTAAGCGGCAATCCGGTTCTTACAATCATTTCAGGTTCTGCTTGAGCGCCTTGAAGGTTGCCTTCGGTAATCACCCGGTAGCAGAACAGAGCGAGGACCTCGCCGGCGCCCTGATGCCCAGGTGGGCGAGCTTGCCCTCGCAGCTCCTGAGGCCCCCTTCGATCTCGCGCAAGCTGTGGGCACGCCCCAACTGGCAGAACATCATGGCCACGAACCGGCTCCAGCTCGACAGGCCCTTCGCGGCATATTCGGAGCCGGTTTCCTTGACCATGCGTTCAAACTCGACGCGCGGAATCAATCCGAGTATGGTGTGTGATCTTGATCCGCCAAGGGCGGCAATTGACACCGGTGGAGAGCAAATCGTCCAGCACCTTCTCGCCGGACTTTCTATTGATCCTTACGTAACCATGTGACGAAAGCGAGCCAGATCGAAAATCTCCC
>DYIB01000017.1:0-35312 GCA_020723855.1 Uliginosibacterium gangwonense
GCTACATCGACGGCAATCCCGACCATCCGCTGAACCAGGGCGTCATCTGCGCCAAGGGTTCCAGCGGCATCATGAAGCAGTATTCGCCGGCGCGGCTCACCCGTCCGCTGCTGCGCAAGCAGGGCACCGAGCGTGGCAGCGCCGAATTCGAGCCCATCACCTGGGAGCAGGCCTTCGCCCTGCTGACCGAACGCCTGGCCAGGATCCGCTCCAGCGATCCGAAGAAGTTCGCCCTGTTTACGGGGCGCGACCAGATGCAGGCGCTCACCGGCCTGTTCGCGCGCCAGTTCGGCACGCCCAACTACGCCGCCCACGGCGGCTTCTGCTCGGTGAACATGGCGCCCGGCATCATCTACATCATCGGCGGCTCTTTCTGGGAGTTCGGCGGCCCCGACCTGGAGCGGGCCAAGCTGTTCGTCATGCTGGGCACGGCCGAGGACCACCACTCCAATCCCCTCAAGATCGCCCTCTCGAAGTTCAAGCGCGAGGGTGGCCGTTTCATTTCCGTGAACCCGGTGCGCACCGGCTATTCGGCCGTCGCCGACGAGTGGGTGCCGATCCGCCCGGGCACCGACGGCGCGCTGCTGCTGGCCCTGATCCACGAGATCATCGCCCAGGGGCTGTACGACCGGGAGTTCCTGGTGCGCTACACCAACGCCGGGCAACTGGTGAACCTGGACGAGACGAGCGACGAGTACGGCATGTTCGTGCGCAACGAGGTGCCGGAACTGGAGGGCTGCGTCGAGACCCAGAACGAGCTGTGGTGGGACCGCATAAGCGGCAAGCCGGTGCTCACCCACAGCGCGGGCGCCGATCCCTATCTGCTCGGCCATTTCGCCCTGCCCGACGGCACCCGGGTGGCGCCGGCCTTCCAGTTGCTGCAGGAGCGCGTCAAGACTTACACGCCCGAGTGGGCGGCGGCCATCACCGGCATTCCCGCCGGGACCATCCGCCACCTGGCCCAGGAGATGGGCGTGACGGCACGCGACCACAAGATCGAGCTGCCCATCCCCTGGACCGATTCCTGGGGCAGGGAGCACGAGACGGTGACCGGCAATCCCGTCGCCTTCCATGCCATGCGCGGGCTGGCCGCCCATTCCAACGGCTTCCAGACCATACGGGCGCTCGCCGTGCTCATGACCCTGCTGGGCACCATCGACCGGCCCGGCGGATTCCGCCACAAGGCGCCCTTCCCGCGGCCCATCCCGCCCTGCGCCAAGACGCCCAACACCCCCCTGGCGATCAAGCCGAACACGCCCCTGGACGGCATGGCCCTGGGCTGGCCCGCCGAGCCGGACGATCTGTTCGTAGACGAGGACGGCACGCCGGTGCGCATCGACAAGGCCTTCTCCTGGGAGTACCCCTTGTCGGTGCATGGCCTCATGCACAACGTCATCACCAATGCCTGGCGCGGCGATCCCTACCGCATCGACACCCTGCTCATCTTCATGGCGAACATGGCCTGGAACTCGACCATGAACACGGTGGAGGTGCGGCGCATGCTCAACGACCGGGACGAGAACGGCGAGTACAAGATCCCCTTCCTGGTGGTATGCGATGCCTTCCAGTCGGAGATGACGGCTTTCGCCGATCTCATCCTGCCGGACACCACCTACCTGGAACGCCACGACGTGATGTCCATGCTCGACCGGCCCATTTCCGAGTTCGACGGCCCCGTGGACTCGGTGCGCATTCCCGTGCTGCCGCCCACCGGCGAATGCAAGCCGTTCCAGGAGGTGCTGATCGAGCTGGGCACGCGCCTGAAGCTGCCGGCCTTCGTCACCGGGGACGGCCGCCGCAGGTACCGGGACTATCCCGACTTCATCGTGAATTACGAGACCGAACCCGGCTCAGGGATAGGCTTCCTGGCGGGCTGGCGCGGGCGCGGGGGCGAGAAGGCCATGCGCGGCGAGCCCAACCCGGCCCAGTGGGAAATGTACGAGCGCAACGACTGCGTGTTCCACTACGAGCTGCCCAAGTCCTACCAGTACATGCGCAACTGGAACAAGGGCTATCTCGAGTGGTCCCAGCGCATGCGCCTGACGCGCTACGCCGAGCCCATCCTGATCCACCTCTACTCGGAGGTGCTGCAGAAGTTCCGCCTCGCCGCCCGGGGCAAGGGCATCACGCGCAAGCCGCCGGCCCATCTGCGCCAGCGCATCGACACCTATTTCGATCCCCTGCCGTTCTACTACGAGCCGCTGGAGGCCCAGGTCACCGACCGGCACAAGTACCCGCTGGCGGCGGTGACCCAGCGCCCCATGGCCATGTACCATTCCTGGGACTCCCAGAACGCCTGGCTGCGGCAGATCCACACCCACAATTACCTGCACGTCAATGCGCAAACGGCACACGCCTTGGGGATAGAGGACGGCGACTGGATCTGGGTCGAGTCCCCCTGGGGCCGGGTGCGCTGCATGGCGCGCCACTCGGAGGCGGTGGAGCCGGGCACGGTGTGGACCTGGAATGCCATCGGCAAGGCGGCGGGGGCATGGAATCTGGCGCCCGAGGCGAACGAGGCGCGCCGCGGCTTCCTGCTCAACCACCTGATCAGCGAGGAGCTGCCCCTGGATTCGGGCCGGGTGTCCAACTCGGACCCGATCACCGGACAGGCGGGTTGGTACGACGTGCGCGTGCGCATCTACAAGGCCGAAGCGGACGAACCCCAGGAAGTCTCCCCCCAGTTCGAACCCATGAAGCCGCTGCCGGGCACCCAGCCCCAGCACAGGGGCTGGCTGGCTTATTTCGCCGGGGGGCGCAAGTGACGCAACTCGGAATCAAGGAGCGCTCGCTATGACTCAGCTCGCGCTGGTCATAGACCTCAACGTCTGCGTCGGCTGCCACGCCTGCGTTACTAGCTGCAAGGAGTGGAACACTTCCGGCGCGGCCGGAGTGCTGAGCGACCAGCGGCCCTTCGACGCCGATCCCAGCGGCACCTTCTTCAACCGCGTGCAGACCTTCGAGGTGGGGGAGTTCCCCAACACCCAGACGGTGCATTTCCCCAAGTCCTGCCTGCACTGCGAGGAACCGCCCTGCGTGCCGGTGTGTCCGACGGGCGCTTACTATAAGCGGCCGGAGGACGGCATCGTCCTGGTCGATTACGACAAATGCATCGGCTGCAAGTACTGCTCGTGGGCCTGCCCCTATGGCGCGCGCGAGCTGGACGAGCACCAGAAGGTGATGAAGAAATGCACCCTGTGCGTGGACCGCATCCATGATCCGCAACTGCCGGAGGTCGACCGCAAGCCCGCCTGCGTCAAGGCCTGCCCGACCAACGCGCGCCTGTTCGGCGACATCCACGATCCCGATTCGGAAGTGTCGCGCGCCATCCGCGAGCAGGGTGGCTACACCCTCATGCCCGAATGGGGCACGCAGCCGGCCAACCACTACCTGCCGCGGCGCAAGAACACCATGAAGATCCACGAGGACGAACTGCTGCGGGCCGACAATCCACTCAAGATCGACGGCAAGTTGCCCAAGCCGCGGCTGTCGGAGCCGGCGCTGGACGACGTCACTTCCTGGTAGCGGCAGCATGCGTCCAGCCTTCTCGGTCATCTTCCTCACCACCCTCATCGGCGTCGGCCAGGGCCTGTTCCTGGCCTTGTACACCGGGCAGACCCACGCCCTGTTCGGGCTGCTGCCGCCCCAGGACGGCCGCGCCTTCCAGGCCATCGGCAGCCTCGTCTCTCTGCTGTTCCTCGGCGCCGGGCTGGTGGCGTCGGTGTTCCATCTGGGGCGCCCGGAACGGGCCTGGCGCGCCGCGGCGCAATGGCGCACCTCCTGGCTGTCGCGGGAGGTGATCGTGCTGCCGGCGTTCATGGCAGCCGTGGCACTCTACGGCGCGGCCCACTGGTTCGGCTGGCGCACACCCCTGTTCGCCCTGCCGGGGGGCTATGGTGTGGACCCGACGCTGCTGCTCGGCACCCTGGGCGCGCTGCTGTGCTTCGCCCTGTTCGTCTGTACCGCCATGATCTACGCGTGCCTGCGCTTCCTGCAGGAATGGCACACGCCGCTCACGGTGGTGAACTACGTGCTGCTCGGCGGCGCTTCCGGCTTCGTGCTGGCCACGGCCTTCGCCGCGCACGCGGCACCGGAGACGACCGCGTTCTTCGGCGGCTGGGCGATGGTGCTGACGGCCGCGGCCCTGGTGAGCCGCGGCGCCACCCTGGTGCGCAATGCCCGGCTCAAGCCCAAGTCGTCGCTACGCACCGCCATCGGCGTCAAGCATCCGAAGATCGCGCAGAAATCCATGGGCTTCATGGGCGGGTCCTTCAACACGCGCGAGTTCTTCCACGGCAGGAGCGCGGCCTTCCTGCGCTCGGTGAAGTGGCTGTTCCTGCTGCTGGCCTTCGTTCTGCCCCTGGCGCTGCTGGCCGGCGGCATCACCGGAGCGCCGTCGCTCCTGGCGCTGGCCTTCCTGCTCCAGTATGTCGGCCTGGTGGCGGAGCGCTGGTTCTTCTTCGCCCAGGTCAATCACCCCCAGAACCTCTATTATCAGGTGGTGGGATAAAACCCACCCCATAGGCGGGATAGAAAAATACGATTGCGGCAAGGTTCAAACATTAGTATATTAGGCATATCTAAATTAACATTGGATTCCGGGGACAACCACTCAAAAGGAAGCGCCATGAATTTCGACAAAGAACTGGACGCCCGCGGGCTGAACTGCCCGCTGCCCATCCTGCGTACCAAGAAGGTGCTGGCGGAAATGAGCAGCGGCCAGGTGCTGCGGGTGGTCGCTACCGATCCTGGCTCGGTGAAGGACTTCCAGGCCTTCGCCAAGCAGACCGGCAACGAGCTCCTGTCCCAGCAAGAGAAGGGCAAGGAGTTCGAGTTCTTTCTGAAGCGCAAGTAACAGCGTTCCACGCTCCGGTCGGATTCCCTGCCGAACCGGAGCGCTACAAAGCCGCCTGCGAGCGGCACCACAAGAGGGAAGGAGACAAGACATGGCGACCTACGCCGAAATGCGCGAGGTGTTCGAGGACATCCGCAGCGATTTCCGTTACGACCACGAGTTGAACGGCTGCCTCAACTGCGGCATCTGTACCGCCACCTGTCCCTCCGCCCAGTTCTACGACTACAGCCCGCGGGAGATCGTCCAGCTCCTGTGGACCGAGAACGTGGAACAGGTCTACGACGCCATGCAGGAGAAGATCTGGGCCTGCGCCCAGTGCATGACCTGCGCCGCGCGCTGCCCCTTCAAGAATTCCCCGGGGGGGCTGGTCGCCATCATGCGCGAGGTGGCGATCAAGCACGGCTTCCAGTCCGCCAAGGATGTGCTGCGTCCCTTCGGCCGCGTGATGCTCAAGCTCATCACCACCGGCAACCAGCTTTCCCCCGACATGATCCAGCCGGACCACTTCCCCGACTGGGGCCCCAACATCCAGAAGGTGGAGGGGGATCTGCGCACCCTGCGCAAGGCCATTCCCATGAAGACCCTGCAGACCACCAACACCGCCTGGGAGGTGTCCCTCAAGACCTCGGTGGAGATGTACACCATCTGGGAAATGACCGGCGTGTTCCAGCAGCTCGAAACCATGGACGAGAACCTCTTCAGCGTCATCGAAGACTTCATCGAGGAGAAAAGGGAAGAGTACGACGACTGGTTGGAAGAGCAGGAAGAGGATGACGATTAACAGGCGTTGCGTTACCCGCCACCCATAAGGAGCCAAACATGATCCCCGACAGCAACGAACCCCGCGGCATCGCCGGACACGGCGCCTTCTTCCAGCCCACCAACCTGCCCGCCGACCAGGCGGAGAAGGCAACCGACTGGGTGAGAAAGCGCGTGGACCGGCGCGAGCTGGATCTGGCCGAGCGCATGGACGACGTGCGCGAGCATATGTGGCAGCTGGAGAAGGAGGGCGAGATTATCGTCCACCGCATCACCGACGCCCACAAGCCGGTGATGGTGAAGACCCTGTTCGGTTGGGACAAGAAGATTCCCACCCTGCAGTTGTGGCACCACAAATCCTGCGGCCAGTGCGGCAACATTCCCGGCTATCCCACCTCGCTGCTGTGGACCATGAATCAGCTCGGCTACCAGCCGGGCCGCGACTACCTGGACGAGACCGACCAGACGTCCTGTACCGCCTGGAACTATCACGGCTCCGGCATCGGCAACGTGGAATCGCTCGCGGCCGTGTTCCTGCGCAACTTCCACCAGGCCTATGTATCGGGCCAGAAGCTGGGACACGGCGCGGGCCACTTCTTCCCCCTGGTCCATTGCGGCACCTCTTTTGGCAACTACAAGGAGATCCGCAAGTACCTCGTCGAATCGCCCCAGTTGCGCGAGAAGGTGAAGAAGATCCTCGGCAAGCTGGGCCGCCTGGTGGACGGCAAGCTGGTCATCCCCGAAGAGATCGTGCATTACTCCGAGTGGGTGCACGTCATGCGCCAACGCATCGCCTCGGAGCTGCAGAAGATCGATGTGTCCAACATCCGCGTCACGGTGCACATGGCCTGTCACTATTCCAAGATGGTGCACGAGGACGCCATCTACGACCCCGACGTGCTGGGGGGCAACCGCGCCGCCACCGGCACCGGCATCGCCCAGGCCCTGGGCGCCCAGGTGATCGACTACTCGACCTGGTACGACTGCTGCGGTTTCGGCTTCCGCCACATCATTTCCGAGCGCGAGTTTACCCGCTCCTTCACCATCGATCGCAAGATCAAGGTGGCGCGCGAGGAAGCCCAGGCCGACCTCATGCTGGGCATCGACACGGGCTGCGTCACCACCATGGACAAGAACCAATGGATCGGCCAGGCCCATGAGCAGAAGTATTCCCTGCCCATCATGGCCGACATCCAGTTCGCCGCGCTCGCCTGCGGTGCCGATCCCCTCAAGATCGTGCAACTGCAATGGCATGCCAGCCCGTGCGAGGACGTGGTGGAGAAGATGGGCATTTCCTGGAGCGAGGCGAAGAAGCGCTTCGAGGAGTACCTGCAGGAGGTGAAGGCGGGCAAGATCGAATACCTGTACGACCCGCAGCTTGCCAACAGCATGGCCCGGGCATCGGTTTAACGCGACGGAGAAGGCATGAACGATACGATTCTGGTGGTGGGTGCCGGCCCCTGCGGCCTGTCGGCGGCCCATGCGGCGGCGACGGCCGGCAAACGCGTGGTCCTGGTGGAGAAGGAGCAGGTGCTGGGCGGCGCCCCCATCCTCTCGGGCTACGCCAGGCTGGTGCCCTCGGGCGAATGGGCCAAGGACGCCATCGGGCGCATGGTGAAGCGCGTGGAGGACGATCCCGCCGTCACCATTCGCAAGGGCAGCAAGGTGACGAAGCTGGAGGGTGAGGCGGGCGATTTCACCGCCACCCTGTCCAACGGCGAGCCGGTCCAGGCCGGCGCCATCATCCTCGGCACCGGATTCACCCACTTCGATTCCATCAACAAGCCCGAGTGGGGCTTCGGCACCTTCGAGGACGTGGTCACCACCACCCAGGTGGAGCAGATGATCGGCGCCGGCAAGGTGTACTGTCCCTCGGACGGACGCGTGCCCGAGCGGGTGTGCATCCTGCTGTGCGTGGGCTCGCGCGACCGCCAGATCGGGCGCGAGTGGTGCTCCAAGATCTGCTGCACCGTGTCCACCAACCTGGCCATGGAGATCAAGGAGCTGTCGCCCAAGACGGACGTCTACATCTACTACATGGACATCCGCACCTTCGGCCTGTATGAGGACAAGTTCTACTGGCGTTCCCAGGAGGAATTCCGCACCAAGTTCGTCAAGGCGCGCATCGCCGAAGTGACCCGGGGCGCCGACGGCAGGCTGCTGGTGAAGGGCGAGGACACCCTGGTCAAGCGCCCCATCGTCATTCCCTTCGACCTGGTGGTGCACGCCATCGGCATGGATCCCAACACGGACAATCCGGAAATCGCCAAGGTGTTCGGCATCGAGCTGGAAAAGCACGGCTTCATCGCCCGCAACGAGCACTATACCGGCTCCTTCGCCACCAACCGTCCGGGCGTCTATGCCGGCGGCTCGGCCCTTGGGCCGGAGGACATCGACACCAGCATCTCCCACGGCCTGGCCATGGCCATGCGCGCCATCGGAGACTTGAATGCTCTGGCCCGGAAGGCCGCGTAGCACAGACACCGTCGAGCGGGACTTCATCGCGCCGGCAACCCTGCCGGTGACCCTCGATGAGGCGCTGTTCGAGCGCCACCTGCAGACGCTGGAGCAGGCGGCGGCGCGGGACGGCGGCGTGGAAGCCTACCTAGACAGCCTGTCGGCCAAGCAGCGCCTGTTCGCCGCGGCCCTGGCGCCCGAAGCGCTGGCCCGCTTCGATCTGGAGGCGGCGGAAGTCCTGCTGGAGACGGTGTTTTCCGCCCGGCGCAGGCTGTATCCGCTGCTGGAAGCCATGGAGGAGCGCCTGCCCGAGGTGCTGGAAGACCTGCTCTACGGCACCGGTGCCCTGGCGGCACGCATGACGGCCTTCGTCGAAGCGTTGCCCTATCCGGCCGCCCCGGCGCGCAAGGTGGCGGCCAAGCTGCGCCGCGCCGCCTGGGACTTCGCCGCCGAGTGTCTGCACTTCCGCGACCCGGCCCGCTATCCGCTGCTGGCGCGCTGGGTGTGGGATGCCCAGACCATGAGCGGCGCCCTGCGCGAATTCGTGGCGGGCGCTGCCAGCGATGCCCGCCTGCCCCTGGACAACCGCCCGGAGACGATCGAGGGCGCGCGCGCCTGGCTGGCCGAGCGCATCGAGCGCCGCGGCATCTATCGGGACGTGGCCCTGTGGGTGGATATGGTGATGGCGGCGGCCTATTCCCACTACTTCCGCGCCATGACCGGCGGCACTCTGGGCGGCGACTTCACCCGGGGCATAGGGCCGGAAGAGGAAATCAAGAAGCTGCTGGGCATAGACCCCGCCCGCCGCAGCGGCAAATCGAAGGTGGTGAAGGCCACAGAGGAAGACAAGCATGCCAATTCATGAAAAGTCCCTGCTGACGCCGGATCAGATCATGACCGCCGACAAGCTGGTCATCGACGGCGTCGACGTGTCGGGCCACTGGAACACCATGATCAAGCCCCGCACGATCACGGACTACGATCCCGACTTCTACAAGAAGATCGAGGGCCTGCCCGGCGGCGAGAACGTCTCCCGCTGCTGGCAGTGCGGCTCGTGCACCAACTCGTGCACCATGTACGCCATCAACCCTGACTTCAACCCGCGCTACTGGATCTACTGCACCAACCTGGGCCTGCAGAGCGAGATCGTCAAGGACAAGGACATCATCTGGCAGTGCGTGTCGTGCAACAAGTGCACCAACATCTGCCCCAAGGACGTAAAGCCCGAGGGCGTGATGAAGGCCCTGGCCCACTGGCTGGAGCTGGAAGGCCATACGCCCAAGAGCAAGTCCAGCGTGTTCGACGAGGAGTTCACGCGCCAGTGCCTGGCGCGTGGGCGCATCGAGGACTCGGAAGTGATGTTTAACTTCTTCAAGAAGACCGACCAGGACGTGGTGCGGCTGGTGAAGACCGGCTGGCTGGGTGTGTTCATCGCCCGCATGAACAAGTGGACCGAATTGCGCGCCGGCCGGTGGGGCAAGTTCCTGGCGCGCATGCCCATCACCGGGCCCCTCAAGATGGCCTGGGCCATGGTATTCAAGCCCCGCACCAAGAGCTGGGGCCGCACCGGGGAGGTACTGGCCGCGTACGTGGAAGAACAGAAGCGCAAGGCCCACGCGGCCCATTGAACGGAGAGAGACTGACATGAGCAAAGCCAAAGTCGCCTATTACCCCGGCTGTGCCCTGGAGGGGTCGGGCGGGCCTTACGACCGGTCCACGCGCGCCCTGGTGGACGAACTGGGGCTGGAGATGGACGATCTGTCCGACTGGAACTGCTGCGGCGCGATGGAAGTGAAGAACGTCCATCCCATGCTGCAGACCTACATGTCCGCCCGCAACCTGGCCATCGCCGCCGAGCAGATGGGCTACGACACGGTGATGGCGCCCTGCAATGGCTGCTATCACAACCTCAAGAAAGCCGAGTACGAGCTGGCCACCTCACCCGAGGCCCTGGAGACCGTGCAGGACCTGGCCAGGAAGTCCGGCGATCCGGTGTACCAGGGCAATGTGCGCACCGTGCACCTGCTGGAGTGGCTGATGGAGGAAGTGGGCCAGGAGGGCATCAAGGAGCGCATCAGGAAGTCCCTCAACGGCCTCAAAATCGCCAACTACTACGGCTGCATGTACACCCGCCCGCGCCAGATCTTCCCCGAGAAGGACCAGGGGCCGGGCTCCGAGTCCAGCTACAAGCCCCATTACATGGACGACCTGCTCGAAGCGGCCGGCGCCGAGAACGTGGACTTCCCGCTGAAAACCGCCTGCTGCGGCGGCGCCCACACCCTGTCGGATTCGGATACCTCCACCCAGTTGGTGCTCAACCTGCTGCAGGCGGCGGAGGAATCGGGGGCGGAAGTGATCGCCACCGAATGCCCCACCTGCCACTCGGGGCTGGAGATGCACCAGGTACGCGCCGAGAAGGAGTTCGGCATCAAGACCAAGGTCAAGATCGTGTATTTCACCCAGTTGCTGGGCCTGGCCATGGGGCTGTCGGCCAGGAAATTGGCCGTGCATGAAAACGTGAGCGACTCCCTGGACCTGCTGGAGGAAAAGGGCATCCTTTGACAAACGGCACGGATTGCACGGATAGTCCCGCTATCTTCATCCATGGCGCGATAGATGGACTGCAACGACTGCGAATTTCGTCCGGAGCTCCATTACGACGACCAGTTCCAGATCTGGGTGAAAGCGGAGGCGGCAGGCACCCTGTTGATCGGCATGACGGATCTGTCCCAGACCCTCGCCGGCAAGATCCTGCACGTGCGCGTGCGCCGGCCGGGCAGCCTGCGGCCGGCCGGCAAGCCCGTGGCGACGGTGGAGACGGGCAAGTGGGCGGGGCCGGTGCCGAACGTCTTCGACTGCGAGATCGTGACGGGCAATGAGGAAGTGATGGACAACCCTTCGCTGATCAACGCCGACCCTTACGAGCACTGGATCGCACGCGTGCGGTCCACCGTGGCCGTGGCCCAGGCCCTGGCCGGCCTGCCCACGGGCGAGGCGGCGCGCACTGCCTATTGCGAGAGGGCGAAGAGAGACAATATCCGGTGCCGCAGAGCATGAAGGGCGAAGGCTACGTGGACCATGCGGAGAAGACCGTGGTCATTGTCATGACCAGCGGCCCGTCCACGCCCCATCGCTGCGCCACGCCCTTCTTCATCGCCATGCTGCTCGCCGCCATGGATGCCCGGGTGTCCCTGTTCTTCACCATGGAGGGCGTCAAGCTTGCCAAGAAGGGTGTTGCCGACAACCTGGTGGCCCTGGAGGGGGGCAAGCGCATCATCGAATTCCTGCGCGAGGCCAAGGCGGCCGGCGTGAAGATGTTCATGTGCCGTCCGGCCATGCCGGGCTACGACATCGACGAGTCGGACGTGATCCCCGAAATCGACGAGATCGCCAGCGGCGGCACCCTGGCGGATCTCATCCTGTCCTCGGACAAGGCCTTGTTCTTCTGATTCCTGCTCAAGGGAGAAAAAACCATGGCAACCGTAAGAAACTGCAACCTGCCCGACGACCTCTACTACAGCGTCGAGAACAACGTCTGGGCGCGCCTGGAGGCCGACGGCACCCTCACCGTCGGCATGACCGCCTACGCCTGCAACCTGGCGGGCGAAGTGGTGGCCTTCACGCCCAAGAAAGTGGGCAAGGAGATCGAGCAGAACAAGTCGGTCGCCACCGTCGAGTCGGGCAAGTGGGTGGGCCCGGTGAAGGCGCCGGTGACCGGCGAGATCATCGCCACCAACGACGCCGTCGCCGCCAAGCCCGGCACCATCAATGCCGATCCCTATGGTGCCGGCTGGCTGGTGAAGATGAAGCCCAGCGACTGGGCCGGCCAATCGGGCAGCCTCGTCACCGGGGCGGCGATTGCCGCCGCCTTCGAGGCCAAGATGAACGCCGACGGCTTCGCCGGCTGCTGAAGCGAAGCGCGTGAACGCCTGGCAGGACATCGTCACCCGCGTCGAGCCGCTGGAGGACGCGGCCCTCGACACGCGCCTGGTGGACGAGATGGAGCGCCGCCACGGCGGCCTGCACGCCCGCGCCGGCATCAACTTCTATACGCCCACCTTCAAGGCCTATGCCAGCAGCGAGATCGGCGTCTGCGGCAAGAGCGCCTGGCCGGCGGTTTCCATCACCGGGCCCGAGTGCAAGCTGCAATGCGACCACTGCAAGGCCAAGCTGCTGGAGCCCATGATCCCGGCGCGCACGCCCGAAGCCCTGTGGCGCGTGGTGAATGAAAGAATCGAGGCGGGTGCCAAGGGCATGCTGCTCACCGGCGGCTCCAACCACCGCGACGAGGTGGAGTACGGGCCCTTCTATTCCACCATCCGCCGCATCAAGGACAGCTTCCCGGATTTCAAGATCGCCATCCACACCGCCCTGGTGACGCCGGATGCCGCCCGCTGCCTGGAGCAGGCGGGCATCGACGCGGCCATGCTGGACATCATCGGTGCCCAGGACACCGTCACCCAGGTGTATCACCTGAAGCGGCCCGTGGCCGACTTCGAGGCCTCGCTGGCCTGCCTCACCGAGACGTCGCTGAAGGTGGTGCCCCATATCGTCATCGGCCTGCACTATGGGCGCCTGCTGGGGGAGTGGACGGCACTGGAAATGATCCGGCGCCACCAGCCCGCGGCGCTGGTGCTGGTGGTGATCATGCCCTTTTACGCGCCGGCTCAGCGTCCCTTCGCTGTGCCGCCCAGCGCCGAGGTGGGGCGCTTCTTCATGGACGCGCGCGCGGCCCTGCCCGACATCCCCCTGCTGCTGGGCTGCGCCCGACCGCCCGGGCGCGCCAAGCAGGAGATCGACGCCTACGCCGTGCTCGCCGGCGTGAACGGCATCGCCCACCCGGCCGACGGCATGGTCGAGCTGGCGCTGCGCCTGGGGCGCGAAGTGCGGGTGACGCCGGCCTGCTGCTCCATCGCCGTGGGCGACGAGGTCATGGCGCCGGAGGGCGGCAGCGGCGGCCTGCGGGTGGACCTGCAGCGCCTGATCGAAGCCGAACGCCGCGGGCGCAAGCTCGGCGGCATCAAAGTCGTGACAACGACCTGAGGAGAGAGACATGCAGACCTGGCGAGTGATCGACACGGGCATCCGCCGCGCGGCGGAGAACTTCGCCCTCAACCGGGCGCTGCTGGAGGCGCGCAAGAACGGCGCCTCTCCCAGCACCCTGCGCTTCCTGCAGTTCAAGCCCAGCGCGCTGCTGGGCTACCACCAGAGCGCCGAGCAGGAACTGAAGCTCGACTACTGCGCCGAGCACGGCATCGACATCCAGCGTCGCATCACCGGCGGCGGCGCCCTGTACATGGATGAGACCCAGTTCGGCTGGGAACTCTACCTGCATAAAAGCGACCTGGGCAGCGCCGACATGACGGCCATCGCCCGACGCATCTGCGAAGCGGCGGCACGCGGCATTTCCAGCTTCGGCGTGGACGCGCGCTTTCGCCCGCGCAACGACATCGAGGTGGGCGGGCGCAAGATCTCGGGCACCGGCGGCGCCTTCGACGGCGACGCCCTGCTGTACCAGGGCACGCTGCTGGTGGAGTTCGACGTGGAAAAGATGCTGCGCTGCCTCCGCATCCCGGCCGAGAAGCTGTCGGACAAGGCCATCCAGGACGCCCGCGACCGGGTGGTGAACCTCAAGGACCTGTTGGGCTATGCGCCGCCTCTGGACGAGGTGAAGGGCCGGGTGCAGCAGGCCTTTGCGGCGGAGTTCGGCGTGAAGTTCGAGCCGGGCGGGCTGAACGAGACGGAGCAGAAGCTGTTCCGCGAGGCCCTGGCCCAGATCGACACCCCCGAGTGGATACACCTGGTGCGCAAGCCCCAGTCGGACCTGCCCATCCTCGAGGCCGGGCAGAAGTTCGCCGGCGGCCTGCTGCGCGCCGCCGTGGCCTACGACCGGGTGGGGAGCCGCATCAAGCAGACCTGGTTTACCGGCGACATCTTCGTGAACCCGCGGCGCACCGTGGCCGACCTGGAGGCGGCGCTGAAGGACCTGGCGCTGGACAAGCTGGACGAGACGGTGCGCGGCTTCTTCGCCGGGCGGCAGGTGGACATGCTGACCCTGACCCCCGACGATTTCATCGCCGTGGTGAAGCAGGCCGTGGACAGTGGGCGCTGACCTACGGTGCGACGTACTGGTCGTGGGCCTCGGCCCCGCTGGCGGGGCCGCGGCCGCCGCGGCGGCGCGAGCGGGCCTGGACGTGATCGCCATCGAGCGCAAGGCCAGGATCGGCCTGCCGGTGCAATGCGCCGAGTTCATCCCGGCGCCCCTGGGCCGCCACGCCCGGGCCGAGGGGGTGGAACGGCAGCGCATCCGCGCCATGCGTACGCGCCTGCCTTCCGGTGCGGCGACTGACACCCCCTTCAGCGGCATCATGGTGGACCGCGCCGCCTTCGATGCGGCCCTGGCCGAACGCGCAAGTGCTGCCGGCGCGCGGCTCCTGAACAATACCGCGCTCGAGGTCCTGCTGCCGGGACAGCGCGCTCGCCTGCGCGGCGCCGGCAGCGCGCGGGAGATCACCTACCGGCTGCTGGTCGCCGCCGACGGCCCCGGCTCCCGGGTCGCCCACTGCCTGGGCTTGGCGCCTCTGCAGAGCGTTCATACGCGCCAATACACCGTGCCGCTGCTGACACCGAGCGAGCAAACGGATATCTGGCTGTCGCCCGCGTACCCGGGCGGCTATGCCTGGCTCTTCCCCAAAGGCGGGCTGGCGAACCTCGGCCTGGGGCTGGACCGCCGCTTCGCCCGCGATCTCAAGGCGCCCCTGGAGGAGCTGCATGGGCGCCTTGCCGCCGGGGGCATCGTTGCCCGCGACATCCGCTGCCGCACCGGCGGGCTGATTCCCGTGGGCGGCCTGCGCGGGCGGCTGGTGCAGGATACGGTGCTGTTCGCCGGCGACGCGGCCGGGCTGACCCATCCCGTCACCGGGGCGGGCATTGCCGCGGCGGTGATCTCGGGCGAGCGTGCCGGCGCGGCCTGCGCGGCCTGCCTCGGCGGCGATGGCGGCGCGCTGGCCGATTACGAAGAGGACATGCGCGACCAGTTCGGCGACTCCCTGGCGCGCGCCGTACGCGCCCGCGCTGCCCTGGAACAGGTGTGGAACACGCCGGCGGCGGCGGACGATGCATACCACCGCCGCGGCTGGATTGCCTTCGACGAATATTACGCCCGGTGACGACCCCCATGAGCACGGTACTCGACAATGCCCAGCCTGTGAACTTCTACCGCCCCAATTACCACATCAAGACGCCCGACATGCGCTCGCCCGAGTACGTGCAGATGAGCACGGCGGCGGCCATCACCCTGGGCCTGGTGCCGGGCAGGATGCACCGCACCGCCTGCACCCACTGCCTCAACCTGCTGGTGACCTACCGGGAAGGCTGCCGTGCCAACTGCGCCTACTGCGGCCTGGCGCGCCACCGGGAGGAGGCGCGCGACTATGCCGACCGCAACTTCATCCGGGTGGACTGGCCCACGGTGCGCTACGACGAGGTGATCGAACGCGTCAAGAAAGGCGGCGACCGCGGCCAGTTCGAACGCATGTGCATTTCCATGATCACCCATCCCGAGTCCAATGGCGACACGGTGACGCTGCTGGACAAGTGGGTGGCCGGGCTGCCCCACATCCCCGTGTCCATCCTGTCCAACCCCACCACCATGGACAAGGCCGACCTGGAGGATCTGCGCCGGCGCGGCGCCGACATCTTCACCGTGGCGCTGGACGCGGTGACGCCGGCGATCTTCGAGCGCACCCGGGGCAAGGGCGTGGACTCGCCCCACAAGTACGAGAAGTACTGGCAGGCCATCGAGTGGGCGGCGGAAGTGTTCGGCCCGGAAAAGTTCGGGGCGCATCTCATCTGCGGCATGGGCGAGACCGAGCGCGAAATCCTGGAGGTGTGCCAGAAGATCCGCGACATGGGCGGCCACAATCACATGTTCGCCTTCTTTCCCGAGCGCGGCTCCCTCATGGAGGACTGGCCCCCCTGCGACCGGGGCCAGTGGCGGCGCGTGCAGCTCGGGCGCTTCCTCATCGATTACGCCGGCGGCCACGTGTCGCGCATGGGCTTCGACGACCAGGGGCGCGTGGTGGATTTCGGCTGCGACGAGGCCACGCTGCAGAGGATCATTGACTCCGGCAAGCCCTTCCGCACGTCGGGCTGCCCGGGCAAGAGCGACGAAGAGGTATCGGCCTGCAACCGGCCCTACGGCGATTCCACCCCCAGCGACATCCTGTCGTTCCCGTTCGCGCCCAAGAAGCGTGACCTGGAGAAGATCCGCCGGCAGATGCAGGGGGAGGAGGTGAAGGCGGGGATTTGAGCCGGCCACGAGGCCGGCCTTCGAATTGCTCTTCGACGCGAGCCCATGCATTTTTTTTAATGCCGGCATCACAAAAATTTTCTGGCGCAAAGACTCTCCCGGGATCATCATTTTGTCAAATATAAGCAATCCGCCGCATGCTAATGTTCGGCGGGAAGAGGAGACAACCATGGGAGTCACCCCCGACATCGCCACCCTGGACGCCCTGATCCGACAGCGCCTGGACGAGATCCTGCCCCAGGCCCTGGACGAGAAGCTGGCGCAGATGAGGGCGGCCAGGACGCCGTCGATGACCATCATCGCCACCAAGGGCACCCTGGACTGGGCCTATCCCCCCTTCATCCTCAGCTCCACCGCGGCTGCGCTGGGCTGGGACGTGTCGATCTTCTTCACTTTCTATGGCCTGAACCTGCTGAAGAAGGACATCAGCGACCTCAAGGTGAGCCCCCTGGGCAATCCGGGCATGCCCATGAAGATGCCCTTCGGGCCCGAGTGGTTCAGGCACATCAACTGGAACATTCCCAACATCGTCCAGGCCAACATGCCCGGCTTCGAGGCCATGGCCACGGCCCTCATGAAGCAGACCATCAAGAACAACGGCGTGGCGGACATCGCCGAGCTGCGTTCCCTGTGCGTGGAAGCGGGAGTCAATCTGATCGGCTGTCAGATGACGGTGGACCTGTTCGGCTTCACCCATGACGATTTCATTCCGGAGGTGAAGGAGTACTGCGGCGCCGCCACCTTCCTGCCCATGGCGCAGGAGGCCGACGTCAGCTTGTTCATGTAAGTCCAAAACGGAGGAGGGGACCATGATGATGAGGGGGGCCGCCCTGGCGGCGGCTGCGGTATTGCTCGCACCTATGGCACACGCCACCAACGGCTATTTCGCCCACGGCTATGGCATGAAGGCGAAGGGCATGGCCGGTGCCGCCACCGCGATGGCCGAAGACACCTTCGGCGGCGCCAACAATCCGGCAGCCATGGTCTGGGTCGGCAACCGCATCGATTTCGGCGCCGACCTGTTCAGCCCGCGCCGCCGCGTCGAGCGCAGCGGCAGCACCGGCTTCGGCGGCCTCTACAACGGCTCGGCGGACAGCGACTCCAACTACTTCGTGATTCCCGAGTTCGGCTACAACCGGATGATCGATCCCGACCTGTCCCTGGGCGTCACGGTGTACGGCAACGGCGGCATGAACACCGACTTCAATTCCTCCCTGCCGGGGCCGGCCTTCGCGCCCTCCTGCGGCGGGGCGCCGTCCAACATGCTGTTCGGGTGCGGCAGGCTGGGGGTGGATCTGATGCAGCTCATCATCGCACCGACGGCCGCCTACAAGCTCAACGCCAGCCACTCGATCGGCATCTCGCCCCTGTTCGGCTACCAGCGCTTCAAGGTGGACGGGCTGCAGGCCTTCGACGAGCTCGGCTTCTCCGGCTCGCCCGGCAACACCACCAACCGCGGCTACGACGACGCCACCGGCTGGGGTGTGCGCATCGGCTGGATGGGCCGGGTCAGCGACACGGTGGTCATCGGCGCCGCTTACTCGTCGAAGATCCGCATGAGCAAGTTCGACAAGTACCGCGGACTGTTCGCCGAGCAGGGCGACTTCGATATCCCGGAGAACTACAGCGTCGGCATCGCCGTCAAGGTAACGCCAGCCACCACCGTGGCCTTCGACATCCAGCGGATCAACTACTCCGGGGTGCGCTCGGTCGCCAACGGCGTGACCAACAGTCTGGTGAATCCGGCGGCCGATCCCCTCGGCTCCGCCAACGGTTCCGGTTTCAAGTGGCGCGACCAGACGGTCTACAAGCTCGGCGTACAACACCAGGTGCAGCCCAATCTCATATTGCGCGCCGGCTTCAACTACGGCGAATCGCCGGTGCGCGGCGACTTTGACAGCGTCACCTTCAACATCATCGCCCCCGGCGTGGTCGAAAAGCACCTGACCCTGGGCCTCACCTGGACGCTGGCCGACAAGTCGGAACTGACCGTGTCCTACATGCACGCCTTCAGGAACACGGTCACCGGCCCCTCGGCCACATCCCTGCTGGGCGTCGGCGGCAACGAGTCCCTGCGCATGTACCAGAATTCGATCGGCATCGCCTACGGCTGGAAGATGTGATCCCACAGAGAGAGAGCGGAAACACCGGGGGCCGGGAAAACCCGGCCCTTTTTGCTACGCTTAGGGCATGAAAACCATCAGCGTCACCGACGTGGGCCAGCTCAAGAACGAGCTGGCGAAATACAAGAAGGGCAAGAAGCTGGAGATCCGCCAGTTCAACCAGGCGGCGCGCCTGGCCTGGCTGGGGCTGGCAGTGCTGTCGCCCCTGGACCCCGAGGACCCCGACTGCCGCGCCTGGCTGCTCTACCTGCAGCGGCCGACAGGGCTGGCGGAGCACGTCCTGCTGGCCGACGAGGAATTGTTCCTGCACATCCACATGGTGGACGCCGAGCAGGGCGAGGCCCTGGTGCGCATCATCGAGCAGGGGGTGAAGGAACGGGCGGCCCAGCTCGACGAACTCAACCGGCGCGATTTCTATTTCACCCACTTCTACCGGGGCGATGGCACTTGACGGCATCGCCGCGCGCTGGATCGACCTCGGCCTGGTGGCGCCCGGCGAGCTGCACGCCGCCTACACAGGCGTCGCCCATGCCATGGGCGAAGGCGCCGTGCCCGTCGTCGTCTGGGCGCGCGCCCGGCCCCATCTGTGCCTGGGGCAGAGCCAGGGTTTATGCGAGGTGGCGCCCGACATCGACGTGCCGGTGGTGCGGCGCCCCCTGGGCGGCGGCGCCGTGTGGGTGGATGAGCACCAGCACTGCTATGCCCTCGTCACGCCCCGCACGCTTGCGCCCCGCCGCCCGGCCGACTGGTTCGCCTGGGCCCTGGCGCCGGCGCGACGCACCCTGGAAGGCTTCGGCCTGCCGGCGCGACTGGAAGGCGGCGACCTGTGGGTGCGCGGCCGCAAGATCGCAGGCAGCGGCGCCGCCACCCTGGGGCAGGCCGCCGTGGTCGCCTCCAGTTTTCTCATGCGCTTCCCCCGCAGCCGCTTCGCCCGCGCCGTTGCCGCGCCCTCGCCGGGCTATCGGCGCTGGCTGGAGGTCGCCTTGCGCGCCGCCATGACCGACTGGGAAGGCGAGGGCACGCCACCGCAGGGCGCGGCGCTGGCGCGCGCCTTCCGCGACGCCCTGGGCGCCGTCCTGGGCTGGCACACGGAAGACGCGCGGCTGGACGACCGGGAGCAGGCCCAGATCGCCGCGGCGCGCGCCGAGCTCGCCGAGCCCATCGAGCCGGGCCGGCGGCTCACGCCCCACGGCATCAAGCTCAACCATCAAACCTTTCTCACCGAAACGCCGGGAACGGGCTGCGTGGTGCGGGAACTGCGTATCGCGGGGCGCGCCCGCCAGCGTGAGGTCGTTTCCTTGACAGCCGAGCGACCATGACCCGCCCCACCCTCGCCGCGCGCCTGGCGCGCAAGCTCATCCTCATGAGCACCGACGCGGAAGCCGCGCGCCGCGTGCGCGCCGCGCTGCCGCCCGGCTGGGAGCTGGTGGAAACCACCGATCTGCGCTCCCTGGGGGACTTCGCCGCGGTGCTGCTGCATCGCTTCATCCTGCTCGACCTGGACGAGCAGCCCGCCTTCGACCCCCTGGCGGCGCTCCGCCAGGTGCGCATGGAGATGATGCTCAACATCCCCATTTTCTGTTTCGGCGGAGCCGCCTCCCGACGCGACGAGGCGCGGCTGGCGCGGGCCGACCGCTTCTTCGGGCGCGACGAGCTGGAGGCGGTGCTGCCCCAACTGTGCCGGCAGTTCGGCTGGGGCGGGTGAGGGGCGTTCGCCGATCCGGCATCAGCATCTGTCCGAGCTTCCCCCGTTTTTCCGGACGGTTTGCTTAGCAGCCCGTTAAGCGCTGCTCGAACTGCCCCGGCCAACATAGTCACGCTTGACGCGCTCGAGCCCGGCCACAGCGCTCCTATCACTATCGCGCCCCGAGACCAGTCCCCAACCGCTGAATCGGCGAAAACGATTCTGCGCTTGACAAGAACTCTGAATTCAGAATACAGTGATTTCTGCATTCTGAATTCAGACTGCAGATCGCACACATGGCAGACGAACCTTGGCCTCGGTGACGCGTCGCGTACCGATCCGACGGGCGGCCTTTTGTGTAACACCTTTATATCCAGTAAGGAGGAAAGAACATGGGGGACTTCACTCGGAGACACTTTCTCAAAACGGCCGCGTTCGCCGGGGCGGCGGCGATGGCTGGCATCGCGAGGGCGCAGTCGCCTGTCGGAAAGGCTGCGGAGTTCAAATTCAAGCTTGGGACCGATCTGCCGGTCACCCATTCGGTGAACGTCCGACTCAAGGAGGCGATCGACGCCATCGCCGCGGAGACGAATGGACGGGTTGCCATTCAGCTTTTTCCCAACAACCAGTTGGGCAGCGACTCCGACATGATGTCGCAGATCCGGTCCGGGGCTCTCGAGCTCGCGACTTTCCCGGGGACGGTCATGTCAACGCTCATCCCCGCCACCTCGATCACGGGCGTGGGCTTCGCTTTTTCGAGCTATGACAAGGTCTGGGCGGCGATGGACGGCGCCGTGGGCAACCATATCCGCCGCGCGATCGAGAAGGTCAACCTGTTCCCATTCGAGGCCGTCTGGGACAACGGATTCCGTCAAGTCACGACCAGCACGCGGCCGATCCGCACGCCCGAGGACCTCCAGAACCTCAAGATCCGCGTGCCCGTGGTTCCGCTGTGGGTCTCGATGTTCAAGGCCCTTGGCGCCGCGCCCGTCAGCCTGCCGCTGAGCGAGGCCTATCAGGCGCTCCAGACCAAGGTGGCCGACGCACAGGAAAACCCGCTTGCGCTGATCGAATCCGCGAAGTTCTACGAGGTCCAGAAGTACTGCTCGCTGACCAACCACGCCTGGGACGGATTCTGGTTCATCGCCAACGGCAGGATCTGGAAGACGCTGCCATCCGACGTGCAGCAGGTGATGCTCAAACATTTCAACGCGGCGGCCCGAAAGCAGCGGGACGACATCGCGCGCGCGAATGTCACGCTCCAAAAGGCATTGGAGGAAAAGGGGCTCACTTTCAACAAGGTGGACAACTCGGCCTTCCGGGAGGTTCTGCGCAAGAGCGGCTTCTATTCTCAATGGCGCGAGAAGTTCGGCACCGAGACCTGGACCTTGCTGCAGCAATACGCAGGTGACATCGCCTGAAGCCGACATGAACCCCACTGCCCAATCCCTGGGCGCGGCCGAGGCTGCGCCCGCCAGTGCCCGCGCGCGCCGGACGCACGTGGCGCGCCTTGCGGACAAGTTCCTTGTCTCGACAGTCGAGATACTCGCCGCGACCCTGATAGCAGCCGAGATCTGCATCCTCTTCGCAGGTGTGGTCTCGCGCTACTTTCTGCATCAGCCTTTGGTCTGGACCGACGAGGCCGCTTCGATCCTGTTCCTGTGGCTCGCGAGTCTGGGGGCGGTCGTCGCGTTCCGACGTGGCGAGCACATGCGCATGACGGCTCTGGTGGCAAAGACCACGCCGCGCGTACAAGCCTTTCTGGACACGGTGGCCATCGCGGCGGCGCTGGCTTTTCTGCTGTTCGTCCTGGGCCCGGCGTACGAGTACGCGGCCGAAGAGGCGCACGTCACCACCCCCGCGCTCGAGCTCTCCAACGCCTGGCGTGCTGCCGCGCTTCCGGTTGGCTTGACGCTCATGTCGGTGATGGGAGTGATCCGCCTTCTCAGAGTCGGAGATTGGCGCCTCGTCGCCACCGCACTGGCAACGGTGGCGCTGATCTGCGCAACGTTCTTTGTGCTCGGACCGATGCTGCGTGGCCTTGGCAACGCCAATCTTCTGATCTTCTTCGTCGGAGTGACGGCGGTCACCGTGTTGATCGGAGTCCCGATCGCAGTGTCCTTCGGGCTTGCCACCTTCGGCTTTCTCGCGCTGACGACCCATTTGCCGATCATGGTGATCGTCGGACGCATGGACGAGGGCATGTCGCATCTCATCCTGCTCTCCGTGCCGCTGTTCGTCTTTCTCGGCCTGCTGATCGAAATGACGGGCATGGCGCGGGCGATGGTGGCCTTTCTGGCCAGCCTGCTGGGCCATGTAAGGGGCGGCCTGTCGTACGTGCTGGTGGGCGCCATGTACCTGGTGTCCGGAATTTCGGGATCGAAGGCGGCGGACATGGCGGCCGTGGCGCCGGTCCTGTTCCCGGAAATGAGGGAGCGCGGCGCCAAGCAGGGCGAACTCGTTGCCCTACTCTCGGCAACTGGTGCCCAGACCGAGACCATTCCGCCAAGCCTCGTTCTGATCACCATCGGATCGGTGACGGGGGTGTCGATTGCCGCACTGTTCACCGGCGGGATGCTGCCCGGCGTTGTGCTGGGGATCGCCTTGTGCGCCGTCGTCTGGTTCCGCTGCAGGAAGGAAGACTTGTCGCATGTGCGAAAAGCGAGTGCCTCCCAGATCGGGCGCGCGTTCCTGGTTGCCCTGCCGGCGCTGGCGCTTCCGTTCCTGATCCGCGCGGCAGTGGTGGAAGGCGTCGCCACCGCAACGGAAGTATCCACCCTCGGGATAGCGTATGCGGTGCTTGCCGGGCTTCTCCTGAACCGGGGGACACAATGGCGACGCCTCTTCCCCATGCTGGTGGAAACGGCAGCATTGACGGGTGCCATCCTGCTCATCATTGGCACCGCGACGGGCATGGCCTGGTCGCTGACTCAGTCGGGGTTCTCGACCACCTTGGCCCAAGCCATGGCGTCACTGCCCGGAGGCGCGCCCATGTTCCTCGCAGTATCCATTGTCGCATTCGTCATTCTGGGCAGCGTGCTCGAAGGCATTCCGGCGATCGTGTTGTTCGGGCCGTTGCTGTTTCCCATCGCCCGGCAATTCGGGGTGCACGAGGTGCACTACGCCATGGTGGTCGTTCTTGCGATGGGGGTCGGCTTGTTCGCTCCGCCTTTCGGGGTCGGGTATTACGCGGCCTGCGCCATCGGGCGGGTCAAGCCTGAAGAGGGTTTCAAACCGATCATCGGCTACATGCTCGCGCTGCTCGTGGGACTGACTGTCGTCGCGGCGGTGCCCTGGATATCAACCGGATTCCTGTGAGCGGAACATCCATGGCTGAACAAACTATCAGAACCGGTCTTTCGCGCACGCAGCCGATCGCGGTTGCCGAGGTGGTCGCCGCGTTGCTGGTCGCACGGGGTGTGGATCGGGTATTCGGTTTGCAAGGCGGACACATTCAACCGGTCTGGGATCACCTTGCCATGCGCGGTGTACGCATCGTGGACGTGCGCGACGAAGGGGCGGCGGTACACATGGCCCAGGCCCATGCCCAATTGACCGGGCAGCTCGGCGTCGCGCTGGTGACGGCCGGGCCGGGCGTTACCAATACGGTATCGGCCATCGCCAATGCTACGCTGTCGCGCATTCCGGTCATCCTCATCGGCGGTTGCCCTCCGCGCCCGCAGGCCAACATGGGGCCGCTGCAGGATATTCCCCACGTGAACATCATGGCGCCCATCACGCGCCATGCGAGGACAGCGCGCGTCGCCGAACAGGTTGCGCGTGAGCTTGACGAGGCCGTTGCGCGAGCGCACGGCGACGCCGGAGAACCCGGCGCCGTGTATATGGAGATCCCGACCGACACGCTGCGGGAAACCGTCGCGCCTGCAGTGGTGCTGGACGAGCATTTGAGCGGACGGCCGAAGCGGGAGATCCTGCCCGCCGAAGCGGATGTCGCGGCAGCCGTCGAGGCGCTGTGGTCAGCCAGGCGCCCGCTGGTCATCAGTGGACGCGGTGCGATGGGGGCTGCATCGGAACTCGTGCGACTGCTCGACCGGCTGGGCGCGGTGTACCTCGACACCCAGGAAAGCAGGGGTCTGGTGCCCGCCGACCACCCTTCGATGGTCGGCGCCGTGCGCGGACTCGCCATGCAGGAAGCCGATCTGGTCCTGACCATCGGGCGCAAGCTCGACTACCAATTGGGTTACGGCTCCCCTGCCGTGTTCCGGAGCGCGCCACGCTTCATCCGCCTCGCAGACAACGCCGGAGAGTTGATCGACAACCGCCGCGGTGATCCGGAGCTGCTCGGCTCTCCGGCGCGGGCGCTGGCGGCCATCCTGGAGCGCGTGGGGGACCGCCCGTCGGGGGCGGACCGAGCCTGGGCCGCTGCGCTTCGCCAACGGCACGAGGAACGCACCGCCAGTTACGTCAACGCCCTGGCCTCCGCACCGTCTGGCCGTGACGGGCGGATGCACCCCAACCGCATTTTTGCGGCGATCCACGAGGTAGCGGCCGAGGACGCGATCTTCGTGGCCGACGGCGGCGACATCTTGAGCTTCGCGCGTGTCGGACTGCCCGCCGGCACAGGGTACCTGGACAGCGGCGTCTTCGGCTGCCTGGGGGTGGGGGTTCCGTTTGCCAATGCCGCCGCCCTGGCATTCCCGGGCCGCCAGGTCATCTCGATCAACGGCGATGGCGCCCTCGGGATCAATGCCATGGAGATCGATACCGCGGTCCGCCACGGCGCGAAGGTGGTCCACATCGTGGCCAACAATGCGGCCTGGAACATCGAACGCTACGACCAGGAGAGCAACTACGGCGGCCGTGTCGTCGGCACGACTCTGCGCTACTCGGACTACGCGGCCGTTGCGCGGGGGCTCGGCGCATATGCCGAGCGCGTCGAGGACCCCGACGAGCTGGCCGGCGCGCTGCGTCGCGCGCTGGAGAATGCCCCCGCCGTACTCGATGTGGTCCTTACCCAGGACGCGGTCTCCTCGGACGCCCGCAAGGGGCTGGGATTCGTGCCCGACTACCAGGCGCTGATCGAATGGGACGAGGCCGAGCGTGCCCGCCGGCAACAAAGGAAGGGCTGAATCAAATGAGTCATCTGCTCACCGTTTCTGATGCCATTGCCACCCACGCGAGGTTGCAGCCGCGCAAGATCGGCGCCCGCGACTCGAAGCGCACGCTGACCTTTGCCGAATGGGACGATCGTGCCAGCCGGCTCGCCAATGGCCTGCTCGGGCTGGGCCTGACCAAGGGCGACCGCGTCGCCGTGCTCGCCTACAACTGCGTCGAATGGATGGAGATCTACGTCGCGCTCGGGCGCGCCGGGCTGGTGGCGGTGCCGATCAACTTCCGCCTGCTCGGCCCGGAGATCTCCTACATCGTCGCGCACAGCGAAGCACGCGCCGTGATCGTCCAGCACGAACTGTGCGACCGGATCGAGTCGGTCCGCTCCGAGCTGCCGCTGGAGCCGCACTACTACGTTCATTTCGGCGGCGACACGCCTGTCGGCTGGCAGGGCTACGAGGCGCTCATCGGTGCCGCGCCGGCGGGTGCGCCGTTGGAGTCGGTCAGGCCCGAAGACCCGTTTGCGCTGATGTACACCTCGGGCACCACCGGCCGCCCGAAGGGCGCGATCCGCGGCCACGAGGGCAACGCGCTGCTGGCACTCGCCACCGCCCTCGAGTTCGGCTTCTCGCGCGAGGACACCGGTCTGCTCGTGATGCCGCTGTGCCATGCGAACTCGCTCTACTTCGGCCTGACGTTCATGTACCTGGGCGCCACGATCGTCGTCGAGGACCGTCAGAGCTTCGACCCGGAGGCCCTGCTCGCGACGCTTGCGCGCGAAAAGGTCACGTTCACCTCCCTGGTGCCCACGCATTACATCATGATGCTCGGCCTGCCCGAGGCGGTGAAGGCGAAGTACGACGTGAGCGCCGTCGACAAGCTTCTGATCTCCTCGGCCCCGGCACGCAAGGACACCAAGCTCGCCATCCTCGAATATTTCAGGAATTCCCGATTGTTTGAGCTCTACGGGTCCACGGAGGCCGGCTGGGTCACGCTGCTGCGGCCGGAAGAGCAGATCGGCAAGCTCGGATCCGTCGGACGGGAGTGGGTCGGCTCGGGGGCGATCAAGCTGCTCGATCCGGACGGCAACGAGGTTCCCGACGGCGAGGTCGGCGAGTTGTACTCGCGCACGTCCTATGTCTTCGACGGCTACTGGAAGAACCCCGAGAAGACCGCGGAAGCGTTCCGGGGCGAATGGTGCTCGGTCGGTGACATGGCGCGCCGCGACGCCGACGGCTATATCCATCTGGTTGACCGCAAGGGCAACATGATCATCAGCGGCGGCGAGAACATCTACCCCTCCGAGATCGAGGCCGTGCTCGGCGCCCATCCCAAGGTCAAGGACGTGGCGGTCATCGGCGTGCCCCACGAGAAATGGGGCGAGACGGTCCAGGCGGTCATCGTGCTGCACGAGCGGCAGACGGCGAGCGAGGCCGAGATCCTCGACTGGTGCAAGGAGCGCATGGCGGGCTACAAGCGCCCGCGCTCCGTGGTGTTCATCTCGGATGCCGACATGCCGCGCACTGCCACCGGCAAGATTCTTCATCGGGCGTTGCGCGAGAGGCTGTCCCGAGGAGAGTCGCGATGAGTCCAGCAGAAGTCTCCGGGAATTCCGCAGCGGCGGTGATCGCCCGTTTCCTCAAGTCGCGCGGAGTGGACCGCGTGTTCGCCCTGTGCGGCGGCCACATCATGCCGATCTGGATGCGTCTAGATGCCGAGGGCATCCGCATCGTCGACGTGCGCGACGAGCGCGCCGCCGTGTACATGGCCCACGCCCACGCCGAGCTGACCGGCGCCCTGGGGGTGGCGCTCATCACGGCGGGACCCGGCGTGACGAACGCCATGACCGGCATCGCCAACGCGCACGTGGCCCGGGCGCCGGTACTGATCCTGTCCGGAGTGCCGCCGCGGCCCCAGGAGAACCGGGGGGCCCTGCAGGACATGGCGCACACGGATTTCGTGCGCCCGCTCACCCGTTACGCCCGCACGGTGCGTCAGCCGGAGCTGGTGCTGCAGGAGCTGGACGAGGCCGTTTCCCGCGCCTTCGGCCAGGGCGGGGAACCGGGGCCCACCTACCTCGACTTCCCGGTGGATACCCAGCGCACCGAAGTGCCGCGCGCCGTGCAACTGCCTGAATACTTTGCGCCCAAGCCAAAGGACCGCCTGTTGCCCGACCCGGACGCGGTGGGGCGGGCGGTGGACCTGCTGTGGTCGGCGCGCCGGCCCCTGTTCATCTCGGGCCGCGGCGCCCGCGGGGCGAGAGCGTCGCTCGTGAGCCTGATCGAGCGCTTGAGCGCCCTGTATCTGGACACCGGGGAGAGTCGTGGTCTAGTGCCGGAGGAGCACCCGTCGGTGGTGGCTGCGATGCGAGGTTCCGTCATGAGCGAGGCGGACCTGGTCGTCACCGTGGGCCGGCGGCTCGATTTCCAACTGGCCTACGGCTCGCCTGCCATTTTCGGCAACGCGCAATTCCTGCGCATCGCCGATTGCGCGTCGGAGCTGCGGGATAACCGGCGCGGTGCCGTGGAGCTCTTCGCCACGCCGGCAGATGCCCTGGAAGCCATTCTCGAAGCGGCCGGCGACCGCCCGCCTGCGACCGATCGCGAATGGGCGCGCGCGGTGCGCGCCAGGCACCTGGAGCGCGCGGACAAGTTGCTCGCCTCCATGCGTGCCGCGCCCCCGGGCAGCGACGGCCTCATGCACCCGAACCGTCTGCTCGCCGCCCTGCGCGAGGCCCTGCCGCGCGACGCGGTGGTGATCGCCGACGGCGGGGATTTCCTCAGCTTCACCCGCGTCGGTCTGCCTGCCTCGACCTATCTCGACCCCGGCTCCCTCGGCTGCATCGGCATCGGCACGCCGTTCGGCGTCGCCGCCAGTCTCGCCTGCCCGGAGCGCACTGTGGCCGTGGTGACGGGGGATGGCTCCTTCGGCTTCAACGCCATGGAGATCGACACCGCCGCCCGGCACCGGGCGCCGGTGCTGATCGTGGTTGCCAACAACGGCTCTTGGGCCATCGAGGTGCGCGACCAGCAGGAGACCCACGGCAAGGTGGTCGGTACCCGCCTGCAGTTCGCCGATCATGCGGCGATGGCGCGCGCCTTCGGCCTGCACGGCGAGCGCGTCGAGCGGGCCGAGGACCTGCCGGCGGCCATCGAGCGGGCACTGGCCAACCGGCCCGCGCTGCTGGATGTGCTGGTCACCCCGGAGGCCGTCTCCTCGGACGCCCGCTCCGGGCTTGCCTGGGTGCCGGACCTGCAACCGCTCGCCGCCTGGGACGAGGCCGAGCGCGCGTGGCGCCGATCATGACGACCGACGCCCCTGTGAGGGCCCGATTTCATAGGACGATACCATATGGACTTCGCCATCCCCGAGCCGCTCGCGCAACTGCAGGCGCGCATCCGTACCTTCATCGCCGAGCAAGTCATCCCCTACGAGTCAGACCCGCGCCAGGGCCCACACGGACCCGATAACTCGCTGTGCCTCGAACTCATGGCCCGCGCTCGGGAAGCCGGCCTGCTCGCGCCCCACGCCTCGAAGGAGTACGGAGGCCTCGGGCTATCGCATTTCGGCCGCGCCATCGCCTTCGAGGAGGCCGGTTACTCCCCCCTCGGCCCGGTGGCGCTCAATGTCTTTGCTCCCGACGAAGGCAACATGCACCTGCTGGAAACCGTGGCGAAGCCCGAGCACAAGGAGCGCTGGTTGCGCCCCTTGGTTTCCGGCGAGATCCGCTCCTGCTTCTGCATGACCGAGCCGCCGCCCGGTGCCGGCTCCGATCCTTCCATGCTCAATACCACCGCGGTGCCCGACGGCGACGAATACGTCATCAACGGGCTGAAGTGGTTCACCACCGGCGCCGAGGGCGCCCGGCTCGCCATCATCATGGCCAGGATTCCGGAGGTGGGTGCGACCATGTTCCTCTCCGATATGGACGCGTCCGGCATCACCGTCGTGCGCAACTTGGACACCCTGGACACCTGCTTTCCGGGCGGACACGGGGTGGTGCGCTTCACCGATCTGCGCGTGCACGCCCGGGACATCCTCGGCGAGCCGGGGAAGGGCTTCAAGTACGCCCAGGTGCGCCTGTCGCCGGCGCGCCTGACCCACTGCATGCGATGGCTGGGCGCGGTGCGCCGCGCCCACGACATCGCCGTGGATTACGCGCGCCGCCGCCATGCTTTTGGCCGGCCGCTGGGCGAGCACGAGGGCGTGGGCTTCATGCTCGCCGACAACGAGATGGACATGCACGTGGCGCGGCTCGCCATCTGGCACTGCGCGTGGGTGCTGGACCAGGGGGAGCTGGCGCTGACCGAATCGAGCCGGGCCAAGGTGATCGTGGCCGAAGCCGTGTGGCGCGTGGCCGACCGCTGCGTGCAGATTCTCGGCGGCCAGGGCGTCACCGGCGAGACGGTGGTGGCGCGCATCTTCGCCGACGTGCGGGCCTTCCGCATCTACGACGGTCCCTCCGAGGTGCACCGCTGGAGCCTCGCCAAGCGTATCCTGAAGGGCGAGCGCCGGGCCGGGGGCGCCGCATGAGCACCCTTGCCGAGCATTTTCGTTTGGACGGACGGCGGGCCCTGGTGACCGGAGCCTCGAGCGGACTGGGGCATCATTTCGCCCGCGTCCTGGCGGGCGCCGGTGCGACCGTGGTGGTAGCGGCGCGGCGCGCAGACAAGCTCGCCGAAACCGTGGCCGAGATCGAATCCTCGGGCGGAAAAGCCCTGGCCGTGAGTCTTGATGTGACCGATCCGGCCAGCGTGCGCGCCTGCTTCGACGAAATCGCGGCCAGGACCGGTACCGCCGATGTGATCGTCAACAATGCCGGCGTCGCGATCACGCGGGCCGTCCTCGAGCAGTCGGAGTCGGACTGGGACACCGTGCTCGACACCAACCTCAAGGGGGCGTGGCTGGTGGCCCAGGAAGGTGCCCGGCGGATGATCGACGCCGGGTTGCCCGGCGTCATCGTCAACATCGCCTCCATCACCGGCGAGCGCGTGGCCGGCGGGGTGGCCCCCTACTGTGCGTCCAAGGCCGGCCTGATCCACCTCACCCGGGCCATGGCACTGGAACTGGCCCGCAGCCGCATCCGCGTCAACGCCCTCGCCCCCGGTTACGTGCAAACCGAGCTGAATCGCGAGTTCCTCGCCTCGGAGGCGGGTGAGCGCCTGAAGGCGCGCATTCCGCAGCGGCGTTTTGGCCGGCCCGAGGATCTGGCCGGTCCGCTTCTGCTGCTCGCCTCCGAGGCCGGGGCCTACATGACGGGGAGTGTCGTCTTCGCCGACGGCGGCCATCTCGTGAGCACCCTATGAGGACCGGCATCAGCATGAAATCCCTCCCGACAGAACCAGAACTCGCCCGGCACGCGTTTGACACCGACCGTCTGGCGGCCTACCTGCGCGCGCAGGTGTGTGACTTCCGTGGCGCGCTGAGCGTGGAGCCGTTCGCCGGCGGCCAGTCGAACCCCACCTACCTGATCACCGCCGGAGAGCGACGCTACGTACTCCGGCGCAAGCCGTCGGGCGTATTGCTTCCCGCCGCGCACGCAGTCGACCGCGAGTACTACGTCATGCGGGCGCTCGCCGACAGCGGCGTGCCGGTCCCCCGGGTCTATGCCCTGTGCGAGGACACCTCGGTAGTGGGGACGCCCTTCTACGTGATGGAATTCATCGAAGGCCGCGTCCTATGGGACCCGTCGCTGCCGGGCATGACACCGGCGCAACGGGCGGCCGTCTACGATGAGCTGAACCGGGTGATTGCTGCACTGCACGGCGTGGACTACCGGGCGGCGGGGCTTGCCGATTTCGGCAAGCCGGGGAACTACCTCACCCGCCAGATCGAACGATGGACGCGCCAGTACCGGGCCTCGGAAACCGAAACCATCGAGGCCATGGAGCGCCTGATCGAGTGGCTTCCGGCCCACCGGCCCGAAGGGGAGGAGACGGCGCTCGTCCATGGCGACTACCGTATCGACAACGTGATCTTCCACCCGAGCGAGCCGCGAATTCTCGCAGTGCTCGATTGGGAACTGTCGACCCTGGGACACCCGCTCGTCGACTTCGCCTACCATTGCATGACCTGGCGCGTGTCGCCCGAGGAGTTCCGCGGGCTCAAGGGTCACGATCTACGTGCGCTTGGCATTCCGCAGGAAGATGCATATTTGGCTGCCTACTGCCGCCGCACTGGCAGAGACGTCGTCCCCCACTGGGACTACTACCTGGTTTTCAACATGTTTCGCATGGCCGCCATCCTGCAGGGCATACTGGCGCGCTCGCGCCACGGGACTGCCGCGAGCGCTGACGCCGCGGAGACGGGAAAACGGGCGCGGCTCATGGCAGAAGCGGGATGGCGGCAGGCTAAGCAATTGGAAAGCTGAATTCAGAATTCCACATAATATATACTTGTATATGTAGTGACCCCGAACTCGATCATCAGGTTACACGTATGAAGGTATTATCCACACACCCTAAGCTGGTCGAGCAGGTCTATGAGGCGATTCTCTCCGAGATATCAGAGGGGAAGTTTCCGCTCGGCACGCGGCTCATCCAGGATCAGCTCGCACACGAGCTCGGCGTATCGCGGCAGCCGGTTCAGCAGGCGCTGCTCCTGTTGCGCAACCAGGGAATCCTCCGGGATGCGCCAGGTCGCGGACTTATCGTGGCGCCACTGGATCTGGATTACGTGCAGAACTTGTATGAGATCAGAGCGGTGCTGGAAGGACTCGCATGCCGAAAGGCCGCCGAGAAAAACGCGGAGCGCGCCAGAAAGGTTGGACCGACGCTGATCAAGAGAGGCCGAGACGCGGTGAAAAGCGGATCCGTAGCAAACATGATCGTTGCGGATATGAAGTTTCACGAGTTTATCCACGAGCTTTCAGAAAATCCGTTGATCGCTGCATCGACCGAGTCACACTGGGTTTACATGCGTCGAGTGATGGGTGAGGTTCTGATGCAGGATGAGAGGCCGCGCGACATCTGGAATCAGCACGCACGTATTCTGGACGCTATCGCCAAAGGCGACGCGCCAACCGCCGAAGATCTGGTGCGCCAGCATATCTTGCAGGCTGCAAATTTCATGATCGCACGCTTGCGCAGTCAAAAGAGCGATGTGCCTTTGACGGCGAGCCGCCAGCCTCGTATCGCGGAAGAGGTGACCGCGAATGCGGAAGGCATCGCAATCCCGGGGGGTGGCGCCCGCCGCTAGTTAGGCGCCTGCAGCTCCTTCAATTGCTGTGCATCCATGATCGGTCCGTTCCAGCGGTGCCGCCTGCTTGTCCGCCATATGCCGCCTCGTGGCTCGCGCGCTTGCCCGGATTTCATCTAGCACATGGCTCAGGCCGGTGGCCCGGCCGCAGCGGCCGGATGGGTGGCCAGCGCCTGGCGCACGACGGACAGGCGCGAGGCGAACCATGCGGCGGCGGCGAGGCAGCCGGCGCCGCTCGCGATCAGGGCGGCCGGGGCACCGAAGTGCTCGGCGACGAATCCCAGGACGAAGTGCCCGATCGGCGCCATGCCCAGGAAGGCTGCCACGTGGAAGCTGACGATGCGCCCGCGCAGGCGGTCTGGCACCACCGTCTGCAGGATGGTGTTGGCCGAGGCGGTGGTGAGCAGGATGCCGAATCCCACCAGGGGCAGGACAGCCAGCGACAGCGCCGGCGTGCGCGACAGGGCGAAGGCGATCAGGCCGGCGCCGGCGCTCGCCGCCGACAGGGCCGTGATCCGCTCCAGGCGGTGGATGCCGCGGCGCGTGGCGAGAAAGACCACGCCCGCCACGGCGCCGACGCTGGCTGCGCCGTTGAGCCAGCCCAGGGTGCGGGCGTCGCCGCCCAGCAGATCCCGGGCGAACACCGGCAGCAGCGAGCTGTAGGGGTTGGCCAGCAGGCTGAGCCACGCCACCAGGGTCAGCAGGGTGCGGCAGGGCAGGTAGTGGGCGGCGAAGTCCACGGCTTCCCGCAATTCGGCGCGCCAGCGGGACGCCGCCGAGCGTGCCCGGGGCGGCACGTGCATGGCGGCGAGCCCGACGATGATCGCGCCATAGGAGGCGGCGTTCGCCAGGAAGCACCAGCCTTCGCCGAACAGGGCCAGCAGCAGCCCCGCCAGGGGCGGCCCGATCAGGCGCGAGCCGTTCATGAGGAAGGAGTTGAGGGCGATGGCGTTGGGCAGCAGTTCGCGCGAGCCCACCATCTCCAGCAGGAAGGCCTGGCGCAGCGGCACATCGAAGGCGTTGATGACGCCCAGGCAGACGGCAGCGGCGATGACGTGCCATACCTCGACCCGGCCACTGAAGGTGAGGGCCGCCAGCAGCAGGGCCTGGGCCGCGGCCAGCGCCTGGGACACGAGCAGGGTCTTGCGCCGGTCGAGGCGGTCCGCCAGCAGCCCGCCGAAGGGCGCCAGGAAGAGAATGGGAATCTGGCTGGCGAAGCCGGTCACCCCCAGCAGCAGCGGCGAGCCCGACAGCCGGTAAACCAGCCAGGCCGCCGCCAGTTGCTGCATCCAGGTGCCGACCAGCGACACGCCCTGGCCGATGAAGAACAGGCGGAAGTTGCGGCTCGTGAGGGCGCGCAGCAGCTCGGGCATCGAGGCGCCGTTCGCCCCGCCCTAGCCCAGGCGCGCCAGTTGTTCGCCCAGCTTGTCGCGCAGGGCCGTGAAGCCCGTCAGCCGTTCCTTCTCCTGGGCCACCACGGCCGCCGGTGCCCGCTCGACGAAGCTGGGATTGGCGAGCTTGCCCCGGGCCTTGGCGATCTCGCCCTCGACCCGGGCGATCTCCCTGGTCAGGCGCTCACGCTCGGCCGCCTTGTCCACCTCGATTCTCAGCATCAGGCGGAAATCGCCGACGATCTGCACCGGCGCCTCCGATTCGGGCAGCGTCTCGCCCACCGCCGTCACTTCCGACAGCCGGGCCAGGGCCTGGAGATAGGGTGCGAAGCTGCGCACCCGGGCGGCGTCCCCGGCGGCCAGCAGGGGCACGCGCTGGGACGGCGACAGGTTCATCTCGCCGCGCAGGCTGCGGCAGGCGTTCACCAGGTCCTTGAGCATCTGTACCTCCGCTTCCGCCTTCTCGTCGATGCGGGATGTATCGGCGAGCGGGTAGGGCTGCAGCATGACGCTTTCGCCCGTGCGTCCCGCCACCGGGGCCACTTTCTGCCACAGCTCCTCGGTGATGAAGGGGATGAGGGGATGGGCCAGGCGCAGCGTGGTTTCCAGCACGCGCACCAGGGTGCGGCGCGTGGCGCGCTGCTGCGCCTCGGTGCCGTTCTGGATCTGCACCTTGGCCAGCTCCAGGTACCAGTCGCAGTACTCGTCCCACACGAACTCGTATATGGCCCGGGCCAGCAGGTCGAAGCGGTACTCGGCGAAATACTGGGCCACTTCGCCTTCCATGCGCTGCAGCCGGCTGACGATCCAGCGGTCCGCCGCCGAGAAATCCAGGTAGGCGCCGGTGCAGGCGTCCGTGCCGTGCTCGGCCAGGCCGCAGTCCTTGCCCTCGCAGTTCATCAGCACGAAGCGCGTGGCGTTCCACAGCTTGTTGCAGAAGTTGCGGTAGCCCTCGCAGCGGGACAGGTCGAACTTGATGTCGCGTCCGGGCGAGGCCAGCGACAGGAAGGTGAAGCGCAGGGCATCGGTGCCGAAGCCCGGTATGCCGTTGGGAAACTCCTTACGCGTGCGGCGCTCGATGCCCTCTGCCTGCTTCGGGTTCAGCAGTCCGCTGGTGCGCTTCTCCACCAGGGACTCCAGGTCGATGCCGTCGATGAGGTCGATGGGATCGAGCACGTTGCCCTTGGACTTGGACATCTTCTGGCCTTCCGCGTCGCGGATGAGGCCGTGCACATAGACGTGCCGGAACGGGATCTTGCCGGTGATGTGCCGGGTCATCATGACCATGCGCGCCACCCAGAAGAAGATGATGTCGAAGCCGGTCACCAGCACCGACGAGGGCAGGTAGAGGTCCAGGGCCGGGTTGGATTTCGCCGGGTATTCGGGCGTCCAGTCCAGGGTGGAGAAGGGCCACAGGGCCGAGGAATACCAGGTGTCCAGCACGTCCGGGTCGCGCTCCAGGGGG
>DYIB01000017.1:35322-41807 GCA_020723855.1 Uliginosibacterium gangwonense
GTCGTAGCCGTCACGCAGGGCAGCCGAGCGCGCCTCGTGCTCGTCGTGGGCCACCCAGTAGCGGCCGTCGTCGGCGTACCAGGCGGGAATCTGGTGGCCCCACCACAACTGGCGCGAAATGCACCAGTCCTGGATGTTGTTGAGCCACTGGTTGTAGGTGTTGACCCAGTTCTCCGGCACGAACCTGATCTCGCCGCTCGCCACGCATTCCAGCGCCTTGCCGGCGATGGACTGGCCGTCCGGCCCGGGCTTGCTCATGGCGACGAACCACTGATCGGTGAGCAGGGGTTCGATCACCACGCCGGTGCGGTCGCCGCGCGGCACCATCATTTTGTGGGGCTTGACGCTCTCCAGCAGCCCCTGGGCCTCCAGGTCGGCGACGATGGCCGCCCTGGCTTCGAAGCGGTCCATGCCGCGGTACTTCTCCGGACCGTGCTCGTTGATGCGCGCATCCAGGGTGAAGATGTTGATGGGCATCAACTGGTGGCGATGGCCCACCTGCCAGTCGTTGAAGTCGTGGGCCGGGGTGATCTTGACGCAGCCGGTGCCGAACTCCCGGTCCACGTAGTCGTCGGCGATGACCGGGATGGTGCGCCCGGTGAGGGGCAGCACCACGTGCCTGCCGACCAGCGCCCGGTAGCGCTCGTCGTCCGGGTGCACCGCCACCGCCACGTCGCCCAGCATGGTCTCGGGCCGGGTGGTGGCGACCACCAGATGGCCCGGGCCGTCGGCGTAGGGATAGCGGATGTGCCACAGGAAGCCGTCTTCCTCCTCATTCACCACTTCCAGGTCGGAGACGGCGGTGAGCAGCTTCGGGTCCCAGTTCACCAGCCGCTTGCCGCGGTAGATGAGGCCTTCGCGGTAGAGACGCACGAAAGTTTCGGTGACGATCTTCGACAGCCCCGCATCCATGGTGAAGCGTTCCCGCGACCAGTCGCAGGAGGCGCCCAGACGCCGCATCTGGCGCGTGATGGTGCCGCCGGAGTATTCCTTCCACTCCCACACTTTCTCCAGGAATTTCTCGCGCCCCAGTTCGTGGCGCGATATGCCCTGGGCATCGAGCTGGCGCTCCACCACGATCTGGGTGGCGATACCGGCGTGGTCCGTGCCCGGCTGCCACAGGGTGTTGTAGCCGCGCATGCGGTGGTAGCGGGTGAGGGCATCCATGATGGTCTGGTTGAAACCATGGCCCATGTGCAGGGTGCCGGTGACGTTGGGCGGCGGCAGCAGGATGCAGAAGTTGTCGGGGTTGGCGGTGTCGAGGCCGGCCTTGAAGTAGCCGCGCGACTCCCACAGGGGGTACCAGCGACGCTCGATTTCCGCCGGTTCGAAGCTTTTGGCGAGTTCCATCGCGTGACGGCGCGTAAGAATATGAAAAAAGAAGGATTATACCGGAGGCACCGAGGCGCTTACGGCGCTTCGCCGGGCGGACTGTCGCGGCCGGCGGAATGCAGCAGGCGGGAGAGCTCGGGCGCCAGGACCTGCTGCAGGGACTGGTGCGCGGACTGGATCAGGCGCGGGCCCAGCGCCCCCAGCTCGCGCGCCACGATATGGGGCAGCTCGGCCGCGAGCCATTCCTGGACGCGCCGGGCGATTTCCGGTTCCAGGCGATTGAGGATTTCCTGCAGGCGCTGCTCGGCCGCGGCCGCATCCTCCGCATCGGCCTCGTCCAGCTCCACCTCGTCGGTGAGCACCGGGATGTCGTCCTCGGCCGCCGCCGCGGCCGGCCTGCCCCCCGCCACGAAGCTGCGGTGGCGCTGCATCAGCGCATCGGCCTTGCCCAGGACGTCTTCCGGTTCGCTCATGATTTACCCCAGGGCGCCGCGCGCCAAGTCCTCACGGCAGCTTGCTGCAGTCGCGCGCCGTCAGGGGATAGCCCCGGTCGCGGTAGAACCTGAAGCGCTCGCGCGCCGGCAGCCGATCCGCCTCCTCCTGGCCGACGATCTCGATGAGGCGCTCGAAGCGCGCGAAGCCGGGCGGCAGCTCGCCGTCCAGATTGACCAGCACGTCGTCATGGGGCAGGGACTCCAGGGCGCTGCCGATGACGATCGGCGTGTGCGCGGCCAGCGGCGAGTCGGCGCGCACATGGGGAAAGAAGCCAATGGCGGGCTGCATCCACAGCATGCGGTCCACCTGGTCGGCGACCCGCGGCTCTGGCGCGAATACCATGACGCGCCGGCCTTCCCCGTACAGGCGGCCGATCAGCCGGCAGGCGACGGCGATCTTGTCCGGCGCATTGTGATAGAACTCGATGCTGGTCACAGCCTGCCGGCGCGCTTGAGCAGGAAGTGGGTGAGCAGCGGCACCGGCCGGCCGGTGGCGCCCTTGTCCTTGCCCGAGCGCCAGGCGGTGCCGGCGATGTCCAGGTGGGCCCAGGTGTATTTCTTGGCGAAGCGCGCCAGGAAGCAGGCGGCGGTGATGGTGCCCGCGGGGCGGCCACCGATGTTGGCCATGTCCGCGAAGGGGCTCTTCAACTGCTCCTGGTAGTCCTCCCACAGGGGCAGTTGCCAGGCGCGGTCGTGGGCGCGCTGGCCGCATTCCAGCAGCTCCCCCGCCAGTTCGTCGTTGTTGGCCAGCAGGCCGGTGGCCACATGGCCCAGGGCGATGACGCAGGCGCCGGTGAGGGTGGCGATGTCCACCACGCAGTCCGGGTTGAAGCGCTCGGCGTAGGTCAGGGCGTCGCACAGGATGAGGCGTCCCTCCGCATCGGTATTGAGGATCTCGATGGTCTGGCCCGACAACGAGGTGACGATGTCCCCCGGCCGGCTGGCGCCGCCGCCGGGCATGTTCTCGGTGGTCGGGATGAGGCCCACCAGGTTGAGGGGGAGCTTCATCTCGGCGCAGGCCTTGAAGCTGCCCAGCACGCTGGCGGCGCCGCACATGTCGTACTTCATCTCGTCCATCTCGGGCGCCGGCTTGATGGAAATGCCGCCCGTATCGAAGGTGATGCCCTTGCCCACCAGCACCACCGGCGCCTCCTTGGCCTTGCCGCCGCGGTACTCCAGGACGATGAACTTGGGCGGCTGGTGCGAGCCCCTGGCCACCGACAGCAGGGCGCCCATGCCCAGTTTTTCCATCTGCGCCCGTTCCAGCACCTGGCACTTGAGCTTGTACTGCCTGGCCAGCGCGCGCGCCTGGTCGGCGAGATAACTGGGCGTGCAGATGTTGCCCGGCAGGTTGCCCAAGTCGCGCGTCAGATTCATGCCCAGGGCGATGGCGCGCCCCTGCTGTAGTCCGGCCTCGGCCTGGGTTGCATCCTTGGCCGGGGCGGTGAACGCCAGGCGCTCGGGCAGCAGGTTGTTGTCGTCCTTCTTCGATTTCAGTTGATCGAAACGATAGGCCGCCTCCTCGGCGATCATGGCCGCCTGGCGCAGGCGCCACCGGACGTCGCAGTCCTTGATGTCCGCTTCCGTGAGGGTCACCAGCGCGTCCTTGGCGGCGGTCTTCTTGAGCGCGCCCATGGCTGCGGCCATGGCGTCACGATAGGCCTTGGCGCTGAATTCCTCGGCCTTGCCCAGGCCCACGAGCAGCACGCGCTCCGCGGCCACGCCCGGCACGTCGTGCAGCAGCAGCGTGTTGCCGGCCTTGCCGTCGTGGTCGCCGCGCTTGAGGAGACCGGTGATGTGGCCCTTGGAAGCTTTGTCCAGCGCTTCCGCGGGGGCGGTGAGCTTGCGCGATTCGAATACGCCGACGACGGCGCAGCCGGTCTTCTGCTTCTCCGGGGCGCCTGTTTTTATGCTAAATTCCACGTGCCGCTCCTAGGTTCACTCAGGCAGTTTTCAAGCGATTCTTTCAGCAGCGGGATTATCCCTTCACCCTCAAGCAAAAGTCAAAATGGGGCGGATCTTCGAACGCGCGGTGGTGCGCGAATTCACCAATACCGCCGGCGGTGTGTTCGTCGCCCTGTTCGCCATCACCCTCACCACCCTGCTCATCCGCCTGCTGGGGCAGGCGGCGGGCGGACGCATCGCGTCCGAAGGTGTGGTTGCCCTGCTGGGCTTCGGCGCCCTGCAGTATTTGCCCGTCATCCTGTCGTTGACGCTGTTCATCTCCGTCCTGCTCACCCTGAGCCGCAGCTACCGCGATTCCGAGATGGTGGTGTGGTTCGCCTCGGGCCTGCCGCTCACCGCCTGGGTGCGGCCGGTGCTGCGCTTCGCCGCGCCGCAGGTGGCGGCCATCGCCGTGCTGTCGCTGCTGCTGACGCCCTGGGCGCTGCAGCGCAGCGACGATTTCCGCAAGCAGATGGAGAACCGTGACGATATCTCGCGCGTGACTCCCGGCGCCTTCGCCGAGTCGGCGCGGGCGGACCGGGTATTCTTCGTGGAGACCGTGGCCGGCGAAGAGGGGCGGGTGAAGAACGTGTTCGTCAGCTCCATGCAGCATGGACGCCTGGGCATCATGATGTCGAGCCAGGGCTATCAGGAGACCATGCCCAACGGCGACCGCTTCCTGGTGCTGACCAGGGGCCGCCGCTACGAGGGCACGCCGGGCACGCCCGAGTATCGCGTCATGGAGTTCGAGTCCTACGCGGTACGCATCGAGACCAAGGAGGCCCAGGGCATCGAGACCACGCCGCGCAACACCTCCACCTGGGAGCTCATGCTCAACCCCACCCCGCCCAACCTGGGAGAGATGCTGTGGCGCCTGGGCGTGCCCCTGTCGGCCCTGGTGCTGGCCCTGCTGGCGATCCCCCTGTCCTTCGTGAATCCCCGCGCCGGCCGCACCAACAACCTGCTGCTGGCGATCCTGACCTACATGATCTACAGCAATCTGATGAGTGTGAGCCAGGCCTGGGTGGCCCAGGGGCGGCTGCAGTTCGAGCTGGGCTTCCTGGTGCATGGGCTGATGTTCGTCACCATGATCCTGCTGTTCTTCAAGCGCCTGGCGGTGTTCTCCTGGGTGAGGCTGCGCGCGTGAAGACCTTCGAGCGCTATCTGGCCCGGGAGATCTACGCCGGCACCGCCCTGGTGCTGGCGGCCTTCCTGGCGCTGTTCGCCTTCTTCGATCTCATCAACGAGCTGAAGGACGTGGGGCAGGCGGGCTACCAGTTGCAGCATGCCCTGCTGTTCGTTCTGCTCACCGTGCCGGGCCGGGTGTACGAGCTGATGCCGGTGGCGGTGCTGATCGGCACCCTGTACGCCCTGGTCACCCTGGCGCGGCACTCGGAGATCACCGTGCTGCGCAGCGCCGGCCTGTCGACCGGGCGCGCCCTGCGCACCCTGGCGAAAATCGGCTCGGTATTCGTGGTCCTGATCTTCCTGGTGGGCGAGTTCGTGGCGCCGCCCGCCGAGCGCCTCGGCCAGCAGCTTCGGCTCAAGGCGATGGGATCGGTGGTCGGCCAGGAGTTCCGCTCCGGCCTGTGGGTGAAGGACGAGAAGAGTTTCATCAACGTGCAGACCGTCCTGCCCGATACGCGCCTCAAGGGCATCCGTATCTACGAATTCGACGACAACTACGCCCTGCGCTCGATCTCGGAAGCGGCGGAAGGGGAGTACATCCCCCACAACCGCTGGCGCCTCACCGGCGTGGTGCAGACGGTGTTCGAGAACAACAGGGCGAGCGTGGTGCGCACCGCCGAGGTGGAATGGCAATCCGCCCTCAGCCCGGACATCCTCAGCGTTCTGCTGCTCAAGCCGGAGCGCATGTCGGTGGTGAATCTCTACCTCTACATCCGCCACTTGTCCGAGAACAACCTCAAGACCCAGCGCTATCAGATCGCCGCCTGGAAGAAAATCATCTATCCCCTGGCGTCCCTGGTGATGATGGCGCTGGCCCTGCCCTTCGCCTATCTGCAGGACCGCATGGGGGCGGTGAGCGTCAAGGTGTTCGCCGGCATCATGCTGGGCATCACCTTCCATACCCTCAACGGCCTTTTCTCGAATCTGGGAATCATCAACAGTTGGCCGCCCTTCTTCAGCGCCATCACGCCCAGCCTGTTGTTTCTCCTCGCGGCCGCCACCATGCTGTGGCGCTCGGAGCGGCGCTAAAGGATTGCCCCGGCCTGCCGCTAACAGCGGTAGTCGATCTTCATCCAGGGAGCAATCCATGAGAACGAATCTTCCTGTGACCAGTATGGAGCGTCCCTTTCCGAGGGGCAGGAATCTGGTGACCAGGACGGACCTGGGGGGCGTCATCACCTATGTTAACGACGCGGTCATCGCCACCAGCGGCTTCACCCGGGAGGAACTGGTGGGCCAGGGGCAGAACGTGCTGCGCCATCCCGACATGCCGCCGGAGGCGTTCGCCGACTTGTGGAAAACCATCCAGAGCGGCCGGCCCTGGCGCGGCCTGATCAAGAACCGCTGCAAGAACGGCGACTTCTACTGGGTCAAGACCCTCGTCACGCCGGTGGCCAGGCAGAACCAGGCCCAGGAATACCTTTCCCTGGCCACCGAGCCGACGCGCCAGGAAGTGGAACAGCACGAGCGCCTGTATCGGGCGGTACGGGAGAAACGTGCCCGCCTGCACCGCTCCGTGGGCCTGGC
>DYIB01000018.1:0-6256 GCA_020723855.1 Uliginosibacterium gangwonense
GCTGACCTCTTGCATGCCATGCAAGCGCTCTCCCAGCTGAGCTATACCCCCACGAAAGAAGCGCGCATTATAGTGAGCGAAATCCGGTTTGTAAAGCAGTGTGCAATGCTTCGTCCTTGCGACGACAATGGCACCATGAACGTGAACTCCGGCCTCGCTCTTCTCGTCCTCGGCGCCGCTCTCGGCATCATGGTTTATATCGCCGTGGTCCTGGCGCCGCTGGTGTTCCGCACCCTGGCGCCGGAGCACGCCGCCCCCCTCATGCGCGCCCAGTTCCGCAGCTATTATCTGGCGCTGGGCGGGCTCACCGCGCTTGCCGCCGTGCTGCTGATCGAAACGCGCCCGCTGCCCGGCGCCTTCAGTGCCGTGGCGGCGATCGGCTTTCTGATCCTGCGTCAGATCCTCATGCCGCAGATGGCTGAAGCGCGTCGCGACGGCGAAGCCGAAGACGCGCGAGAGCGGCTGCGCTTCGCGCGCCTGCACCGCTTGAGCATGGTGGTGAATGTGCTGCAGTTGGCGGGCATCGCCAGCGCCGCCGCCCTGCTCGTTTTCTCGTCCTAGGGCGTCAGCACCTTGCCCGGATTCATCAGGTTGTGCGGGTCGAGGGTGCGCTTCACCTGACGCATCAGCTCCATCTCCACATCGCTCTTGTAACGCAGGATCTCGTCGCGCTTGAGCTGGCCCAGGCCATGCTCGGCGGAGATCGAGCCGCCCAGCTCCGCCACCAGATCATGCACGACGCGGTTGACCACGGGCGTCTGGGCGATGAAGGCGGCATTATCCGTAGCATCCGGCTTGGACAGGTTGTAATGCAGGTTGCCGTCGCCGATGTGGCCGAAATTGACGATGCGCACCGCGGGGAACAGGGCGCGCAGGGCGGCATCGGCGCGCTCGATGAACTCGGCGATGCGCGAGATGGGAACCGAGACGTCGTGCTTGATGCTGATGCCCTCGATGCGCTGGGCCTCGGAGATGTTCTCGCGCAGATGCCACAGCGCCTGCTGCTGGGTGAGACTCCGGGCAACGGCCGCATCCGGGACCAGGCCCTCCTCCATGGCGGCGCCCAGCTCGTTCTCCAAAGTGGCGGCGAGATCGAAGCCCGGGAACGTGTCGCTCAGCTCGATGAGCACGTACCAGTCGTGCTTCGCCGCCAGGGGATCGGTGCTGCCGGGAATGTGCTTCAGCACCAGCTCCAGCGCAGAGCGCCCGATAAGCTCGAAGCCGGTGATCCGTTCGCCGCAACTGCCGCGCAGGCGGCCCAGCAGGGCGACCGCGGCGCGCGGGTCGCGCACCGCGGCCCAGGCGGTGGCGCGCTCGCGCGGCTTGGGAAAGAGCTTGAGCACGGCGGCGGTGATGATGCCCAGGGTGCCTTCGGCGCCGATGAACAGGTGCTTCAGATCGTAGCCCGTGTTGTCCTTGCGCAGCCCGCGCAGGCCGTTCCACACGCGAGCGTCGGGCAGCACCACTTCCAGGCCCAGGGTCAGCTCGCGCATGTTGCCATAGCGCAGGACGTTCACGCCGCCGGCGTTGGTGGACAGGTTGCCGCCGATCTCGCAACTGCCCTGGGCCGCCAGGGACAGGGGAAACAGGCGATCGGCATCGTCGGCCGCCGCCTGCACCGCCTGGAGCACGCAGCCCGCCTCCACGGTGATGGTGTCGTTGTCCCGGTCGATGGCGCGGATGCGGTTCATGCGCGACAGGTTGATCACCACGGCGCCGCCCCGCCCGTCGGGCGTCGCCCCGCCGCACAGGCCGGTTTCACCACGCAGCGGGCCTCACCCGAGTAGCGCCCGCGCCAGTCCGTGAGATGGGGTGCCATGTCGGCGGCATCGGTCAGCAGCGCCTGCGCGCCCACCGCCTCGGTGAGGCGCCGTATCAGTTCCTCACTCATCCGTACGCTTCCGTCATTGGAGCCGTTCACGCCCCAGGGCATGCTCCAGGGCCGGCAGCATGCGCCGCACCGCGGCGCGGCCTTCGGCGATGGCCTCCGCCGCCCGGTGGTAGTCCATCAGGCCGAGCTGGGCCAGGCGCGGCGCGATGAGCACGTCGGCCGGCTCGCCGGCCAGCCGGCTGCGGGCGATGCGCACCTGCATGATGTTGATGCTGGAGGTCATGACGCTCATCAGGGAAGGCAGGCTCACCTGCCCGACAGCGCCGTTGTCGCTGCGCGCGGACCACAGGCGCGACAACAGGCGCGCATTGCGGCCCGCCTCGCTCTGCTCGGCGCTCACCGGCTGCAGCCCTTCCCGGCGAAAGGCGCGCCCGACCATGCCCGAGCCCAGGTCCACGGCGATGACGATGTCCGCGCCCAGGGCGCGCGCCAGGGACACGGGCACGGGATTCACCAGGCCGCCGTCCACGTAGAAGCCATCCTCGTAGGGCACGGGCGTGAACAGCCCGGGCATGGCGATGGAGGCGCGCACCGCGCGCGCCACGCTGCCTTCGCGCAGCCAGGCTTCGCGGCCCGTCTCCAGGTCGGTCGCCACGGCGGCGAAAGGCATGGCGAGATCCTTGAACTCCCGTTCCGCCTCCTGGCGGAAGAACTGCATGAGCCGCTCGCCTTTGATCAGCCCGCTGCGCCAGGAGATGTCCAGCAGGCCCAGCACGTCCTGCCAGGTCAGGCGCAACACCCAGGATTCCAGGCGTTCCAGCTCGCCCGCGGCATAGGCGGCGCCGACGAAGGCGCCGATGGAGCAGCCGCATACCAGGTCGGGGACGATGTTCTCTTCCTGCAGGGCACGGATCACGCCGATATGGGACCAGCCGCGGGCGGCGCCGCTGCCTAGGACGAGACCGATCTTGGGACGGCGACGGTTCATGACGCCACTACGCGGCGCTCTTGCACGCCGGCAGCGCCTCGGCATAGAGGTCGTGCACGTCGCAGTCGGTGATGCGCACGCGCAGGAGCTCGCCCACCCTGGCGCGCTTGCGGTTGGTGACGTGCACCAGGCCGTCGATCTCGGGCGCGTCGGCGGAGCTACGGGCGATCACGCCGTCCGCGCCGGCATCGTCCACCAGCACATCCATCTCGCGGCCGATCTTGGCTTCCAGGCGCCGCAGGCTGATGTCTTCCTGCAGCTCCATGAGGCGCCGGCGGCGCTCTTCGCGCACCTCTCCGGGCAGCGCCCCCGGCAGCTCGTTGGCCTTGGCCCCCTCCACCGGGGAATAGGCGAAGCAGCCCACCCGGTCCAGCTCGGCCTCTTCCAGGAACTGTAGCAGTTCCTCGAACTCGGCCTCGGTCTCGCCGGGAAAGCCGGCGATGAAGCTGCTGCGGATGGTGATGTCCGGGCACACCTTGCGCCAGGCACGGATGCGTTCCAGGTTGTTCTCGCTGCTGGCCGGGCGCTTCATGGCCTTGAGGATGCGCGCCGAGGCGTGCTGGAAGGGCACATCCAGATAGGGCAGGATTTTCCCTTCGGCCATGAGGGGAATCAGCTCGTCCACATGGGGATAGGGATAGACGTAATGCAGCCGTACCCATATCCCCAGCTCGCCCAGGGCCTTGGCCAGATCGTAGAGCCTGGTCTTGAGGGGCCGCCCGCCCCAGAAGCCGGTGCGGTATTTCATGTCCACGCCGTAGGCGCTGGTGTCCTGGGAGATCACCAGCAGTTCCTTCACTCCGGCCCTGACCAGGTTCTCCGCCTCTTTCATCACCTCCCCCACGGGACGGCTGACCAGCGGCCCGCGCAGGGAGGGAATGATGCAGAAGGTGCAACTGTGGTTGCAGCCTTCGGAGATCTTCAGATAGGCGTAGTGCCGCGGCGTGAGCCTGACGCCCTGAGGTGGCACCAGGTCCAGGAAGGGATCATGAGGCTTGGGCAGGTGCTGATGCACCGCCGCCATCACTTCCGCGGTCGCCTGCGGACCGGTCACCGCCAGCACCTGGGGATGGGTCTCGCGCACCACGTTGCCCTTGGCGCCCAGACAGCCGGTGACGATCACCTTGCCGTTCTCCGCCAGGGCTTCGCCAATGGCGCCCAGGGATTCCTCCACCGCGGCATCGATGAAGCCGCAGGTATTCACCACCACCAGGTCGGAGCCCTCGTAGGAAGGCGAAATGACATAGCCCTCGGCCCGCAACCGGGTAAGGATTTGCTCGGAATCGACCAGGGCTTTGGGGCAACCGAGGGAAACGAATCCGACGGTCGGGGCTTTTTTCTTTAATTTCATCGCATCAAAAGCAGCATTCCTGCCACCGGCGCCCAGGGAAGGCCAACGAAGTGCCATTGTAGCAACCAACCGGGGCGACGCCATCGCCATCGACAAGAAGCGGCTCGCGGGAAAAATGGGCAGCATCGACAGCCAAGTCTGGGCATCCGGTGCTGCTGGAAATGCTGGCCTGAGGCAGGAAACGAAGCCTTGGTTCAGGCCGGGCATCACCTGCCCGTCAGCACTTCCCTCCAACGGGCGATCCAACCGTACGCGCCCATTTGACGCGCCATTTCATGCGCCCGGAGGCTCGCCTGCCGTGCCGCATGGTCTGCGCCCAGCGCTTCGTGGGCGCGTGCCTTGAGGCGCCAGATGTCTGGCAAGCAGTAGGCATGCTCGCAACGATGGGCGTCCTCGAGCGCACGCCCGATGACATCGAGCGCTTCCGGGATCATGCCGGCGGCGACCAGCGCCTCCGCCATGAGCCACCGCGCCGAATTGATGCCCGCCGGATAGGCCTGGGTTACGGCCGCCTCGGCCTGCATGAGCGCGGCAGGATCGATCGCACGCCCGGTCCGGGCGTGGGCGACGGCCACCTCCAATCCGGACAAGACTTCCCAGAAGATGAAGCCTTCGGCGAGCGCGATGTCGTGGGCAGCGGCCGCGGCTGCGGCAAAGCGCTCGTCCTCGCCCGCCGACATGCGTATCGCCGCTTCGAAGAACAGGGCAACGCAGGCATCCTGCTTCAGCGGGGATGCGCAGGCTTGCGCGACGAATGTCTCGATGCGGGCACGCCAGCCCTCCTCGCCCACGAACCAGAGCAGCAAGGCGTAAGTGGTCGAGGCGAACACCCAGGGGTCGGAAGTGAAATAGCGCGTGCGCTCGGCCAGGGAAAAGCGCGGGCAGGCGTCGAGGACGATTTCGAAGTAGCGCCGCGCCTCGTCGAAGCGGCCGAGCCACATCAGGGTATTGCCATGGGCCCAGTCGGCCGTCAGCCGCTTGACCGGGTCGTCCGATGCGGCCTGGGCCAGCCGGGCGGCATAGGCCAGTCCGCTTTCCTGGTCTGCGCCGCCCGACCACAGATAGAGCAAGGCCAGGGCGTGGAAAGCGATCTCGGGTGCATCGTCGGTCGCGTACCCCGGCAGGAGATCCAGCACCTCGCCGCACAAGCGCGAAGTCGGCGGCGTGCCGTAGCCCTCATGCACGATGCGCGCCCGGGCATGACGGACGCGCGCCCACAAACCCTCGGCTCCCGGCGGATAACCCAGCCGCTCCACGTGGCCGAACAGCTCGCATGCGGCCAGCGCATCCTCCGCATCCAGAGCGGCGTTGGCTCCCGCAAGCCAGGCATCGCGCGCCGCATCCGGTTGCCCCGCCGTTTCGAAGAGCGCTGCCGCCCGCACGGTTTCCCCCCGACGCATGAACAGTGCCGCAGCCCGGGCAGCCAAAGCCGCGCGCTGCTCGGGCGCCAGCGCATCCAACAATGCCTCGCGCGCCAGCGGGTGAAAAAACGCCCAGTTGTCCGGATCGTAGCCCACCACCAGATGCTCGCGGGCGGCCTGCTCCAGGGCTTCACGCGCGCCATCCAGCCCCACCAGTCGTTCGAGATCGCTCAGTCGAAACTGCATGCCGAGCAGCGCAGCCGCGCCCAGAGCCGGCACGGCGAAGCGCACCCTGTTGCACAGGAAAGTGAAAAGTTCCCCCGTAGCCGAATCGCCCTCGCGCCCGGCGCAGCCGGCCACCAGGAAAAGCGGTACGCCGCGCGCTTGCACGAGGCGCGACCGGCGCACGCTGGCATCCGCCTCGGGACCCAAAAGATCGTGCAGCAGCCGCTCGGCAGCCGCCTCATCCAGCGGCTCCATGGTCAGCGTTTGCGCCCCGGGAAGCGAAAAACCTTCGGTTGCCTGCGGCCGGCGTGTGAGCACCACGAGCGCGGCGGGAAGTTGGCCGAGGACCATGGCGAGCAACCGGGCGCTGGCCCCGTCGAGCCAGTGGGCATCGTCGATCACGACCAGCCCGCCGCCTTCCATGAGTTTCAGGCAGGCGCGTGCGAGCGCCCCGTGATCGGCCTGGGCTACGAAGCGCCGTTCGAGAAAATGCCGCAGCA
>DYIB01000018.1:6266-39893 GCA_020723855.1 Uliginosibacterium gangwonense
CTTTTTCGGCGGGTGACAGCATGGCCTGCCGTGTCGCCGCCAGGTCGTCGAGGCGCTCGGCCATCGAGCCGGCATGGCCGGGCAGGCGGCGCGTCAGCCATTCGTAGAGCGCGGCCCACGGTTGTCCGGCGGTTTCCGCGCGGCAGGAGAACCAATGGACATCCACGCCCCGTGCGCGCAGCCTCAGGGCGAATTCCCGAATGAGGCGGGTCTTGCCGATGCCCGGCCGCCCCTCCAGCACGAGGACGCGCCGAGCCCCTTGCTCGGCCTCCTGCGCGGCCGCATCCAGCCGCATCATCTCCGCGTCGCGCCCGACGAAGCTTGCCCTGTCCTGAAGAGGCGGCAGTTCCGGAAGCGTCCATTCGGACAGACGACGCCCATAGAGCATCGACTCCCGATTGAAGCCTCGGAAGCAGCGCGTGCCCATGGGGGCGAGCCCCAACTGCGGCGCCAGATCCGCGAAACTCTCGTCCGCCGCGAGCGAGCCCTCGTCGGCAGCCAGCGCGATGCGCTCCACCAGCTTCACGCGCGCGCCCCGCACCTCGATCGGACCGTCGGGAGCGCATTCCACGAGCACGCCGCCGGCGCACAGTCCCATCCGAGCCGCCGTCGAGGCCGGCATCGAGCTCGAGAGCGCTGCCGCCGCGCGCAAGGCCATCCAGCGATAACCGGCATGCAGGCTCGCCGCCCCGAAGGCAAAGGTCGCGCCCGTTGCGTCCGTGGCGGCAAGCCGCCCCCCGAAATAGCGGCATTCCTGCTCCAGCGTCTCGACCAGGCGATTCAGACCGGCATAACCCTGGCGTTCATCCGCATGGACGGCTGCCGGCGGATCGAATTCGACCCGCAACAGCGCCAGATGCATCCACTCCAGCGCCGCAGGCTCGGGATCGGGGGGCAGCGCGCCGGGGGCGGGGGAAAGTTTCGCCCCGGCGGCAATCTTGCCTGCGCGGCGCAGCCACTCCTGTCGCAGCCGCTCCAGAGCTTCGCGCCGGGTGGACAGCCATGCATGCCAATCGTCACCCTCTTCCGCCCCCCTGCCTCCGAGGTCGCACCAGGGCGACTCGGTGAGCTTGCTTGCGAGCGGGCTGAAGTCGGCGGCTTCGCCACCGGCCAAGGCGCGCAGGAGCATTTCGTCCGTCAGCAGACCGGCGTGGCAGCGGAAGGTAACCCAGTCCCGCCCGATCTCCAGCGCGCCATCGAAGCCGGCGCCTGACATCGCTTGGGCCAGATCATTGAGCACCACGCGCAGATTGCGCCGGCCTTCGGCCTCCGCCAGGTCAGGCCACAGCAGGTCCGCCAGCGCACCCCGTCGCGTCGTGCGGCTCGGCTGGCTGGAGAGAAAAGCGAGCAGGGCGCAACCTTTCCGGTAGCGCAGTTCGAGCGGCAATACCCGTCTGCCGCGCACCAGCGACGGCCGGCCGAAAAATGTCAGCCAGGTTTTGCCGCGCTGCGCGGAAACGACCGCCGCGCCTCCCTCCCGCTTTCCGCCGCCGGATCGCGCCATGCTCTTTGCCTATATATTTTTTTCTTGAATTTTTCGGATTTTATTCATATTGACACAGACGCATCAAGCGCGGCTTCCCGGTACCCTGAAAACATGCGTTTTTTTATGAAGTTACCGCGCATAAAGAAGGCCGCACGTCTCTAACGATCCTCTAACGTTCGGCTAACGGTCCTCTAACGCTTGGGCGATAAAGTTTCGCTCCACACACTGGTTATCGCCGGACATGGGCTGCCGCTCCCCGCGGCAGGAATGATATTCGAATGTCAACAGGAGGACCCTCGATGCATCGCCTTTTCGTTCCCGCGCAGCCAAGGGCGCGCCGCCAGGCCGGCTTCACGCTGGTCGAACTCGCCATCGTGCTCGCCGTCATCGGTCTCATCATCGGCGCCATCGCCATCGCCAAGGACGTGCAGCGCAACGCCGAATATACCAAGATCAAGAACAAGTTCATCGACCAGTGGGAGCAGGCCTACAACCAGTACTACCAGCGCACCGGCGTCGTCCTCGGCGACAGCCAGGTGCAGCCGCGCCTGATGGTCAACGGCGAGAACTACACTGCCGCTCCCGGACAACCGGTCTCGGGCGGCGACATGGCATCGGTGACAGCCCCGGAAGCGATCTGCGACAAGGCCGCCGCGCCGGGGCTGCCGGGGACAACGCGCACCGATATGCGCATCCTCTTTACCCGGGCCGGCGTGCGCATGCCCCCGGGGCGGGCCGAGGGCTTCGAAGACCGTTATGTGTATCTGGATACCAACGGCAACCCGCAGGAGATCCAGGTCTGCTTCCGCTGGCAGAACCCTGGCGATGCGAGCGGCTCGGGCAACGTGATGGTCATCACGGGGCTCACCCCCGATCTTGCCCGCATGCTCGACCAGATGACCGACGGCAAACCGGACGCGCGCGAAGGCAGGGTCCGGCAGCTCGGGATCGGTAACGCGACGAACAACGTCCCTGGTGCCGAATGGATCGCTACCAACCGTGATCAATTCGGCACTCTTAATAACCGCAATTTCGACGAAGACCAGGTCGCCGTCGTCACCGCCATTTACAAGATGAACCAATGACATCCGCCTTTTTGAGGAGCCTTGAAATGCGCAACCCCCATCCCCATCGGTCGCGCGGCTTCACGTTGGTCGAAATGGCCATCGTGCTCGCCGTCATCGGCCTGATCATCGGCGCCATCGCCATCGCCAAGGACGTGCAGCGCAACGCCGAATATCAGAAGATCGCCAACAAGTTCGTCTATCAGTGGAAGCAGGCCTACGACCAGTACTACCAGCGCACCGGCGCGGTGCTCGGCGACTGCCAGCAGGCGCCGACCTATATGGTCAATGGCTCGGAGACCACCATCGGCGGCGTCAACGCCTGCCAGCGCCCGGGCGGCCAGGCCACGGCCGGGATTCCCGAAAACTTCACCAACACCGGCCTCAAGATCTGCGAGGGCCAGGGCTACGCGCCCAACACGGTGGGCGGAGGCGATGCGAACCTCGCCACGCAAACCCTGCGCACGCTGATGACCCGTGCCGGCGTGCGCCTGCCGCCCGGCCGCGGCGAAGCGCACGAGGACCGCTACCTCTACGAAGACTCGAACGGCAACGCCACCGAGCTGCAAGTGTGCTTCCAGTGGAATGCGCCGGGCACGGCGAGCGGCGCCGGCAACGTGATGGTGCTGCGCGGGCTCACTCCCGATCTGGCCCGCTTCCTCGACCAGGTGATCGACGGCAAGGCCGATTCGCGCGAAGGCCGCTTCCGCATCCAGGGCCGCGCGGCACACGCAACGGCCACCGACGCCAACGCGCCCGGCACCCAGTGGGAGGCCAACAACACCATCGCCAGCGGCATTCAAACACCCGATGTGGCCACCGGGCCCGCCAACCCCGGGGCCGCCACCGCCACCGGCCGCCAGTTCGACGAGGACCGCGTCGCGCTCCTGACGGCCCACTGGATCATGGATCAATGATGCGGCTATCGAAGGCATGGGCGCTGGGCGGCCTGACGCTTGCCGTCATCGCCGCGGCGGCCTCCACCTGGTGGGCCTACCAGGGGCTCTCCCGGCTCGCGCAGGTCCGCCAGGGGCTCGCGGCGCTGGAGGCGCGCAAGGCGACGCTGGAGGCGTTGCTTCCCCAGGCGCAGGCGCGCGAGCGGGCCTCCGCCCTGGGCAGGCAGGTCGAGCAGGATCTCGCGCGCCTGGGTCTCGCCCAGGCCCAATGGGGCGCGCAACGCATCCAGCGACAGGCCGCCGACCTCTCCCGGCGCGAGGCGGAGGCGGCCTTGCACGAGTTGTCCGGCAGCGCGGACCGGCGCTTCGGCGCGGACGCCTTCGAAATCGCCGTGGCCTCGCCCGGAGCCGGCCTCTTCACCCCGCCCGCGGCGGACGACAAGGGCATCCGTTTCTCCGCCGCCGGCACGCTTCATTTCCGGCTCGGGCGTTGAATCATGACGGAAGACTTGATCTTCATTCGCGGCGAGCGCTGGTACCGCGTCACGAACCAAAGCCTGGAGGAAATCGCGCCGTGGCCGCGGCTCGCCGCACCGGCGCGCGTCGTGTTTGCCGGTGAGACCTTGCTGGTCATGGGCGTGGAGCGGCTGGAAGGCAAGCGCTCCCACGCCGCCGCGCGCATCGAAAAACGGCTGCGTCAAGAGGGGCTCGTCGAAGGCCCGGCGCATGTGCGCATCGAGTCCGCCCTGTCCGTGCCCGGCGGAGTGAAGGCGTTTTTCGGCGCCGTTGCGCTCGAGTTTTGGCAGCGCCTGAGCCACTGGGCCGACGGGCAACCCGAGCATTGTCTGCTGCTGCCGCTGTCGGCGCTTCTCGCGCGTGCGACCGACAAAGGGCGGGCCTGCGTTGCTTTCGATGGCGCGCGCCTGCATCTCTACGGCTACGGGAAAGACGGGCCGTTCTACGGCAGCGTGGCGGTGCTCGGCGAGACGGAGGACGCCGTACCAGCCGCGGCACGGTCGATCGCCGGGCGGCACCGGTCGGACCTTGACCGCGGCGTCCGCCCCCCGGTGATGTGGCATCCGTTGATGCCGGTCGCCGCAGGCGCGGGGGCAGCAGCGGCGAAGGTCTTCGCCGAAGCGGGCGGCATCGCCGCGACCACCGCGCCGCCGATCGCCGCCGGAGGATGCGCCTTGCCCGCGCTCGTCGAACGCGCCGGGCCGTTTGCCGGCGCGATGCGGCCGCTTGCCCGGCTGGCGTGGCTCGCCGAGCGCGCCGCGCCGGTGACGGCCGTGGCCACGCTCGTGGCGGCGCTCGGTTTTGGGTTCGCCGGAAGCCTGGCGCGCCTGCAAGCCGAACAGGAAACACGGCGCATCGAGGCGGCTTCCGCTTCGATCTCGGCGCTCGAAGAGCGCATCCGGCGTGCGGCGGACCTCGATGTGCCGCAAGCCGTCGAAACCGGCGGCGCCTTCGCCCGCCAGCTTGCGGCTGCCTCCCGATTCGATGCCGTGGCTTTGCTGCGCACCATCGGTTCGGCGGCCGGCCAGGAGATCCGCGTCACGCGCCTGCGACTGGAGACGGCGCAGGACGGCAGCCGCAGTTTTCGCGTGGACGGCGTCGGCGGCAATACGCAAGGCCTGGCGGATTTTCTCAACCGGCTGCGCCGGTCCGGCTGGGAGGCGATGCCCCTGGAACCGGCCGATGCCGCCGCCGGCGCCTTTTCCTATCGGCTCGCGCCGGCCGCTCCACCATCGAAGGGGTAGCCCCGCCATGACGAAACACTTTTCATTGATCCTGAGCGCGCTGGCCCTGACGATCCTGGGTTGGGGGGTCAGCGGCATGGTCGATGTCGCCAGGGCGCGTTCCGCGGGCGGGCATCCCGCCGTGCCGGACATCAAACCCGTCCCGGAGACGAAGCTGACCGCGCTACAGGACACGACAGCGGCGCTGCGGCAGCTCGCCGACCACCCCCCGGCGCCGTCATCGTCCAGCGGCGGGGCGCGCCTGCTCGCGCTGCCGCAGCCGGGCGCCGCCGGCTCGGACGAGCCGAAGCTTCCCGCGCGCCGCCTGACGCTGCTGGCGGAAAGCGCCGACGGCAGGATGGCGGTGGTCGATGGACGGCTGGTCCGGCGGGGGCAACCCCTTGCCCAAGGCGGCCGGATCGTGCGCATCGGAGCCGGGCAGGTCATCGTGCGCGAGCAGCGGGGCAACCAAACCCTGGCCATGGATCTTGGCCGCCTGCGCGTCGGAACGATCAGACGCGGCGCGGATTCCGCAGCGGGCGAAGGAGCGATGCGGCCATGAACCGAGGCACATGGATCGGCCTGGGCCTGGGCGCGCTCGCTCTGGCCATCGGAGCAGGTATTTTCCGGGCTTTCGTACCCACGCCGCCGGCGCAGACAAGCTCGGCGCCCCCACGGTCCCTTGCGCCCACACCGCAGGTCGCAGGCGCCCCGGTCGCCGCGGGTCAGCCGTCCGGTTCTTCATCCGCGGCGACTGCGGCCGCAACGAACCAGGCGATGGAGGCCGGCGTAGTCGCCGGCGGCGCGACCGGAAAGACGGAAGTGCCCGGGCCTTCGTCGGGGATCCCCGTCGGCCGCGCCGGCGCACCCTCGCTGGACGATATCCAGCGGCGGCTGCTGGCGCTCACGGCCCAGGGGCGCGCGGTGAGCCCGAAGGAGGTGGACGCGGTGCTCGCCGACTTGCAGCGCAACCAGGGGAAAAACGTGGTGGCGGGCGTCGACATCGGCGCCCTGCGCGACAACCTGGCGCGGGCCGAGCGCATGCAGCAATTGGCCCAGGAAATGCAGGCCATCGCCGCCAACCCCAAGAAGGAGGATCAGGCGCGCCTGCAAGCCCTGATGGCGGAAATCCAGCGGCTCCAGGCGGGCATGTCCACCCAGGTGTATGTGGGATCGGATGCGGCAGCGAAAAAATGAAAAGCGCCTCATGCGCGAGGCCGGGTTTTCCTTGCTGGAACTGGCGGTGGCGTTGGCCGTGCTCGGCGCGATCGGATTTGTCGTGTCGAGCGCCTACTTGAACGTACAGGCGGCAAGGGATCGGGATCGCGCGACGCAACTGGGCGAGAGCCTGCGCGAGTCCGTGCGCGCCTTCGCGCTCGCCAACGCGCGCCTGCCCTGCCCCGATACCGACGGCGACGGCTGGGAAGGGGATGCCGGCGGCGCCTGCCCCGCAGCGGCCGAGGCCGGCTGGTTCCCCTACCGGAGCCTGGGGCTCGATTTGCCCGATGCGCGCTTTCGCGCCGCGTACGGCGTATATCGCAGCGCCAACGCCGACGCCACACTCGACGCCGATCTGGCAGTACGCAAAGAGCGCGGCACGGACACGCCGGGTGACGCCCATTACCAGGACGCGCGCGATCTGATCATCGCGCTCAACAGTGTCGCCGGCGCCCCCCCGGACGCGAGTCATGCGCGACTCACGGGCAACGGCGGCAGCGAAGGCGCGATCGACTGCGCGGGCAACATCCGGTCGCACCCGGCTTTTTTCCTGGTGTTTCCGCTGGAGGATCGCGATGGCAACGGCGACCGTTTCGATGCCGTACACGGCGCCGGACAGTCCTGCGCCTATGCCCCGGGCACCCCGGCAACGGCAAACCAGGATGATGTGGCGATCGCCGAGTCTGCGCCGTCCCTCGCAGGCTGGCTCAATGCCCGGATACCTTAAAAATATCGGAGACTTTTATGCCAACCATAGCCCGTCCCCACCCTCGAGGCGATTTCCTTCCGCCCTGCGCGCGCACAGTCGCGCTTCCTCTGCTGTTGTGCGCGCTGCTTTCCGCTTGCGCCGGCTCCGCGCCGCGCAGCGTGAGCAGTTTGCCGGCCCCCGAACGGGAGGCGCTCGAGAAAATGCGCAGTCACACGGTGGCGGAAAGCCGGAAACTCATGGCCGAGCAGGAGGCTTTGCAACGCGAGCTGCGCAAGGAAGCGGCCGCGCAGCCGATCAAGACCCTGGCGCCGCGCTTCGATCCTCTGGAGGCGCGCAGTATTTCCCTCGCATTGTCCGGCGCTTCGATCAACGAGGTGCTGATGGTTTTCGCCGACCAGGCAAAACTCAACCTGATCGTCGATCCCCTGGCGCTCAAGGACGAGCGTCGCGCCGACATGCACCTCAAGAATGTCTCGCTGCGCGAAGCCTTCGAGGAAATGTTGCGGACCTTCGATGTGGTGGGTGAGATCAAAGGCCGCACCTTGCGCGTGTCCTTGAACGAAGAGCGCGTCTTTTCGCTGGACTTCCTCAACACCACCGGCAGGCTGGATTTGAGCACGGGGGGCAACGTTTTCGGCGCGACGGCGGGAGGAAGCGGCGGCGGAAGTTCCGGTAATGCGGGAAGCAACCCCATCAGCGGCAACCTCATGCTCTCCGGCGGCGGCGGCCTGCGCAACGACCCGTATTCGGAAATCGAAGCGTCGTTGAAAAGCATCCTCGGCGATTTTGCCGCACAGGCGGCGACAACGAGCGCTTCGCGGCAAGACGATCGAGAGGCGCGCGACATGGCCGGCTCCTTCTCGCTCAACAAAATGACCGGAACGCTGTATGTCAAGGCGCGGCCGTCCAAGATTCGCGCCGTCGAGAAGATGCTCGCCCGGGTGAAGGAAACGGTAAACCGGCAGGTCTACATCGAAGCGCAACTGATCGACGTTCAACTGTCGGATCAATTCGAGTTCGGCGTCGATTGGAGTTTGCTGCGCTCCTACGTGGCGGCGGGCTTTGGCGCCAACCCCATCACGCTGGCTGCCGCAGGCTCGACCCTGCCGAACCCGGGCGCCTCGGTGCCGTCGCGCAGCCTGACCATTCCGGCGTCGGTCATCGGCTCTGCCGGCGGCCGGGCCGCAGGCATCGCTTATCAAACGCACACCTTCGGTGCGGTGATCAACGCCCTTCGTTCCTTCGGCGCCCTCAAGGTACTGTCCAACCCCAATGTACAGGTACGCAATGGCACGCCGGCGCTGCTGTCGGTGGGCAGCAGCGTGCGCTACATCTCCCGCTCCAGCTCCACGCAAACCACACCGGGCGGCGGCGCGACGACGACCACCTCCGACGTGCAGACGGATTCGTTGTTCTCCGGCGTGATGGTGGGCGTTCTGCCTTATCTGCGCGACGACGGGCGCATCGAGCTGCTGATCTATCCCATGCAAAGCGACGTAGACCAGAAAAGTCTGCAGCTCGTCGAAGTGACGCCCACCAACCGGGTGACCCTCCCCGTGGTCAATTACAAGGGCGTGAGCACCACGCTCAACGTCGGAGACGGTGACGTGGTGGTGATCGGGGGCCTGATCGATCAGCGCTTCAGCAACGGCGACAGGGGCGCGCCGGGACTGTCGGACGTTCCCGTGCTGGGCAAACTGTTCGGCAGCGAGAATACCAATCACGCCAGCCGCGAGCTGGTGATCGTTTTGCGGGTGCGTGTCGTATGAGCATGATTCACGACGCCATCAAAGAACTGGAGCGGTCGGATTCTCCCTCGCAGGAATCGTCGCAGCTCGCCGCGGCCAAGAGCAAACATCCCGCTCGCGCCGCCTGGCTTTCCGGTGCAATGAGTTTCGGTGTGGTCGTCATTACGGGCACGGCGGGGTGGTGGTTCTGGTCGGGCTCTCATCGGGCCTCCCTTCCCTCGCCTGCCTCGCCGCCGGCCATATCGGTTGCGCCGGGCACCGCGCCCCCTGCAACTGCGGTCCCGCCGGCCCACGCCGGACCGGCGTCCTTGCAGCAGGCAGCCCCCTTGCCGCCACCCGTCGCGGCGAGTGCGTCTTCTGCCGTGGCGGATTCATCGCCGGCCGTGGCGAAAGATGCCGCCCCCAGACGACAATCCGCCGTTGCAAAAACGCCCACGCGGCCCCAACGCAGTACCGCCGTGCCGGCGGCGAAGAAGCCGGCGGAGGAGATGCCGATCGAACAACGCTACGCCTCGTTCATGCAGGCCCTGCGCATCGGCGACAAGACGGCAGCAGAGTCTCATTTGGCGTCGTTACGCCGCGCGCTGCCTGCGGACAGCCTGTCGCTGCAACGCATGGAAGCCTGGTATCTCCTGCAGGACGGGCAAGCCAATGCGGCCGCGGAAAAGTATCGCGCGATCCTCGAAAGGGTGCCGGGAGATGAAGAAGCGAGCATCAATCTTGCCAGCATCCTCGTGCAGACCGGTCAGCGGGAAGCGGCGCGTCAGGTGCTCGACGAAGCCCGGCGCATGCATCCGGATTCGGAGGACCTGCGCAACGCCCTGGCTGGTTTCAGCAAAGGGAAAACGCCATGACCGAGTCCGCTTTTTGGGCCCGTCTCGGGTTACAGCGCCATCCTTTTCCGCCGACGCCGGATGCGGCGAGCTATTTTTTTACCGCCCATCTGCAGCGCGAGTATGCGGAAGTGCGCCACTGCATCGAGGCCGGAAAGGGTTTGGTGGTCGTCACCGGCGAGGTCGGCATGGGCAAAACCACGCTCGTGCGGCGGCTGCTGGCCGATCTGGCGGCCTCCCAAGTGGCTTCGGCGCTCGTGTTCAATACCTTTTTGCAGGATGGGGCGCTGCTGGCCGCCATTTTGCGCGATTTCGGACTCGACCCCACCGGCTCCATCGACGGCGATCTGGCCCGGCTCAACGAATTTCTCGTCACCCAGGCGCGCGGCGGGCGGCCTTGTCTGCTGGTGGTGGACGATGCCCAAAATCTGTCGGAATCCTCTCTGGAACTCATCCGGCTGTTGAGCAATCTGGAAACCGGCCAGACCAAGCTGTTGCAGATTTTACTCGCCGGACAGCCGGAGCTGATGGCGACCTTGCGTCGCCCGACGATGCGCCAGTTGTACAGCCGCATCGTCAAACAGTGCGTCCTGATCGGCCTGAAACCGGAAGAGGTTTCCCGCTACGTCGAATTTCGCCTCACCCAGGCGGGAGGAAGCGGGCGCATCGAACTCGACCGGCGGGCGGCCCGCGCGTTGCATCGAACGAGCCGGGGCAACCTGCGCCGGCTGCACTTGATCCTGGATCGATGCCTGTACGGCATGGTGGCCTCGGGAAGCCGCCGCATCGACGCGGCGCTGGTGCGTTCCGCCGTTGCCGATTTGGCCGAGCCGGGTGAGGCGGGGCGCCCCGGGCTTTTTCGCCGCCGTGCGCTGTTTGCCGGCGGTTTGGCAGGCATGTCCACCGTAGCGTTGGCCGCACTCATGTGGACCCAAGCCGACCGCCCGCAGCCTCCCCTTCCCGCTGTCGCGCAGCCCACCGCCGTTTCCCAAATGACCGGGCCGGCGCAAACGCCCGCGCCGGAGCCGATACCGGCTTCCCGGCCAGTGGCGGAGAAGCCGTCAGCCACAGCCGGCAGAGCCCGGTGTCTGGAGGTGCTTCGCGCGCGTCGGACCGGCCAGCCGCTCGACATTCGGATGCGCATCATGCCCGCCGTGCTCGCGGACCAACCCGTCATGGATGACGACGTCTGCCGTTTCGAGGAAGACGGCAAGGCATGGCTGGCCTGGGTACCCGCGGACGAAGGGCAGGGTCCGTGGGAGGCCGGCGTCGACGATCCTCGCGTGCGCGAGGTACAGCGGCGCCTGTTCGAGAGGGGTTTGCTCGCGCAGCGCGACATCGACGGTTACCTCGGTCCCCGCACCCGCGCCGCGTTGCGCGCATTTCAGCAGATTGTGGGCGTGTCCGCGACCGGCTTGCCCGACGATTTCACACTGATGCTTTTGCGGTCCTTCGAGATCACGGCGAGCCAAGACAAACGGTAATGTCATGAACGCTCCAGTTTCAGAGAAACCCCTTGGAGAGCAACTGATTGCCGCCGGCATCGTCAGCGATGTGGCCGTGAAATATGCGTTGCAAAAGCAGCGCGTCGAAGGCGGGCGACTCGGCCAGTTGCTCGTCGCGCTGGGTTTTGTCACGCAAAAGGAGGTCGCGCGCATTCTCGCTCGACAGCGGGAAATGCCTTTCCTGGCCGGCCAGGAGATTCCGGCGCCGGAACCCGAGGCCGCCTCGCTTTTCAACCGCAATGTCTGTCTGGCGAAAAGCTTTTTGCCCCTGCGGCGCGAGGGTGGCGAGCTCGTGACGGTCATCGGCGATGCCGACCCCATCTCCGTGCGCGATTTCATCGTCGGCCACTGCGGTCTCGAACCGCGCTTTCTGCAAGGCGAATTCCACGCCGTCACGCGGGCGGTGCGCCAGCACTATTACTTCGCCGAACACCCGTTCGAGTCTTTGATCGAGGCCGAGATTCGGCGCCTGGAGGCTGACGTCGACCGGGCCTACAGCCCGGAGCGCCTGCTCGACCACATCCTGCATCTGGCGGTGCGCGAGCGCGCCACCGACGTGCACCTGGCACCGACAGCGCAAAGCCGGACGGTGTTGATGCGCATCGACGGCGTGATCGAGCCCATGTTCGCGCTGCCGCCGGTGCTCGACCGCATCATCGGCTACATCAAGCTGCGGGCGGAAATGGATGTGGCCGAAAACCGCCTGCCCCAGGATGGCAGCTTCACCGCCAGGATTTTCGACGAGGATTACACCCTGCGCGTGTCCACCCTGGTCTCGGAATATGGGGAACGCCTGGTGCTGCGCCTGCTGCCCGAGAGCAGCGAGCTGGACAAGCTGACCGATCTGGGATTCTTGGCCGAAGATGTGGCCGTGCTGGAGCGCATCTTCTCGCGTCCCCACGGACTCATTCTGATCACCGGACCGACCGGCTCCGGAAAAAGCACCACTCTTCATGCGGCGCTGCGCATGCAGTCGGTCATCGAGCGCAACATCCTCACCGTCGAGGATCCGGTGGAATACCGCGTGCCGGCGGCTTGCCAGACCGAGGTCAACCGCCGCGCCGGCTACGATTTCGCCGCGGCGATGCGGCACTTCCTGCGACACGACCCGGACGTCATCCTGGTGGGCGAGATCCGCGACCCGGAGACCGCGCGCGCGGCCCTGGACGCCGCCTCGACCGGCCACCTGGTGCTCTCCACGCTGCACGTGGGCGGCGTCTTCGGCGTGGTGCCGCGCCTGCGCTTGCTGGGTGTCGATCACGAAACCATCGCCGAGAACCTGGTGGCCGTCATCAACCAGCGCCTGGTGCGCCGCATCTGCCCGGACTGCCGCGACGAGCGTGCGCCATCGGACCTCGAACGATCCTGGCTGGGCGAAAGTGTTGCGCGCGTGTTTCATGGCTGCGGCTGCCGCCGCTGCCGCGGCACCGGCTTTTTTGGCCGCCTGCCGGTCTATGAGTTGATGGTGGTCGACCGGCCGCTCGCCGATGCCATCGCCGCCGATGTCTCGCGGCGCGAGCTGCGCGATATCGCTTTGCGCCAGGGTTTGCGTCCCATCCTGGAACTCGCGCGCCGGCGCGTGCTCGCCGGCGAAACCACGGTCGAGGAGATTCTGCGTGCCGTCGGCGAACACTGAGGGTAGAACGTCATGAGCGCCATGCGCACCTACTACTACCGTATTCTGCTGCCCCATGGCGAGGTCAGGCAGGGACTGCTGCGCCTTGCAGTCGAGCGCGACTTTTCCGCCAGATTGCGTCTGGAAAGCGAGCACGACGCCACCGTGCTGACCCTGCTGCGCCTGCCGGACTGGAGTTCCGGCGCGTTCGATCTGGTCGCCCGGATGTTCCGCCAGCAAGTGCGGCGCGAAGACCTGGAGGGCTTTCTGCGCGATCTGGGGCGCATGCTGGAAGCCGGCGTTCCCGCGCTGGATGCGCTGCTCACGTTGCGCGATGAAGGCCGGGCCATCGGCAACGCGGCCGTCGCTGGCCTGGCATCCCGCTTACACGACGATCTGAACGCCGGTCTGTCGATGACCGAGACGTTCGTGCGGCATCCGGACGTGTTTCCCGAGACGGTGCGCAATCTGGTGGCCATCGGCGATCAGTCGGGCAACATGCCGGCGATGCTGTTGGAAGGCGCCGAGCACGTGGAGCGCTTGGGCCGCATCCAGCGCGACATCCGCACCGCGTTGATTTATCCGGCGTTCGTCTTCGCCACCATTTTCGGCGTGGCCTTCTTCTGGTTGTACTACGTGGTACCGAATCTGGCGCAGCTCTTCCGCCAGTTGCACGCCAAGCTGCCGCTCGTCACCCTGGCGCTGATCGATGCCGCGGACATCGCTTCGCGCTACGGTCCGCTGCTGCTGATCGGCTCGATCGTGGTGGCGCTCGGGCTGGCCGTGCTGCTGCGCCGCTCCGAGCGCGCCACGCGCGCCTTGCATGAGGGCTTGCACCGCCTGCCCATCGCGCGCGTGCTGATGACCTCCTCCGGCATGGCCCACATCACCGAGCATCTGGCACTTTTGGTGCGCGCCGGCCTGGATGTGGCGCGCAGCTTCGACATCCTCACCCGCGCCACCCGCGACCGCTATTACCGGTGGCGGCTGGCGCGCGTGGCCGAGGGCATTTCGCGCGGCGAAGGCATTGCCCCGTCGATGCGGCGCGTCGGCGGTTTTCCGGCCATGGCGGTGCGCATGATCGCCGTCGGAGAACAGGCGGGCGAGCTCGATCGGCAACTGTCGCAACTGGCCAAAGAGTACCGCCAGCGGCAAGAGGCGGTCGTCAAGTCGTTGTCGGAGATCCTCAAACCAGCCGTGATCCTTGTGGCCGGCGGGCTGTTCCTGTTCCTCATCGTGGCGTTGCTCCTGCCCGTCTATGACCTGGTGCGTCAGTCGGTGCAGCAGACGCTGGGGAGTTGAGCCATGCGCATCGGCACTCGACATGCCCAACGCGGATTCGGGCTTTTGGAAGCCGCGCTCATCACCCTTCTGATCGGCGGCGCCTTGATCGCCGGCTACGTCGCGTTCAAAAGCCGCACGCCTTCGCTCGCCGCCGAAACTCATGCGACGCTTCTTGCCGAAGCCGACCGCGCTCTGGCCGCGTTTGCCGCGAGGCACGCGCGCCTGCCGTGTCCCGACACGGATCGGGACGGCTTCGAAGATTGCGGGGTCGGCGCCCAGAAAGGCTGGCTGCCCTACCGCACCCTCGGCCGGGAGGGCGCGGGCGCCGAAGCCGGCATCGGCCGCTTGCGCTACCTCGTCCAGCGCGCCGCCGTGGACCTCACCCAGGCCGAGGACGTGTGGCAACCCGTGATGTTCAAGGACAACACGGAAAAATACGCCGCCCGGCGCAGCTTCACCCCGCCCAACATCGGCACGCCGGATCTGTGCCACAAGCTCATGAGCGGCCCCACCGTGCCGCTTGCCGCCACCCATGCCCAGATCGGCGGCGCGAACCCCCGCCCGGTGGCCTACGCCCTGGCCCATCCGGGCAGCCGCGACGCCGACGGTGATGGTTCCGAATTCGATGGCGTCAACGCGGGCGGCGCCGCATTCGAGCCGCCCGAGCGGCAAAGCGCGTCGGGCGGCTACGACGACCGCGTGGCCGCGCGCGGCTACGGCGATCTGGCCCTCGCCCTCGACTGTCCCCGCCTCAACGCCTCCCTCGACATGGTGTCCATGGCGGCCGAGGCGGTGGAAGAGGTCAACGACCAGAAGGTCACCAACACCGCACTGGCGAGCGTGCTCACCGCGATCAATCTGGGCACCTCTGTTATCCAGGGCGTCAAGGCGCTCGCAGCGGCAGCGACCATGTCCACCGCCGTAGGTTATTTGTCCACCGCCACCGCGGCGTTGGCCACAGCCATTGGAACCTGCGTGGTCATCGTCGGCTGCGCCGAGATTCCCCATGCCGCTGCGTCCGTCGCGGCCGCCACCGCCGCCATTGTGGCGGCAGGCGCTGCCATCGCCACCTACGCGGCCTCGATTCCGCCGTATGTGGTCGCCGGCGGCATGACCCTGGCCGCAGCCATCCAGGCGGGGATGTCGACCCAGTCCAACCTCGATCTCTCCCAGGCGGTGAATCAGGCTTACAACGCCTGGCAGGATGCCATCGCGAAAAAGAACGACGCTTACCAGAAGCTTCAACAGGCCCAGAGCAACGAGACCTCGACACTGGCTGCCAAGAATGCGGCCTGGAACACCCTCGTCAACGAAGCCCATACCCTCATCGCGAACCGCAACAACCAATCCTCCACCGATACGGACATGGCGATCACCGCCAACGACGGCTATATCACGGACGTGCATGTCAAACTCGAGGCCTGGCAAAACGCGGAGTTCGCCCTCGCACAAGCCGAAGAACAGCTCAAGAAAGCCCAGTCCTCCAAGAGCAGCTCCGGTGATGGCGGACAGGCCATGGCCGATACCATCGCCCAGCTCGACCAGATGATCGCCAGCGAGCTCGATCCCGCCAGGAAGCAGGCCTTGATCGACGCCAAGACGCGGCTGCAGCAGACCGTGGGCGGCGCCGGCGACAGTGCCGCTCAGCTTGCGGCCATCGACCAGAGCATCCAGGACCTGAACAATCAGATCGCCGATCTCAACGCTCGCATTGCCAGCGAGTCCGACGCGACGATTCGAAACAACCTCATTCTCCAGCGCGACACGCTGATCACGCAGCGCGACCGGCTGATGACCCAGCGTTCGGAACTGGTCCTCGACGTGGCCAGTGCCACCGCGCAGCGCGACGCCGCCAGGTCTGCCCGTGACAGCGCCCAGGCGTCATACGCGTCGGCGCGCCAGTGGGCGATCGATGTCTTCTACCTCCAATACGCCATCACCACCTGCACCACCGACAAACAAGGCAACCAGACCTGCACCACCAACACCTACTGGTACGACGGCAGGAGCGCGATCGCCGCCAAGATCGACGACTATGCCAACAAGTACAAGGACTGGTACGCCAAAGGCAGAGCGACGCAAACGGCGCAGCAGGTCTATGACGAGGCGATGGCCGCCGAGACCCGGGCCAAGGACGGCTACGACACGCTCAATGCCCTGGCCACGGGCGCGAACCCCGGCAGCAACGCCGCCCTGACGGTATGGAACGGTGCCGAGGCCATCCTGCGGGCGGCCGACGCCAAAGGAGGCATACGATGAACCGGAAGCGGTCCCTTCATTCACGCACCGGCGCAGGCGCGCGCGGCTTTTCGCTGGTGGAGCTGGCGGTCGGCCTGGCGGTGCTCGGCGCGATCGGGCTGGCCGTGTGGAAATTCCTGCCCGTCTCGCGCCAGATCGCCGAAGGGGACCCGGTGGTGCGCGACTTGCGGCACGCCCAGGCGGCGGTGGAAGGTTACGCCCTGCGCCGGCACCGCCTGCCCTGCCCGGATACCGACGGCGACGGGCGCGAGGACTGCGCGGCGGGCGCCCTGGGCCGACTGCCGTGGCGCGACCTCGGGCTGGAGGGCAAGACCGGGCGGCTCGCCTACGGCGTCTATCGCGCCGCACCCAACGATCTTGCCCAGGCGGCCGCCCGCTTCACGCCCCTGCTGCCCCCGCCCCATGCCTCGGCCAAAGTCAACGGACTCGATTTGTGCGTGGCGCTACGCGCCGCCGCCGCCGCACCATCGGGCCTGACCGCGGGCGGCGTGCCCGCCGCCTACGCCGTGGCCGATCCCGGGCCCAACGGCGCCTTCGACGGCCCGAACGCCGCCGGTTTCGAGCTGCCCGGCCGGCCTGTGGCACCGGATTACGACGACCGCGTGGCCGCGGCAGGGCTGGCCGAATTGTCCGGCCGGCTGCAGTGCCCCACCCGGCTGGGGGAAGCCCAGGCCGCCGCCCGCGCCGCCTATGCCGCCTACGACCTGGACCGGGATGCGCAGCAATTCCAGGACTTCCGCGATTTCGCCTACCAGGTGCGGCAAACCGATACCAAACTGGCCGCCGCCAAGCTGGGGCTGGCCACAGCGGACATGGCTGACGCGATCGGCACCTCCGCTTCGGCCATTTCCATCGCAGCCAACAGCGTCGGGGTCGGTGCAGGGGTGGTGGTGGCAGCGGTTGGTGGCATCGGCGCTGCAGCAGCGGCGCTCGCCGCCGCCACGGCCAGTACCGTGATGGCGGCCATTGCCGAAGCCAAGGCCCAGGCGCAGGCCCAGGGCGCTGCCGAGTTCCGGACGCAAACCGCGGCGGCGCTGGCCCAGGCCGCCAACGCCGCGATCGATGCCGATACCAAAGGATTAACGCCATGAGGTCACGCAACATCTACCGCCAGCGGGGCTTCTCGCTGATCGAGATCGGCGTCGCCCTCATCGTCGTGGGGCTGCTCACCACGGCGGTGGTCGCCTACCTGCGCAGCGCCGGGCAGGAGCGGGTGGCGCTCGCCGAGCGGGACCTGCTTGCCGATGTCCAACGGACGCTCGTGGGCTGGGTCCATGCCCGCCATCGGCTCCCCTGTCCCGACGCCGACGGCGACGGCCAGGAAGATTGCGCCGGCGCGGCCCAGGCGGGCAGTCTCCCGTGGCGTACCCTCGGGCTGCCGGACGCGGCGGCGGGCCGGCTGCGTTACGGCGTCTACCGGCGCCCGGATGCGGTCAACTCCTGGCAGGATCTCGATCTCGCCCAGGCGCATGACCGTTTGCGCCCCCTCGTCACCCAGGGCACGCCGCCGGCCGGTCTGGAGATGTTGATCGGCAACGCCAATCTGCTGGACTTCTGCTACGCCCTGGATGCGGCCGGGCGGGCCGGCGACCCTGCGGGGGCGCTCGCCGTCCAGGACGGCGCGACGCGGCGGCCCATGGCCTTCGTCGTCGCCGCCCCCGGCCTGCTGGACGCCGACGGCGACGGCGACCCGTTCGACGGCCGCCAGCACACCGCCGGCGCCGCCGACCCCACCTTCGACGCCGCCAACCGGGCGCGCAGCGACACGTACGACGACAAGGTGCTGGCCATGGACTTCGGCGCCCTGTTCGCCCGGCTCCACTGCGGCCAGGCGCTTTCGGCCATCGGTCACAGCCATTTCAACGCCGCCACGGGTGCCGCTTTTCTGAAGCAGGCGGCGGCCGATTACCAATACCAGCTCGGCCTCAAGGCGCTGATGGCCGGCGCCGGCGTAGCGGCCGCCACCGCCAAAATGCTGGGCGCCGGCGCGGGTCTGGCCGGGGCCGTGGCCACCTCGGCCAACGCCATCGCCTTCACCATCCTCACCTACGGCACGGCTTCCGCCGTGCTGGTACCCGCGGCTGCAGCGATCATCGCCAACACTGCGGCCATTGCGGTGGCAACGGGCATTCTGGCCCAGGCCATCGCTGTCAAAGTGGAGGCGGACAACCGGGTGGCCCAGTTCGCGTCCCGGGTCAGCGCCACGCAGACTCTGGCGTCGAGCGTGGACACCGGCGCGCGGCTGGCCGACGCCTTGGGGTATTGAACGCAACGTAAAGGGGCTTCCTACTCATGAGAAACACGACAGGAAGACAGGGGGCGCGGGGCTTTTCCCTGGTCGAACTCGCCATTGCCCTGGCCGTGATCGGGCTGATCCTGGGGGCGGTGGCCATCGCCCGCGATTTGCAGCGCAACGCCGCCTACCAACGGGTGGCGAGCGACTTCGTACAAGGCTGGCTCACCGCCTATGACGCTTACGTTGCCGGCACCGGCATCGTCCCGGGAGACAATCCCTCCTCGCCCACCGGCAGGGTCAACGGCAACAACACCGAGCTGTGCGGCACCAACCTGCTCAACGCCTTTCTCGCCGCCGGCATCCGCATCCCCGAAGGCCGCGCCGAGGGCAGCAACGACCGCGCCGCCTATCTCGACTCGAACGGCAATCCCCAGGAAGTGCAGGTCTGCTTCCAGAACGTCCCATGGGCCGAGCCCGGATCGAGCGTCGGCACCTACGTGACACGCGATCGCAACGTCATGGTCTTGAAAAGTCTCACCCCGTCGCTCGCCACCCTGATCGACAGCCAGATCGACGGCCACCCCGATGCCCGCTTCGGACGCTTTCGGGAGAACACCCAGGCCAACGCAACCGGCGTCACGACCGGCCAGAACTGGAGCGTGGACGATCGCATGGCCTACGGCAGCACGCTCCCCACCGCGCTCGACGAATCACAAGTCGCGGTGGTCACCGGCTACCTGCTCATGAGCCGATGACGCGCCGCCCATCGGGGCCCGTGGCATGGAATGCCCGTCGGGAAGAGGGCGCCAAACGGCGCATTGATCACTTCTTTTCGGAATCGTTCTGCCCGGTCGCCTCTTTCCTGGGTTCTGCCTTGGCACCGCCCGGGGGGGCACCGAAACCGGGGAACTGGAAGCCGGCGAACATGTTGCGCGTCTGGCTCTGGATTTGTTCCTGCATCTGCTGGAACATCTTCTGGCTCTGCTCCATGTAGGCGCCCATCATGCTCTGCATGGCGGGGCCCTGGAAGTTGAGGAACTGGGCCCAGAGGTCGTTGGACAGGGGGCTGTTCTCGCCGTAGATGGCCTTGGCCTGCTCCTGCAGCTTGACCTGCATCTCGGTGAAGGCCTTGATGTTGTTCTCCAGGTACTTGCCCATCATGCCCTGCATGGCGTTGCCGTAGAAGCGGATCATCTGGGCCAGCAGATCGCTGGTGAACATGGGAGCGCCGGCGCTCTCTTCCTCGAGGATGATCTGGAGCAGGATGCTGCGGGTGAGGTCCTCGTTGGTTTTGGCGTCCACGACCTGGAATTCCTCGTGGCGCAGGACCAGGTCCTTCACGTCCGCCAGGGTGATGTAGGAACTGGTCTTGGTATCGTAGAGTCGCCGGTTCGGGTACTTCTTGATCAGCCTCTGCTCTGCCATATCCGTCCCCCCCTTGCCATTGACGCCGGCTTGATCGCCGGACCGGCCGGATTATACACGCCCGTTCCGGCAAGACCCTTCCAGTCGAACCCGCCCGTCGGCTGCGCGGGGTCCATTCAGCACATGTGCAGACCGCCGTTGATGTTGAGCGTGGCGCCGGTCATGTAGCCGGCGTATTCCGAAGCGAGATAGGCCACCAGGTGGCCGATCTCCTCGGGCTTGCCCAGGCGCCCCACCGGGATCTGGGCGACGATCTGCTCGCGCACTTCCGGTTTGATGGCCATGACCATGTCGGTGCCGATATAGCCTGGCGCGATGGCATTCACCGTGACCCCCTTCCTTGCCACTTCCTGGGCGATGGCCTTGGTGAAGCCCAGGATGCCGGCCTTGGCGGCCGAGTAGTTGGCCTGGCCGAACTGGCCCTTGACGCCATTGACCGAGGAGATGTTGATGATGCGCCCCCAACCCCGGTCGGCCATGCCCGGCAGCACCTGCTGGGTCACATTGAACACGCTGGTGAGGTTGATGGCGATGACCGCGTCCCAATCCGCCTTCAGCATCTTGCGGAAAACGGAATCGCGGGTGATGCCGGCGTTGTTCACCAGGACATCCACCGGACCGATCGCGGACTCGATTGCCCGCACCATGTTGCGGCAGGAATCGACGTCCGCCACATCGCCCTCGGCGGCATGGAAATCGAAGCCCTCGGCCCTGGTCCGTGCCAGCCATTCGTCCTTCTGCGGGAATCCCGGCAGGCAGTTGGCCACCACCACGAACCCGTCCTTGCCCAGGGCTTTGCAGATGGCGGTGCCCAGACCGCCCATCCCGCCCGTTACCAGTGCCACCCTTTTTTGCATCTGTCGCTTCCTCTGTTCGCCAAAAACCGCCGCCCCCGAGCCGGACGCGCCTCCCCGCGCGCCGGACGGGGGTGTCTAGAACATGTGCTGACCGCCGTTGATGGAGATGTTGGCTCCGGTCACGAAAGCCGCCTCTTCCGAGGCCAGGTAGGCGACCAGGCCCGCCACTTCCTCCGGCTTGCCCAGCCGGCCGAGGGGAATCTGCGGCAGGATCTTGGAGTCCAGTACTTCCTGGGGGATCGCCATCACCATCTTGGTCCCGATATAGCCGGGGGAAATGGTGTTCACCGTCACCCCCCGTTTGGCCACCTCCAGCGCCAGCGCCTTGGTGAAACCGTGTATGCCCGCCTTGGCCGCCGAGTAGTTGGTCTGGCCGAAAGCGCCCTTCTGGCCGTTGACCGACGAGATGTTGATCACCCGGCCCCAGTTGCGCTCCACCATGCCGTCCATCACCTGCTTGGTCATGTTGAACACGCTGTCCAGGTTGGTGCGGATGACCGCGTCCCAGTCGGCCTTGGTCATCTTTTTGAAGGTCATGTCCCGGGTGATGCCGGCGTTGTTGACCAGCACGTCCACCGGACCCACCTCCTTCACTACCTGCCCGACGCACTGCCGGCACGATTCGTAGTCCGCGACGTCGCAGGGATAGCCGTGAAACTCGTACCCCTTCTCCCTCATCTGCGCGAGCCAAGCGCCGGCCTTGGTGTTGCTGGGGCTGTAGGTGGTTACCACCTCGTAGCCCAGGGCCGCAAGTTTGATGCAGATGGCTTCTCCCAAACCGCCCATACCGCCGGTCACTAAAGCGACTCTCGACATTTCGGCACTCCTCTCTCCCAAAAGTCTTGGTGCGGGGCACACAACTCGGCAAGCGTCGCTCGCACCATAAACGACGCGCCGCACAATTTCTTAAGCTTTTTCCTTCACATACCGTCCCGGGGCCGGCTCTATGGGCTTGTAACCCTTGCCGCCCGGGCGCTTGCGCGCCGTCCGCTGCCTGCCGCCGAACTGCCGCAGCCAGGCGATCCAGTGGGGCCACCAGCTGCCCTTGTTTTCGGCAGCGCCTGCCAGCCATTCCTGGGAATCGGCCACGCTTGCGCCGTTGGTCCAATAACTGCGGCGGTTCTTGGCCACCGGGTTGATGACGCCTGCAATGTGGCCGCTGGCGCCCAGGACGAAGGTGGACTCGCCGCCCAGCAACTGGCGCGACAGGTAGGCGGTGCGCCAGGGGACGATGTGATCCTCACGGGCGGCAAGGATGTAGGCAGGCATTTGCAGCCGCGTCAGATCCACCCGCGTGCCGCACATTTCCAGCTTGCCGGGTACGCGCAGGCTGTTGTTCAGATACATGTGGCGCAGGTAGTAGCACAGGAACGGCCCCGGCAGGTTGGTGTTGTCCAGGTTCCAGTAGAGGATGTCGAAGGGCGCCGGCTGGCGGCCCTTCAGGTAATTGTCCACCACGTAGTTCCAGATCAGCTCGTTGGGGCGCAGGCTGCGGAACACCGCCGCCAGCTCGCTGCCCGGCAGCAGCCCGCCCTTGCCGATGGCCGCTTCCCGCGCCGCCACCGAGGCCTCGTCGATGAAATAGCCGATCTCCCCCGTGTCGGAGAAATCCAGCAGCGTGGTGAACAGGGATAGGCTTTCCACCGCGTCCTCGCCGCGCGCCCGGGCAATGGCCAGGGCGCTCGCCAGCAGGGTACCGCCGATGCAGTAGCCCAGCAGGTTGATGCGCTCCAGGCCCGCCACTTCCCGGGTCACGCGCAGGGCAGCCAGCACGCCCTGCTCCAGATAGTCGTCCCAGGTGAGACGGCCCTGTTCGGGTCCCGGATTGCGCCACGACGCCAGGAACACCGTCTGCCCCTGCTCCAGCAGGTAGCGCACCAGGGAGTTCTCCGGCTGCAGATCCAGCACGTAGTATTTGTTGATGCAGGGAGGGATGATCAGCAGCGGCCGCTCGGCTACCTTGTCGGTGAGCGGCGCGTACTGGACGAGCTGCATCACCTCGTTCTCGAAAATCACCTGCCCCGGCGTCACCGCCAGGTTGCGCCCCAGTTCGAAGGCCTTGTCGTCGGTCATGGAGATGCGGCCCTTCTCCAGGTCGGCGATCATGTTCTTGATGCCTTCGGTGATGCTGGCACCCTTGGTTTCCAGGGCGATCTTGACGAATTCCGGGTTGGTGGCAGCGAAATTGGACGGGGCCAGGGCATCCACGTACTGGCGCGTCAAGAAGCGCACGCGGCTCTTGGCGGCGCCGTCTTCCACGGGCAGGGTCTCGGCTATCTGCTTGAGAAAGTCGGCGTTGATCAGATAGGCCTGGCGCAGATAATCGTAAAAGGGACTGCGGCTCCATTCGGGCGCGGCAAAGCGGCGATCGCCCGGCTCGGCGGGCGCCACGGGCGGAGACGGTTCCCCCGGCTTGCGCTGGAGCATGGCCGTCCACAGGCGCGCGTGGCGTTCCATGAACTCCTTGTGCAGCTTCGCCGTTTCTTCCGAGCGGATGGTGGCGTTGTGGCGCAGCAGTTCCTGCTGCTTGGACAGGAACTCCACGAAACCCTGGGCCAGGCTCTGGCCCGCTTGCATGAAGCCTTGCAGGGGCACGGGGGGGTTATCGTTGCCGGACATCACGCTCTACCAGGCCGGGCACGGGGATACTCGCGGAAAGCCGGGCCAGGCCCGACAACTTTCGGATTTGACAGGAACTTTAAGCAGATTTTGCACTGCACAATAAACTCTGTCAAGATAAAGTCATGTACATCGTGGCCATCGCCTGGCTCTATGTCGTCTTCATGATGGCGCTGACCGAGAGCAGCCTCGTCGGCGGCGTCATGACTTTCCTGCTCTACGGCCTGGCGCCCCTCGCCCTGTTCCTGTGGCTGGTCGGCACACCCCGGCGCCGCCGCCTAGCCCGCAAGACTTCCCACGGCGAAGTGGGCGAACTCGATCGAGGCGACGCCGAGCCCGATCAGTAGCACCTGCTGCACGGTGGCGTGGATCTCCGGCCGCTTGTGCAGACCGGGAATCAGGTCGGCGACGGCGACATAGATCATGCTCGCGGCGGCCAGCGCCAGGAACACCGGCACCATGCCATGGGCAAGCGAGAATGCGCCATAGGCCAGCAGTCCTCCTACCAGAGTAGCCAAACTTGACAGCAGATTGAAGGCCAAGGCCTTGGCGCGGGAATAACCCGAATGGAGCAGGATGACGAAATCGCCCACCTCCTGGGGAATCTCGTGGGCGATCATGGCGAGCGCGGTGATGATGCCCAGGGGCACGCTCTCCATGAAGGCGGCGGCGATGAGGATGCCATCCACGAAATTGTGGAAGGTATCGCCCACCAGGATCAGCAGGCCGCTGCGGCCATGGTCACCCGGATTGCTGCCATGCCGGTGGGACTCGTGCCCTTCGCAGCGCTCCTCGTGGCAGTGGCGCCATAGCACCAGTTTCTCCAGCACGAAGAACCCGAGGATGCCCGCCAGTATCGTCGCCGCAGTGGCCCCCGGATCGCCCTGGGCCTCGATGGCTTCCGGCAACATGTCCAGGAAGGCCGCCCCCAGCAGGGCGCCGATGGCGTAGCTGATGAGATGGGTCACCCAGGTGCTGCGGGCGGTCAGGGCGAAGGCCCCGGCAGCGAGCACGCTGAGCGCACCGCCGGCGACGGCAGCGAGGATGATCCAGGTGAGGGTCGACATGGAGGGGCGGATTATACGCGGATGCCCGCCCCCGTTCCGGTCAGGATTTCGGTTTTGGCCGGTTCACGCAATAGATGCCGGCAGCAACCAGCGCCATGGCCAGCACCAAAGCCCCCGTGATGCGCTCGCCCAGCAGCGCCCCTCCCGCCAGCATGCCGAACAGGGGCGTGAGGAACGAGAAAGCCGCCAGGCGGGCGGCCGGGTAATGGGCCACCAGCCAGAACCAGGCGAGATAGCTGGCGAAGGCCACGATGACGATCTGGAAGGCGATGCTGCCCAGCACCAGGGGCGACAGGACGACGATGCCGCGCTCGCCCAGCGCCAGGGAAGCCAGCGGCAGCGCCAGCGCCGAGCCGGCGAGCTGGTAGAACAGGGTCTTGTTGGCGCTCACCCGCGCCAGCTTGCTGGCCTTGATGACCAGCGTCGTCGCGCCCCAGAACACCGCCGCCGCCAGCACCATGAGGTCGCCCATCAGCTCCCGCCGCGTCGGCATGCGCAGCCCGTCGGCGAAGGCCATGGCGATGCCGGCGAAGGCGCACACCAGCCCGGCCCACTGCAGCCGCCCCAGGCGCTCGCCCGGCAGCAGGACATGCGCGCCGACGGCCACCACGAAGGGGGCGGTGTACAAGAACAGCACGCTGCGCGAGGCCGTCGTATAGGTGAGCCCCGTGTAGATGAGAGCGAACTCGGCGGCGAACAGGGCCGCGGCCGTCACCCCGGGCAGCAGGGTGCCGTCGCGCTCGAACAGTCTCACGCCGCCCCGGTAAGACCACAGCCACAGCAGAATCGTGGCGCCGGCCGAGCGGATGCCCGCCTGCAGCAGCGGCGAAATGCCGGCGTTGGCGACTTTCACCGCCACCTGCTGCACCCCCCAGGTGGCGCACAGTAGGACCATGAGGGCGACGGCGGTGCCGTCGAGATGGGAGCGCCTGTCCATCATGCGCGCGCCAGCCAGACGAGGGAGGCCATGCGCCCCGTGACCTTGTCCCGGCGGTAAGAGAAAAAGCGCGCCCCGTCGGCCACGGTGCAATAGTCCCCGCCGGACACCCGCTCCACGCCCGCACCCCTCAGGCGCTGGCGCGCCAGTTCATAGATGTCCGCCAGCCACTTGCCGGCGCCATGGGGCCTGAACGCCGAGCCGGCGGCGGCACCGCGGGCGAGGAAGGCCGCCCGCACCTCGTCGCCCACTTCGAAGGCGGCCGGGCCGATGGCCGGCCCCAGATATGCGAGCAAGTGCTCTGGCCGCCGCGCCATGGCCGCCACCGTCCGCTCGACCACCCCTTGGGCCAGTCCGCGCCAGCCGGCATGGGCGATGGCCACCTCCGTGCCGTCCGCGTCGCACAGCAGCACCGGCAGACAGTCGGCCGTCATGACGGCGCATACGGTGTCCGGCGCCGAGGTGTATGCGGCATCGGCCTGCTCGGGGCCGGCTACGCTCTCGGCGCGCACCACGCGCGTGCCGTGTACCTGGGCCAGCCAGCGCGGCTCGGCGGGAAGATGGCGCCGCAGCAGGCGGCGGTTCTCGGCCACGGCGCGCGGGTCATCGCCCACGTGATCGCCCAGGTTGAGGCTGGCGTAGGGGCCCCTGCTCACCCCGCCCGTACGGGTGGTGATGAGGGCGCGCACGCGCGGCGGCGCCGGCCAGTCGGGGATGATCCAGTCATTCGTCATCGTTGTTGCGCCCTCAGGGCGTCGAGCAATCGGGCGAAGTCCTGCGGCAGCGGCGCCTCCCAGCCCAGGGGCTGGCCGGTGGCGGGGTGGACCAGCTCCAGGCGCCAGGCATGCAAGGCCTGACGCGCAAAGGCCGCCAGCACGGGATTGCGGCTGCGGCGCCGGCCGTAGGCGGCATCGCCCGCCAGGGGATGGCCGATGCTGTCCATGTGCACCCGGATCTGGTGGGTGCGCCCGGTTTCCAGGGCGCATTCCAGCAGGGTGGCGTCGGCAAAGCGCTCACGCACGAAATAATGGGTGCGCGCCTCGCGCCCGCGCGTCACCACCGCCATGCGCGTGCGCTGCACGGGATGGCGGCCGATGGGGGCATCCACCGTGCCGTCGCGCGCCACGGCGCCATGGACCAGGGCGAGATAGTGGCGCTTGACCGTGCGCGCCTGGAGCTGGCGCACCAGGTCGGTCTGGGCCTGCAGGGTCTTGGCCACCACCAGCAGGCCGGAGGTGTCCTTGTCCAGCCGGTGCACGATGCCGGCGCGCGGCAGCGCCTGCAACTGCGGCGCATGATGCAGCAGGGCATTGAGCAGGGTGCCGCTCCAGTTGCCGCTGCCGGGATGCACCACCAGGCCCGCCGGCTTGTCGATGACCAGCAGGCTGGCATCCTCGAACAGGATGCTGAGGGGAATTTCCTCGGCCTGCTGCGCCGTCTCCGCGGGCGGGGGCGCGGCATCCACGCTCACCCGCTCGCCGCCCCATACCTTCTGCTTGGCGTCGCCGGGGCGGGCGTCCACCAGCACGCGCCCGGCGCGTATCCAGTGCTGCAGGCGATTGCGCGAGTGCTCCGGCAGCATGCGCGCCAGCGCCTGATCCAGTCGCAGGCCGGCGCAGTCGGCGGGGACCTCGAGCCGCAGCGCCTGAGGGGCTGGGCTGGCTGAGCTATAATCGGCGCGGTTCAAATCCGGGACCATGACCATGCGTAGTTTAGCGGTAATCCTCGCCCTGCTGCTCGCCGGCTGCGGCATCTTCGGCGAGACCAAGGACGAGACGGCCGGCTGGTCGGCCAACCGCCTGTACGCGGAGGCCAAGGAGGCCATGGCCGACGGCGCCTACGACAAGGCCGTGAAGTATTTCGAGACCCTGGAGGCGCGCTATCCCTACGGCCGCTACGCGCAGCAGGCGCAGATCGAGATCGCCTACGCCTACTACAAGTCGGGCGATGCCGCCTCGGCCATCGCCGCGGCCGATCGCTTCATCCGCCTGCATCCCAACCACCCCAACGTGGACTACGTGTATTACCTGAAGGGGATCGTCAATTTCAACGAGGATCTCGGCCTGCTCGGCCACGTATCCGGGCAGGACATGACCGAGCGCGACCCCAAGGCGGCCAGGGATTCCTTCGACGCCTTCAAGGAGCTGGTGGCCAAGTTCCCCAGCAGCAAGTACACCCCGGACGCTGTCCAGCGCATGGAGTACCTGGTGAATGCCCTGGCGTCCCACGAGGTGCATGTGGCGCGCTACTATTACAATCGGGGCGCCTTCGTGGCGGCAGCGAACCGCGCCCAGTACACGGTCAAGACCTACCCCCAGGCGCCGGCCCTGGAGGAGGCGCTGTTCATCATGGTGAAGGCCTACGACCGGTTGGGACTGAACGACTTGCGCGACGACGCCGAGCGGGTCATGCGCCGCAACTTCCCCAACAGCGAGTACTACGCGCGCGGGCTGAACAAGAAAGAGCCCTGGTGGAAACTGTGGTGAGCCGCATCGGCCGCTACTGGGCGATGCCCCACTGGGCGCACTTGCGTTCTATGGTCTTGCGCGATATCCCCAGGCGCCGCGCCGCCTCCGACTTGTTGCCGCCGCACTCGGCCAGCACGCCCAGGATATGGGAGCGCTCCACTTCCTCCAGCGCCGCGGCCGCCTTGGCGCCGCCCTCCGGCGAGGCCGCGGGCGGGGGCTCCGGCAGCGCCTCGACGGGGAAATAGCCGAGGATGAGGGAGCGCTCCACCAGGTTGCGCAACTCGCGCACGTTGCCCGGCCAGTCGTAGGCCTGCAACCGGGCCAGGGTGGCGGCATCGAGGGGCACGGGGGGCACGCCCAGTTGCGCCGCCAGTTGCGCGGAAAAATGCCGCGCCAGGGCCGCCACGTCCTCGCGCCGCTCGCGCAGCGGCGGAATGGTGATGTTCACCACGTCCAGGCGGTAGAACAGGTCCTGGCGGAAGCGGCCGCGCCTCACTTCTTCCGCCAGGTCGCGGTTGGTGGCGGCGACGATGCGGATGTCCACCGGGATTTCCCGGGTGGAGCCTACCGGGCGGATCATGCGGTCCTCCAGCACCCGCAGCAGCTTGGTCTGCATGGCCAGGGGCAGGTCGCCGATCTCGTCCAGAAACAGGGTGCCGCCCTGGGCATAGTAGAACAGGCCGTGGTGGGCCTCGCTGGCGCCGGTGAAGGCACCCTTCACATGGCCGAACAGTTCCGACTCGATCAGTTCCGCCGAGATGGCGGCGCAGTTCACCGGCACGAAGGGCCTCTGGGCGCGGCTGCTCATGCTGTGCAGCGCCCGCGCCGCCACTTCCTTGCCCACGCCCGACTCGCCCTGGAGCAGCACGGTACTGGGCATGGAGGCGACGCGCCTGAGCATCTGGCACAGGCTGGTGATGGCTTCGGACGAGCCGACGATGCCTTCCACGCCGCCGGCCAGCTCCGCCACCTCGCGCCGCAGGACGAAGTTCTCCCGCACCAGGCGCGCCCGGTCGAAGCAGCGGCGGATGGAATTGAGGATCTGGTCCACGCGGAAGGGCTTGAGGATGAAGTCCGAGGCACCGGCGCGCAGGGCGTGAATGGCGGTGTCGATGTCGGCGAAGGCGGTGATGAGGATGACGTCGCCCTGGAAGCCGGCCTCGCGCAGCTCGTCCAGCCATTCGACGCCGCTTTTCCCCGGCAGGGCGATATCGAGGATGATCAGGTCGAAGTGGATGCGGTTGAACAGCGCCCGGCCTTCCTCGGCGCTGGCGGCCGCCTCCACCAGGCCACAGCGGTTGGCCAGGGTGCGCTGCAGGAAGCTGCGCATGCCCTCCTCGTCGTCCACCACCAGCACGGAATACTGCTGCCAGGACTGGGAACTGCCGGCGGGACGGAACGGCAGCACCGGATTACGCTGATTCATGTTACGGGTGACGGGTGACTACCTATCTGGCGATGGCGACCAGCACACTGCAGGGGGCTTCCTCGATGAGCGAGCCGCCCACCGAGCCCTTCCACCAGCGCGACATGAAAAAAGCATGCTTGCGGTGGCCGACGACGATCAGATCGACGCCCAGCTCGCCGGCCATGCGGCAGATCTCGTCTACCGGCTCGCCCGTGACCAGGTGGCCCTCGGCCTTGAAGCCGCGCTCGCTCAGCATGCGCAGCCCCTGCTCCAGGATGCCCTGGTAGCGGCGGTTTTCCTCTTCCTGCAGGGTTTCGGGAACGAAGCCTTCGGTGAGATAGAGCCCTGCCATCAGCGGCGCCACCGCCAGCAGATGCAGCTCGGCATGCAGAAAATTGTTGATGTCGCAGCACTCGAGCAGCGCGGTACGGCCGCTCTCGGAGCCGTCGTAAGCCAGCAAGACCTTGCGATACATGACCGCCTCCTCTCCCTCTGTTTCGGCCGATGTTAGCCCAGGGCATGCCCGCGCGCAATTGGCGTCCGGTGCCGCATCCTTGCACCTTGGACCGCCCGGGGCGGGACAGATTCAGCCCGCCATGGACTGCTTCATGGCCAGCACCGCCTGGTTGCGCAGGGTGCGCAGCAGGCGCAGTTCCTCCTCGCTGATGACGATGTCGCCGGCACGCTCCTTGTCGGCGTAGATCATGGCCAGCGGGCGGTCCTTGATCTTGAGGGGAAACACAACGAAGGTGCGCGCCGCGACCGACCTGCGGTACCAGTCGGGGATGCGCTCGACGATTTTCGGGTCGTCGGTATCGGAGATCAGGATGTCCACGCCCTTGTGCAGGGCGATGTGGAACACGTCCGGCACATAGGCCAGGGGGAAGCGGAGTTTGGGCGCGACGTCGTTGATGTCCGGCCCGAAACCGAAGCGCCCGTTCATGCTGTCGCTGCGCGCATCCTTGAGGCACAGGAGCACGCGCGTGAAGCCCATGGCGCGGTACATGGTCTCCAGGACGATGCGCAGGATGTCGTTCAGGGTGAAGTCTTCCAGCAGGGCGTTGGAGATGTCCTGGATGCCCGCCGCCAGCACCGCCGTGGCGTCCTCCGGCGGCCGGCCGGCTGCGCCCTCGCCGCCTTCTTCCGCCGTGCCGCTCGCCGGCGGCGCTTCCTCGAGGACGGTGCCCGGGATGCTGCCCTCCGGGGTAGTGTCTGCCGCCTCCCCCACGGCCTGGGACCAGGCGCGCAGGCGCTTGCCCATGGCGCTCTTTTTGAGATCCAAGTGCACCACGGCGGCCAGTTCCTTGAGCTCTGTCGCCGAACGCTCCACCACCGCCTGGAGCTGCCTCTCGTCCAGGGGCACGCCGGAGCCGAAGCGCTGCGCCACTTTGCGCAAGGCCCGGCCGCGCTCTTCCGGCGGCACGTCGGCCACCACGCCGCACAGCTCGTTGGACAGGGCGCTGATCACGCACAGCCGGCCCTCGGCGTTGGCCGGCTTGCGCACGCCGCCGGGGGGCAGCCGCCGCAGGCTGGCGAGAATGATCTCCGGGAAGCCCCAGATGCGCGCCACGCCCAGCCCAAGGTCCTCGAAGGACAGGCCCAGCACCTGGGCGGAAGCGACATCCTCGCCGCTGCCCTTCACCTGCATCACCTTGCGGATCTCTTCGGCCTCCTCCGGAAAGTAGTACTGGCACAGCAGCCGTCCCAGGTTGTGGAACATGGCGCAGACGAAGGCTTCCTCCGCCTCGCGCAGCCCCAGCCTGGCGCCCACGTCCCGCCCCACGCAGCCGGCCAGGGTGGCGCGCAGGAACTCCTCCTTGAGCTGGGCGGCGTTGGCCTTGTCCTGCAAGTGCTCGAACAGCAGCAGGGTGACGGCGATGTTGCGTATGGCGTTGAACCCCAGCACGATCACGGCGCGGGAAATGGTGCTGATCTTGCCGCCGCCCGCCTGCCGGTAGAAGGCCGAGTTCACCAGGCGCAGAATCTTGTTGGTGAGGGCGAAGTCCTTGAGCACCGTGTTGGACAGCCTGGTGACGCTCTCCTTCTCCGAGCCGGTGATCTTGTTGATGGCGCTGATGGATTCCGACAGGGCGGGAAAATCGCTCTTCACCCTCATGCGCCGCAGCAGGAAATCCAGGGTGCTCCGCTTGCCCGCCTCGCCCGCCGGTCCCGGCGCCGTCTCCAGGTAGCCGTCCACGGCCTGCTTCATCTGCGCCGCCGACTCGAAGCGTTCGCGCGGGTCGCGCGCCAGGGCCTTGAGGACGATGGCTCCCAGCTTCTCGTCGATGGCGTGCTCGCCGCCCGGCAGGGCGATGGGGTCGCGGGCGATGCGGCGCATCACCTGATACAGGTCGGCGCCGGGCACCGCCCGCCGCCCCAGCAGCATCTCGTAGAGCACGAGGCCGGCGGAAAAGAGATCGAAGCGCACGCTGATCCTGCCCTGGGTGATGTATTCGGGCGACAGATAGGCCGGCGTGCCGGCGAGGCCGCCCGTGTCCTCACCTTGGGGCGTCTCGCGCACGGCGATGCCGAAATCCATCACCCGCGGCACGCCCTGTTCCGTCAGCAGGATGTTGGAAGGTTTGAGGTCACGGTGGATCACGCCGTGCTGATGGGCGTGACCGATGGCATCCAGCACCTGGCTCATCATCGCCGCGGCCCGGGCCGGCGCCATGGCGCCTTCCCGCTTCAGGCACTCGGCCAGGTTCGCTCCCGCCACGAACTCGAACACCAGGTAGGGGTCGCCATCCTGCTCGCCCGCCTCGAAGATGGGCACGATGTTGGGATGGCGCAGCTGGCTGACGGTACGCGCCTCCTGCAGCAACTGGCGGTTCTGCAAGGGGTCGGGCCGGGCGAAGTGCAGGGTCTTGATCGCCACCTCCCGCTGCAAGTGGGGATCGTAGGCCAGGTAGACGATGCTCTGGGCACCGCGCCCCAACTCGCGGCGGATCTCGAAGCGGCCGATCTTCCTCGTCATGGTGAAGGTAAACAACGACCGAAGAGGCGCCGCCTTGAGAGGAACTTGTCACCCGCCAAGCAAGCGCTTGAATTCGGGCTTTTCAGCGTGCTATCGTCGCGCCTGCCCCAATGAGGACCCAAGGAGACGAAGATGCTCGGCCTGATGCAAAGAATGCCCCTCATGATCTCCAGCCTGATCCGCCATGCGGATATAAACCACGGGGACACCGAGATCGTCACCCGGCTCACCGAGGGCGGCATCCATCGCTACACCTACCGCGACGCCCATCGCCGCGCGCGCCAGCTAGCCCGGGCGCTGATGGGCCTGGGTGTCGGCCAGGCGGACCGGGTGGCTTCGCTCGCCTGGAACAACCACCGGCATTTCGAGCTGTACTTCGGCGTGTCGGGCATGGGAGCGGTGCTCAACACCGTCAATCCGCGCCTGTTCCCCGAGCAGATCACCTACATCATCAACCATGCCGAGGATCTCTATGTCTTCTTCGACCTCAGCTTCCTGCCGCTGGTGGAGGGCATCGCCCCCCACTGCCCGGGCGTCAAGGGCTGGGTAGCCCTGACCGACCGCGCCCACATGCCGCAGCAGGCCAGGCTCGGCAACCTGCTGTGCTACGAGGAGCTGGTCAATGCCCATTCGGACGACTACGAGTGGCCGGAATTCGACGAGAACACGGCGTCCTCCCTGTGCTACACCTCGGGCACCACGGGCAACCCCAAGGGGGTGCTCTACTCCCATCGCTCCACCATCCTCCATGCCTACGGCTCCGCCCTGCCCGACGCCCTCAATCTGTCGGCGCGCGACTCGGTGCTGCCGGTGGTGCCCCTGTTCCATGTGAACGCCTGGGGCCTGCCCTACAGCTGCGCTCTCACCGGCGCCAAGCTGGTCATGCCCGGGCCCCAGCTGGACGGCGCCAGCCTGTATGAATTGTTCGAGCAGGAGCAGGTGACGTTCAGCGCCGGCGTGCCCACCGTGTGGCTGGGCCTGCTGCGGCACATGCAGCCCCGGGAACTCAAGCTGTCCAGCCTCAAGCGCCTGGTCATCGGCGGATCCGCCTGCCCGCCGGCCATGATCCGCACCTTCGACGAGCAGTACGGCGTCACCGTGCTGCACGCCTGGGGCATGACGGAGATGAGCCCCCTGGGCACGGTCAACACTTTCAAGGCCAAGCATCTCCAGCTGCCCGCCGCCGAGAGGGACGCCATTCGGCTCAAGCAGGGCCGCCCCATCTACGGCGTGGAACTGAAGATCGTGGACGGCGAGGGCAGGGAGCTGCCCCGGGA
>DYIB01000019.1:0-4306 GCA_020723855.1 Uliginosibacterium gangwonense
ATGCCGAACTGCGCGACAGCTTCTTCCGCAACCTCAAGATGATCTTCTATGCCGCCGCGGCGCTGCCCCAGAACCTGTGGCGGCGGCTGGAACGACTGTCGGTGCAGGCGCGCGGCAGCCGCACCGTGATGCTCTCCGCCTGGGGTTCCACGGAGACGGCGCCCATGGCCACCAACGTGCACTTCGACATCGACCGCGCCGGCGTGATCGGCCTGCCCACGCCCGGCTGCGAGCTGAAGCTGGTGCCATGGCCCCAAGCTGGAAATGCGCGTGCGCGGTCCACTCGTCACGCCGGGTTACTGGAAGCGGCCCGACCTCACCCGCGCGGCCTTCGACGAGGAGGGTTTCTACAAGATCGGCGACGCCGGGCGCTTCGCCGATGCCGACGACCCGGCCAAGGGCCTGGAATTCGACGGCCGCATCGCCGAGGACTTCAAGCTCATGAGCGGCGTGTGGGTGCATGTGGGCGCGCTGCGCGTGAAGGCGCTGGCGGAACTGGCGCCCGCGGCCCAGGACATCGTCGTCACCGGCCACGACCGCGAGGAAGTTGGCTTCCTGATCTTCGCCAACCCGGCCGGCTGCCGCAGCCTGTGCCCGGAGCTGCCCGCCGACGCGCCCCTGGCGCAGGTGCTGCGCGACGCGCGCGTGGTGGAGCATGTACGCCGGGGCCTGGTGCGCCTGGCCGAGGACGGCGGCGGCAGCTCGCTGCACGCCAGCCGGGCGCTACTCATGGAGGAGCCGCCCTCCATCGACGCCAACGAGATCACCGACAAGGGCTACATCAACCAGCGCGCCGTGCTCGAGCGGCGCGCCGCACTGGTGGACCGGCTTTACGCCGACCCGCCCGGGGATGATGTCATAGTCATGAGATGAGCGTGCGCAAGAGCTACCATCGGGTGCGCATCGAGTGGGGCGACTGCGATGCCGCCGCCATCACCTTCTACCCCAACTATTTTGCCTGGTTCGACGCCGCCAGTTGGCACCTGTTCGAGACCACGGGCACCACGTCGCGCGCGCTGATGAAGGAGCAGGGCGTGTTCGTGCCGCTGGTGGAGGCCCAGGCCAAGTTCAAGCGTCCCGGCCATCTCGGCGACGAGCTGGTGATCGAGAGCTGGGTGGACGAATGGCGCGAGAAGATGTTCCGGGTGCGCCACGTGGTGCGCCGCGGCGACGAGGTGCTGCTGGAGGGGACCGAGCTGCGCTGCTGGGCCACACCCCATCCCGAGGATCCCTCGCGCTTCCGGGCCCTGCCCATCCCGGCAGAGTTTCGTGCGGCGCTGGAGAGAACATGATTCGACTCTACAGTTACTTCCGCAGCTCGGCGAGCTTTCGGGTGCGCATCGCCCTGAACCTCAAGGGGCTGGATTACGAGTACGTGCCGGTGCACCTCACGCGCGGCGGCGGCGCCCAATTCGCCCCCGAATTCCGCAAGCTCAGCCCGGCGGCTTTGGTGCCGGCCCTGGAGGAGGACGGGCACAGCTTCACCCAGTCGCTGGCCATCATCGAGTACCTGGAGGAAACCCATCCCCAGCCGCCGCTGCTGCCCGCCGACGCCGCCGGGCGCGCACGGGTGCGGGCACTGGCCTTGTCCATCGCCTGCGAGATCCACCCGCTCAACAACCTGCGCGTGCTCAACTATCTCACCAAGACGCTCGGTGTGAGCGAGGACGCCAGGAACGCCTGGTACCGCCACTGGGTGGAGACCGGCCTGGCGGCGGTGGAGGCGATGCTCGCCACCGATGCGCGCACCGGCCGTTTCTGCCACGGCGACGCCCCCGGCCTGGCCGACTGCTGCCTGGTGCCGCAGATCTTCAACGCCCGGCGCTTCGACTGCCGGCTCGACCACGTGCCGACGGTGATGCGCGTGGTCGACGAATGCATGAAGCTGCCGGCTTTCGAGCGGGCCGCCCCCGCGGCCCAGCCGGACGCGGAGTAGAACTCAGAAGGGATAGGGCCACTCGTCGCTGGCGTCGTTGAACAGCCCGGCCACCAGGCGGCGCAGCCACTTGTTCTTCGGATCGTGGTGGTAGTTGCGGTGCCAGTGCTGGCGCAGTTCGATGCGCGGGATGGGCAGGGGCGGTTCGACGATGCGCACGTTGGCGCCGGTCTGGGAGAAGAACAGGCCAATGGCATGGGGCAGGGTGACCACCAGGTCCGACTTGCCGATGACGCTCGGGATGCTCATGAAGTGGGGCGTCGACAGGGCGATGCGGCGCGTGATCCGCCGTCGCGCCAGGTATTTCTCGAAGATCTCCTGGCTGCGCCCTTCGGCGCGCACCACCGCATGATCCAGGCTCAGGAACTGCTCCAATGACAGCCGCTTGGCGCGGATCGGATGGTCGGCGCGCAGCAGGCAGACGAAGCGGTGCGTGAGCAGGCGCTGCTGGAAGTAGGCCGCCGATTTCAAATCCGGGAAATAGCCCACCGCCAGGTCGATCTCGCCGCTTTCCAGGCCGTGTTCCAGGCGCGCCGGCGGCGGCGCGACCGATCGCACCTGGGCCCGGGGGGCGAGGCGCCGCAGGCTTTCCAGGATCTTGGGCAGGAACACCATTTCGCCCACGTCGGACAGGGCGAAGGTGAAGGTGGCGGTGGTGGTCTCCGGCACGAAGGCGTTCTCGGACAGCACGTCCGTGGCGACACGGGCGAGTACATCGCGGGCGCTGGCGGCGAGCGCATGGGCGCGGGCGGTGGGCGACATGCCCTGGGCGGTCTTGACGAACAGCGGTTCACCGAAGGTGCGGCGCAGCCGCCCCAGCGCGGCGCTGACCGCCGGCTGGCTCAAGCCCAGGTGCTGGGCGGCACGGCTGACGCTGCCCGCATCGTACAGGGCGACCACCACGCGCAGCAGATTGAGATCGAAGTCCTTCACCGGGTTATTATCGTCGTGGATAACGCTAATCACAATAGTTCTATTGCCGGTGGCCCGGTGCGGCGGGTGTAATGGCGGACCACAAGAACAAAAAAACGAGACTGGCCTGGAGGAGACCACTATGGCCCGGGGTGGAGCGGCATGAACGCCGCTGAACTGCTGTTGCAGGGCGCGCCCGATGCGCTGGCCCTGATCGAGCACGGCGGCGAGCGCCTGACCTATGCCCAATTGCGCCGGCGGGTGGAGCAGGCCGCCGCCCTGTGGCTGGATCTTCATCTCGCGCCCGGCGACCGCTGCGTGATCGGCCTGGCCGACGGCATCGACTGGGTGGCGGCCTTTCTCGGTCTGATCTGGATGGGCGCCATTCCCATCGCCGTCAGCCCGCGCACCGAGCCGGAGCGCATCCGCGAGCTGATCGACGACGCTGGCGCCGCTGCCCTGCTGATGGAAGACGAGACGGCCCGCGCGCTGGGCGACGCCCGTGCCCTGGGGCGCAGCGCATGGCAGACGCTGCTGCGCGGTGCCACCGGGTGCGCAACCCCGGTGGACGCGGCCGAGGACGCGCCCGCCTTCTGGTTGTACTCGTCGGGCACCACCGGCAGACCGAAGGGCATTATGCATGCCCAGCGCGCCTTTGCCCACGCCCATGTGTTTGCGCGTGACATTCTCGGCGCAACGCCCGGGGATCGCTTCTATTCCACATCCAAGCTGTTTTTCGCCTACCCCCTGGCCAATTCCCTGTTGGCCGGTCTGCGCCTGGGCGCCTGCGTCGTCCTGGACCCGGCCTGGCCCACGCCCGAGCGGGTGGCGCAGCTCGCCGCCGAACACCGGCCGACCCTGCTGTTCAGCGTCCCCACCCTGTACCGGCGCCTGATCGAAGCCGGCCTGAGCTTCCCGTCGCTGCGCCGCGCCGTGTCCGCCGGCGAGACCTGTCCGCCGGAGGTGGCGCAGGCCTGGCTGCGCCAGACGAGGGTCGCCCTGGTCAATGGCTACGGCACCACCGAGACCCTGTCCCTGGTGCTGTACCGTACCGGGGACAGGGGCGGCGCCCGGCCCACGCCCCTCACCCGCGTGCGGGCGGAGGCGGGCGAAAGCGGCGGTACCCATCGCCTGTGGTTCTCCCATCCCGCCGTCGCCCTCGGCTACCGGCGCGAAGCACCCCACGACAGCGCCCGCTTCGAGGGCGGCGAGTTCTCGCCCGGCGACCTGTTCCGCGTGGCCGCGGACGGCGACGGCTGGCTGTTCTGCGGCCGCTCCGATCAGTTGGTCAAGGTGTTCGGACGCTGGGTCGATACGGTGGCGCTGGAGCAGGGCTTGAGCGAGCGGCTGCGCGGCAGTGTGCGCGAGCTGTGCGTGGTGGCGCGCGGCGGCAGCGACGACACGGCGGCCCTGCACTTGTTCGCGGTTCCGGACGCCGGCGGCGAGGCTGCGGCCCGG
>DYIB01000019.1:4316-38617 GCA_020723855.1 Uliginosibacterium gangwonense
CGCGTGGCCATCGCGCGCGCGCTGGCGGATCTGCCCGCCTACCAGCGGCCCGCCACCGTGCGTCTGCTGGGCGAGCTGCCGCGCACCGAGACCGGCAAGCTGCGCCGCGGCGAGCTGCGTGTGTGACGCGGACCGGCGCGGCGGGGCAAATTGTTGCAAGTCCAACAAAATCCGCGTAACTTTCCCCGAATCACGAGATATCGCACGGCGCACGCGCCGATGGATGCGAAACCCGCCGACGGACCCGTTGGCACCCGAAGAAGGAGGAGACCGATGCAAGGACGCAGCAAGCTTTCCGGATGGATCGCCGCCCTCGGCCTGGCGGCCGCCGCGTTGCCGGTGCAGGCGCAGGAGGTGGTGTTGAAGGTGGCGCACTTCCTGCCGCCGCCGTCCACCGCCCACAGCAAGTTCATCACGCCCTGGTGCGACAAGATCAACAAGGAATCGGGCGGCAGGCTCAAATGCCAGATCTACCCGGCCATGCAGTTGGGTGGCACGCCGCCGCAGCTCATCGACCAGGTGCGCGACGGCGTCGCCGACATCGTATGGACCCTGCCGGGCTACACGGCCGGGCGCTTCCCGGCCTCCGAGGTGTTCGAGCTGCCTTTCATGACCAACACGGCCCAGGGCTCGAGCCGCGCCCTGTGGGAATATGTCCATGTCAACAAGCTGAACACCACGGAGTTCAAGGACGTCAAACCCCTCGCCTTCCATGTGCACGACGAGGGCCATCTGCACATGGTGAAGAAACCGATCCAGACCCTGGCCGACTTCAAGGGACTGAAGGTGCGCGCGCCCACCCGGCTCACCAACAAGATGCTGGCGGCCTTCGGCGCGACGCCGGTGGGCATGCCGGTGCCGCAGGTGCCGGAGGCGCTGTCCAAGGGCGTCATCGACGGCGCCGCCCTGCCCTGGGAAGTGGTGCCGGCGGTCAAGGTGCATGAGCTGGTGAAGTTCCACAGCGAGAGCGATCCCAGGGCGCGCGCCCTGTACACCACGGTCTTCATCTTCGCCATGAACAAGGCCAAGTACGACAGCCTGCCGGCCGACCTGAAGAAGGTGATCGACGCCAACAGCGGCCCCGAGCTGTCCGCCTGGATCGGCAAGGTGTGGGACGACTCCGCCGGGCCGGCGCGCAAGCTGGCCGAAGACCGCAAGAACAGCTTCAACACCATTCCCCTGGAGGAGCTGAAGAGGTGGGAGCAGGCGGCCCAGCCGGTGGTGGACGAGTGGGTCAGGGACGTCACGGCCAAGGGCTACGATGGCAAGGCGCTGCTGCAGAGCGCCCGGGATCTGATCAACAAGTACGACGCGCAGTGACATAGCCGACCCCGGGCGGCACCTGTGCGAAATTGCCAAACCTGAAACCTTTCTCGACGCAGAGAGCGCGGAGAACGAGGAAGATTTCTTCACCTTTGCGCTCTCTGCGATCTTTGCGTGCTCTGCGTTAAATGCGGTTTTCCCGGATGACCCATCATGTCTGAACCCGTCGGACAGATCCTGAGTCCGATCCAGGACCCGTTCGGCCGGGCGGTGTATCGCCTGGCGCGGATCTTCGCCCTGGGCGGGGGGCTGGTGCTGCTGGCCATGACGCTCATGTCGGTGACCAGCGTGGCGCTGCGCGCCGTCGGCCTGCCCCCCATCTCCGGGGATTTCGAACTGGTGCAACTGGGTTGCGCCGTGTGCGTGTCCATGTTCTTGCCCTATTGCCAGATGCGCCGCGGTCACGTCATGGTGGATTTCTTCACCGTGGCCGCCTCCGAGCGTACCAAGGCCGTGCTGGACGCCGCCGGCGCCGGGCTTCTGGCCGCCTGCGCCGCGCTGATCGCGCTGCGGCTCGCCGCCGGCATGCTCGATTCGCGCGCCTCGGGCGAAGCCAGCATGATTCTCAACGTCCCCATCTGGTGGGCCTACGCGCCCATGATTCCGTCATTTCTGCTGCTGGCGCTGGCGGGACTATACACGGCGTGGGAGCGGTGGCGGATGATGAAACCATGAGCGGCACCGCCATCGGCTTCTTCGGCATATTGCTGGTGCTGCTGGCCCTGCGCGTGCCCATCGGCATCGCCATGCTGGTCACCGGCGCCGCTGGCTACGTCACCATGACCGGCTGGGGGCCGCTGCTCAACTACCTGAAGACGGCGGCCTACGCGCGCTATTCGGTGTACGACCTGTCGGTGGTGCCGCTGTTTCTGCTGATGGGCCAGTTCGCCTCCCGCGGCGGGCTGTCCAAGGGGCTGTTCGACGCGGCCAACGCGCTCATCGGACACCTGCGCGGCGGCATCGCCATGGCGGCGATCTCGGCCTGCGCGGCCTTCGGCGCCATCTGCGGTTCCTCCCTGGCCACCGCCGCCACCATGGGCCAGGTGGCGCTGCCCGAACTGCGCCGCTTCAATTACTCCCCGGCGCTGGCGACCGGCACGCTGGCGGCGGGCGGCACCCTCGGCATCCTGATCCCGCCCTCGGTGGTGCTGGCCATCTACGCCATCCTGACCCAGCAGAACATCGCCGCCATGTTCATCGCCGCCTTCGTGCCCGGTGTCATCGCGGCCATCGGTTATGTCATCGCCATTGCCCTGTACGTGCGTGTCTTCCCGGCGTCCGGCCCCGCCGGCGCGCGGCTGCCCTGGCGTCAGCGCCTCGTCGCCTTGACCGGCGTGTGGCCGGTGCTGGTCGTATTCATCATCGTCATCGGCGGCATTTACGGCGGCCTGTTCACCCCCACCGAGGCAGCCGCCATCGGCACCGCGGCCACCGGCATCCTGGCGCTGCGCGGCGGCATGCGCTGGAAGGACGTGCTGGCCTGTTTCTACGGCACGGCGGAAGGCACCGGCATGATCTTTCTCATCCTGCTCGGCGCCGATGTGCTCAACGTGTTCCTGGCGCTCACCCAGATGCCGGCGGAACTCGCCGGGTGGGTGGCGGCAAGCGGGCTGCCGCCCCTGGCGGTGCTGTTCGCCATCGTCCTCATCTATCTGGTCCTGGGCTGCATCATGGACAGCCTGTCGATGATCCTGCTCACCATCCCCATCTTCTTCCCCATGATCATGGGGCTGGATTTCTTCGGCCTGGAGGCGACCGACAAGGCGATCTGGTTCGGCATCCTGGCGCTGATGGTGGTGGAGATCGGGCTCATCACGCCGCCAGTGGGCATGAACATCTACATCATCAACAGCCTCGCCAAGGACGTTCCCATGGGCGTGACCTTCCGCGGCGTGGTGCCCTTCCTGATGTCCGATGCGGTGCGCGTGCTGCTGCTGGTGTCCTTCCCCGCGCTTAGCCTGACGCTGGTGCACTGGTTGAACTGAGCGCGGGGCGTGTTCTGCTGCGTCGCAGCAGAACACGCCCGGACGGCCATCCGCCTGCGTCAGACCGTGGTGCGGGCGCTGGACGACATCGCTGCCCTGTTCCGGCAGGTGGCGGCGGGCGATGCCGATCTGTCGCGCGACGTGGCCGCGGTCGGCGACGGCCCGGCGCGGGAGATCACCGAGTCCTACAACCGCTTCATCGGGCGCCTGCGCGAGACCCTGGCGGAGATCCGCAAGATGAGCGTGCACATCGCGCGCGAGGCGGCCATCGTGCGCAAGCGCGTCACCGACACCGCTGCCAGCGCCAACCGCCAGGGCGAACTCACGGACACGGTATTTACCGCCAGCGCGGAAGCCACCCGCGCCACCGAGAAGGTGCAGGCCCTGACCGCGCGCTTCCGCCTCGGCACCGACGTGTTCGACGACGCCCTGGCCAAGGTGCGCGCTTTCCGCGACACGCTGCAGAGGCGCATGGAAGAAATGCACAAGCGCGGCGTCAATGTGTTCGACCAGAACTATGTCAAGATGCCGGTGAACACCGAGCCGCCCAAGTTTTCCGTCTCCTACTACGAGGAGTTCGAACGGGAGTTTCCGCGCTACTATGACGAAGTGATGAACTCCATCAAGGGCTGCATGTACGCGGTGCCCGTGGACCTCAACGGCTACCTGGCGGCCCATAACGGCAAGTACGCCAACCCCCTCACGGGCGACCCGAAGAAGGATCTGTTCGGCAACCGCACGCGCCGCTTTTTCAACAACCCGGCCGAGTTGCGCGCGGCGCGAAACACCGAGCCCTTCCTGATCCAGACCTATCTGCGCGATACCGGCGAGATCCTGTGCGACCTGGCCATGCCCATCTACGTGGCGGGGCGCCACTGGGGCAACGTGCGCGTGGGCGTGGACAGCGCGGTGATGCTGGCGTAGGGTGATCGGCCCGGCCTACGGCCGCTCCAATTCATTCTCCAGGGCGTCGATGGAGTCGAGGATGGCGGAGAAGCGGGCGCCGAAAGGGGTGAGGCGGTACTCCACCCGCGGCGGGATCTCCGGATAGCTTTCCTTTTCCAGGATGCCGAAGCGCATCAGCTTGCGCAGGCGCTCGTTCAGCACCTTGGCCGACAGGCCCGGCACCGCGTGCTCCATGGCGCCGGGGCGGTGTACACCCTGGCGCACCAGGGCCAGCACCGTCAGGGACCACTTGCAGCCGACGATGTCCTCGACCATGCGCGCCACCGTCGGACGCGCCAACTGGGGCGAAATTTTTTTCCCGTTCGCCATGGTCATCAACCCCGGGCACCCGCTGTCCGAGGCTTTCGGCGGCATCCACCACCTCTATGCCAACAAGAAGGCCGTCAAGGGCTACCAGACCGGGAAATTCCCCGACGGCGCCGTCATCGTATTCGACCTGCTGGAGGCCAGAAGCGCCGACAACGCCGTCACCGAGGGCGGGCGCAAGGTGGTGGGCGTGATGCACAAGGACGCCAGGAAGTACGCCGCCACGGGCGGCTGGGGCTTCGAAGGCTTCAAGGGCGACTCCATGACCGACCGCGCCGTGGGCAAGGACGCGGCCACCGCCTGTTACCAGTGTCACACTTCCCGGAAGGACCGGGACTACGTCTTCATCCAGCCGAGGAAGTAGCGTGACCCGGGCCGCCCGGGTCACGCCGCGACCACCTTCTGGCGCTGCTCTCCCAGCCCGTCGATGCCCAGGCGCACTTCGTCACCGGCCCTGAGATAACGCGGCGGCTTCATGCCCAGCCCCACGCCCGCCGGCGTGCCGGTGGCGATCACGTCTCCCGGCAGCAGGGTCATGAAGCGACTGATGTAGGACACCAGCGCCGCGCAACCGAACACCATCTGCCCGGTGTGGCCGTCCTGCATGGGGCTGCCGTTCACCTCCAGCCACAGGCGCAGGTTCTGGGGATCCGGCACCTCGTCGCGCGTCACCAGCCATGGCCCGATCGGTCCGAAGGTGTCGCAGCCCTTGCCCTTGTCCCACTGGCCGCCGCGCTCCAACTGGTATTCCCGCTCGGACACGTCGTTCACCACGCAGTAGCCCGCCACATGGTCCAGGGCCTGGTGCTCGGGAACGTGCCTGGCGTGCGTGCCGATGACGATGCCCAGCTCCACTTCCCAGTCGGTCTTGACCGACCCGGGCGGCAGCTCGATGGCATCCCAGGGGCCGCTGATGCAGGTGGTGGCTTTCAGGAAGAGGATGGGCTCGGTCGGCAGTGGCAGCCCCGCTTCTTGCGCGTGGTCGCGGTAGTTGAGGCCGACGCCGACGATCTTGCTGATGCCGGTGAAGGGCACGCCCAGGCGCGGCCTGCCCTTCACCAGGGGCAGGCTGTCCGGGGCGATGCGGCGCAGCGCCGCCTGGCCGCGCGGCGCCAGCACGGTGTGGTCGATGGCGGGGACGATGCGCGACAGATCGCGCAGACGGCCCTCAGTGTCGATGAGGCCCGGTTTCTCCTTGCCGTTAGGGCCGTAGCGCACAAGTTTCATGGCGGGTTTTTCTCTGTTGTGTCGGAAAGCTGATATGTCAAAGATGAAAAGGGCCTGGGTAGCACCGCCCGGTCCTCTCCCCGCACTCCTCCATAGCGGGCCCGCTCATACACCCTTCCTTATTCCTCCAGCGTGAAGGCCAGGCGCAGGGTGACCTGCCAATGGGCCACCTTGCCGCCGTCCACGTGCCCGCGGATCTCCTTCACCTCGAACCAACGGATGTCGCGCAGGGACTTGGCGGCCCGGGATACGGCGTTCTGGATGGCGTCCTCCACGCTGGTGGTAGACGAGCCGGTCAGATCCAAGTGCTTGTAAACATGGTCACTCATGGCTGTTCTCCTGTGGGCTGATGCACCTTCCCCGCCGGGCAGGGTCTATAGTGAGTATAGGAGTTCATCCGCCAATGTTTTCTTCCACGGAGGCCAAGTCATGGAGGATCAGGAAGTCATAGTGAAACAGATGCATGCCGCCCTGGAGCATGAAGCCCACATCGACATGCAGCAGAAGCCTATCGATATCCACATCGGCAACGGCACCATTGCCCTGGGCGGCGAGCTGCCTACCATTGCCGACAAGAAGCGCGCCGCCCGCGCTGCGGCCAGGGTGACGGGCGGTTATGGGGTGGTCGACCGCATATGCGTCACGCCGGCCGAGCACATGGGCGACGGGGCGATACGCGATGCGGTGGCGCGGTTGTTGCTGCGCGACGCGGATTTCAACAACTGCACCATCCGCGTGCATAACAAGGGCGCGGTGGAAACGCTGCACGAGTGCGTCGGCGACTGGTGCAGCCGGATCGACATCGCCGTCGAAGACGGCATCGTGACGCTGACCGGCGAGGTGATCAGCCTGACGCACAAGCGCCTGGCGGGGGCTCTGGCATGGTGGGTGCCCGGCACGCGCGACGTGGTCAATGAGCTGGCGGTGCGGCCCCGGGAGGACGACAACGACGACGAGGTGACGGACGCCGTGCGCTGGCTGTTCGAGACGGATCCCCACGTCCATGCGGAAAACATAAGCGTGAAGACGCGCAATTTCGTCGTCACCCTCGACGGCGTGGTCGGCAGCGAAGCTGAGCGCCGCCGCGCCGAGAACGATGCCTGGTGCGTCTTCGGCGTCGATGACGTGGTGAACAGGATCGAGGTCAGACCTGCGCAGATGGGGCTGTAGTTCGGCCTGCAGGCCGACAATATACTCTTCGGGCGCTGAATGTCGGGCTGAAGCCCGACCTACACCGCGCGCAGTTGCGGGCGCCTCGCCGTCGGCCGGCGTCCGGCAGCTTGCCGTGCATCGCCGACAGGCATGTCGCAGTCCGCAGGTCAACGCCGCACCAGCAGGAAAATCAGGAACAGGTTGATCAGCACAAGGGCCACCGCCAGCGCGCGCCAGAAGCGCGCCGGAGCGCGGCTGGCGAGCGGCGTGCGGCGCGGCACGCGCAGGCGGCTGCGGTCGCCCCGCTCCAGGGCCAGCAGGAACTCCTCGGCCGTGGAGAAGCGGGCGCCCGGCTCCCGTGCCACCGCCTTGAGCAGCACATCCTCCAGCCAGGGCGGAATGTCGGGCCGGTAACGGCTGGGAGGCACCGGATCGCCAAAGCGCGGATGCTGGAAGGGCTCGATCTCGCCGTAGGGGTATTTGCGCGTGAGCAGGTGATAGAGGGTCACGCCGGCGGCGTAGAGATCGCTGTGCACCGTGCACGAGGCGCCGGCGAGCAGCTCCGGCGCCATGAAACTGGGCGTGCCCGGGGCGCCGGCGGCGTCCTCGTCCAGGCCGCTCGCCGCCACCCCCAGGTCCAGCAGGCGCAGCTTGCCGTCGACTCCCAGGTGCAGGTTGGCGGGCTTCACGTCCCGGTGCAGGATCTCCAGCCGGTGCAGCGCGCCCAGGCCCTTGAGCAGCCGCAGGCCGAGGGCGGCCGCCTCGCTCACGGTGAAATGGCGGCCGTGGTCCAGCAGGCGCTGCAGGGTTTCACCCTCGTGCCAGCTCATCAGGAGATAGAGGGCGCTGCGCCGGCCGGCGGGCAGCGCAATGCCCTGGGGCAGGCTGCTGGAGGCGGCGCGCTGCATCAGCCACTCTTCGCGCGCCAGCAGGGCGCGCGCCTGCTCGTCGTCGTCGGCTTCCGGCACCAGGGTCTTGAGCACGTAGCGCTCGCCGCTGACCGTGTCGCGCACCCGGTAGAGCAGGCTGGCGCGCGAGTTGTGCAGCACCGATTCCACCACCAGCCCGTCGAGCCGGTCGCCGGCGTCAAGGCGCGGCGGCAGGGGCAGGCGGCGCGCCGCTTCCTCCGTGTCGTGCCGCGCCGCGTCGGGCAGGGACGCCACGCGCAGGACCAGGGCCGTGGCGTTGTCGCCGCTGCCGGCGGCCAGCGCCGCGGCGGTGATGGCTGCGGCGGCCACCTGGGCCTCGCCCCGTTCCGCCAGCAGCGCGGCCAGACGCGCCTCGGGCAGGGCGGACCAGACGCCGTCGCACACCAAGAGGAAGACGTCGCCCGCCTCCAGCTCCCCCTCGCCGTAGTCCACCACCAGGGCGGCATCCAGGCCGACGGCGCGCCGCAGCACGTGGCGCAGCTCCGGATGGTCCCACACGTGATCGCTGGTGAGGCAGGAAAGCCGTCCGGCGCGCAGCAGGTAGATGCGGCAGTCGCCGATGTGGGCCGTGTAGTAGCGGCGCCCGCGCAGCACCAGCGCCGACAGGGTGGTGGCCATGCCCGCCCGCTCGCGGCGCGCCGCGCCCTGGGAGATCAGCCAGGAATTGAGGGGGTTGAGCACCGCGTCCAGGGCGCGGGGTACGCTCCAGGTGGCGGGCGTGGCGTAATAATCGCCGAGCAGGCCGCGCACCACCGCCTCCGCCGCCTCGCGTCCGCCTTCCTGCCCGCCGATGCCGTCGGCCACTGCCGCCAGGATGCCCTTGGCTTCCAGCTCGCTGCCAACGGGCGTCACGGCGCCGCAGTAATCTTCGTTGCGCGGGCGCGGTCCGGTCAGCGATGAATAACCGACATCTACTGTAAGGGGCATCTAACCGCTTTCAACGCAGAGACCGCAGAGGCGCAGAGAAAACCGAATTCTATGTCTTTCTCTCTGCGTGCCCTGCGTCGGGAGAGGTTCAGATCTTGGCGGCGGTGAGATGGGGCGCGCCCCAGGTGGTGCGCCAGCGCGTCTTCACGCCCGAGAGCCCCGCCAGGGCCAGCACCGCCAGGACGGCGAACACCAGCAGGCCGGCCTGGTAGGAACCGGTGTATTGCTTCGACACGCCCATGCTGGAGGCGAGGTAGAAGCCGCCCACGCCGCCGGCCATGCCCACCAGGCCGGTCATGATGCCGATCTCCTTGCGGAAGCGCTGGGGCACCAACTGGAACACGGCGCCGTTGCCCATGCCCAGGCACAGCATGGCCAGCACGAACAGCGCCAGCGCCAGCCAGGCCCGGGACAGGCCGACGCTCACCGCCACCAGCAGCAGCGCCGTGGCGGCATAGACCACCGACAGCGTGCGTATGCCGCCGATGCGGTCGGCCACGGCGCCGCCGATGGGGCGCACCAGGGAGCCGGCGAACACGCAGGCGGCGGTAAAGTAGCCGGCCATCACCGGCGGCAGGCCGTACTGGTCGTTGAAGTAGATGGTGAGGCTGGAAGCCAGCCCGACGAAGCCGCCGAAGGTGACGCTGTAGAAGAACATGAACCACCAGGCGTCCCGGTCCCTGAGCACCTTCAGGTAGTCGGCGAGCGGCTTGGGGGGCGGGCAGTCGGGACTGTCCTTGGCCAGCAGCAGATAGACGGCGAAGGCAAGCGACAGCGGGATCAGCGCCAGGCCGAACACGTTGTTCCAGCCGAAGGCGGCGGCCAGTCCCGGCGCGAACAGGGCGGCCAGCACCGTGCCCGAGTTGCCGGCGCCGGCGATGCCCATGGCCTTGCCCTGATGCTCGGGCGGATACCAGCGGGAGGCGAGCGGCAGCGCCACGGCGAAAGAGGCGCCGGCCACCCCCAGGATGCAGCCCAGCAGCAGCAACTGCGTGTAGCTCGTGATGCCGCCGTACCAGGCCCAGGCCAGGCCGGCGATGACGATGGCCTGGCCGACGGCGCCCGACTTCTTCGGCCTGATGCGGTCCACCAGGATGCCCATCACCACCCGCAGTAGTGCCCCGGCGAGCACCGGCACCGCCACCATCAGGCCCTTCTGGGCGGGGGAGAGGCCCAGGTCCTTGGCGATCTGCACCGCCAGCGGACCCAGCATCACCCACACCATGAAGGCGAGGTCGAAGTAGAGGAAGGCGGCGAACAGCGTGGGCGGGTGGCCGGCTTTCCAGAAGGATTTGGTCATGGGTTTGGAATCCAAAAGCGAACCGCTTTCAACGCGGAGGACGCAGAAGCGCAGAGGTCGCGGAGAAGACCAAGATCATGAATTTCTCTGTGATCCCTGCGCCTGCGTGCTCTCTGTGTCGAAAGAGGTGTGATTTCATGACGTGGGTTTCAGACCTGCAGATACACCACGCTGTCTTCCACCTTCACCTGGTGGCGGTGGGTGCAGCCCTTGTCCGGGGCCACGGCCTCGCCCGAGTCCAGGTGCACGCTCCAGCCGTGCAGGGGGCAGGCGACGCGTCTGTCATAGACGATGCCCTGGGACAGGGGGCCGCCCTTGTGGGGGCATTTGTCCTTCAGGGCGAACACCTCGTCGCCGGCATTGCGGAATACCGCGATGTCACCCTTGCCCGTCTGCACCACGCGCGCGCCCAGGCGCGGGATTTCCTCAAGCGTGCACACTTTCAGCCATTCGCTCATTGTTGCCATCTCCGGATAGGGAGTCCTTGTCGTAAAACTTGATGGGCTGGAACTCGGCCGCGGCCAGCCCGCGCACGCGCTCGGCCCACGGGTCACGCTCGTCCTGCAGGGCGTACAGCAGGCGTTCGTACAGCGCGCGGCGCCCGGCGTCGTCGTCGACGATGCGCTTCTTCACGTAGTCCAGGCCGACGCGCTCCACCCAGTGCACCGTGCGGTCGAGATAGCGCGCCTCCTCCCGGTAGAGCTGCAGGAAGGCGCAGGTGTATTCCATGACTTCCTCGCGCGTCTTCACCTTGACGAGGAACTGCGCCACCTCGGCCTTGATGCCGCCGTTGCCGGCGACGTAGATCTCCCAGCCCGAGTCCACGCCCACCACGCCCACGTCCTTGATGGTGGCCTCGGCGCAGTTGCGCGGGCAGCCGGACACGGCCAGCTTCACCTTGTGGGGCGCCCACATGCGGTCCAGCGCGCGCTCCAGCTCGATGCCCATGTTGGTCGAATCCTGCACGCCGAAGCGGCACCACTCGGAGCCCACGCAGGTCTTCACCGTGCGGATCGACTTGCCGTAGGCGAAGCCCGAGGGCATGTCCAGGTCGGCCCACACCTTGGGCAGATCCTCCTTCTTCACCCCCAGCAGGTCGATGCGCTGGCCGCCGGTGATCTTCACCGTGGGGATGTGGTATTTCTCCGCCACCTCGGCGATGCGCTTGAGCTGCGCCGGGGTGGTCACGCCGCCGTAGATGCGCGGCACCACCGAGTAGGTGCCGTCCTTCTGGATGTTGGCGTGGGCCCGCTCGTTGATGAAGCGCGACTGGGGGTCGTCCTGATACTCCTTGGGCCAGGCGCAGATCAGGTAATAGTTGAGCGCCGGCCGGCAGGAGGCACAGCCGTCGGGCGTGCGCCACTCCAGGAAGCGCATGACCTCGGGAATCGACAGCAGCCGGTTTTCCCGGATGGCTTTCCTCACCTCCTCGTGGGTATGGTCGGTGCAGCCGCACAGGGGCTTTTTCTTGACGTCCTGGGGCTGGTAGGCGCCGCCAATGGTGGAGGCGATGATCTGCTCCACCAGGCCGGTGCAGGAGCCGCAGGAGCCAGACGCCTTGGTGTGCCTGCGCACCTCGTCCAGGGTGAACAGGCCCTTCTCCTTGATGGCCTTGACGATGGTGCCCTTGCACACGCCGTTGCAGCCGCACACCTCGGCCTCGTCGGGCATGGCCGCGGCCTTGTTCTGGCCCTGGTGGCCGGCGTTGCCCAGATGGGACTCGCCGAACATGAGGTGGTCGCGGATCTCACCCACTTCCTTGCCGTCGCGCATGAGCTGGAAGTACCAGGAGGAATCCACCGTGTCGCCGTAGAGCACGGCGCCGACGATTTTCTCGTCCTTGAGCACCAGCTTCTTGTACACGCCGCCGGTGCGATCGTGCAGCACGATCTCCTCGGTGCCCGCGCCGCCCATGAAGTCGCCGGCGGAGAACACGTCGATGCCCGTCACCTTCAGCTTGGTGGACACCACCGAGCCGGTGTAGCGGCCGATGCCGAAATTGGCCAGATGGTTGGCAGCCACCTTGGCCTGCTCGAACAGGGGCGCCACCAGGCCGTAGGCCACACCCCGGTGGGCGACGCACTCGCCCACGGCATAGATGCGGGGGTCATAAGTCTGCATGGTGTCGTTCACCACCACGCCGCGGTTGCAGTACAGGCCGGCAGCCTCCGCCAAGGCCGTGTTGGGGCGGATGCCCACCGCCATCACCACCAGGTCTGCGGGAATCTCGTCGCCGTCCTTGAACTTGACGGCGCACACCCGCCCCGACTCGCCGCGCACCAGCTCGGCGGTCAGCCTGGGCATGAGGAACTTCAGGCCCTTGGCCTCGAGGGAGGCCTTCAGCATGTCGGCGGCGTTACGGTCGAGCTGGCGCTCCATCAGCCAGTCCACCGCGTGTACCACCGTCACGTCCATGCCCCGCAGCTTGAGGCCGTTGGCGGCTTCCAGGCCGAGCAGGCCGCCGCCGATGACCACCGCGCGCCGGTAATGGGCGGCCGCATCCACCATGGCCTGCGTGTCGGCGATGTCCCGGTAGGCCAGCACGCCCGGCAGGTCGTTGCCGGGAATGGGCAGGATGAAAGGATTGGAGCCGGTGGCCAGCAGCAGGCGGTCGTATTCCGCTTCCGTGCCGTCGGAGGCGACGACGCGCCGGCGCGCCCGGTCGATTTCCACCACCTTCTTGCCGGCGTGCAGGGTGATGCCGTTGTCCCGGTACCAGTCGAAATCGTTGAGCATGATCTCCGGCAGCGTCATCTCGCCGGCCAGCACCGGCGACAGCAGGATGCGGTTGTAATTGCCGTGGGGCTCGGCGCCGAACACCGTGATGTCGTACAGATCCGGCGCCAGCTTCAGCAGCTCCTCCAGGGTGCGCACCCCGGCCATGCCGTTGCCGACCATGACCAGTCTTGCTCTTTTCATCCGATCGCTCTCCGTTGCCAATGCGGTTTGCGGCTCGCGCCGCGCTCGCACTCCTTTAGCAACCCACGTACCATACTGGTGAATCTCAGTTTAAACAGGGGCTTAGCTCGGTGGGCGGATCGCTTGCGGAAAGCGCGCCAGGGAATTGGCGCACAGCCATGGTGCGCATGGCGCCCATTTGGTGCGACGGGCCTCTAGAATGTACGTAGGTCGGCCTTCAGGCCGACAGCGGATTTCGGTCTGGAGAAGGGCACATGCTGCGCGTCGGAGAGGAGGTCAAGCTGGACCTTTTGGATTCTGTGCTGGAGCTGGTCCGCGAGCGCCTGCCGGCTGCGGAGGCGCCGGTGGTCGAGGCCTTCGCCCGGCGCTATTACAGCCAGGTGGCCCCCGAGGACCTGCAGGAGCGCCAGGTGGCGGACCTCTACGGCGCCGTCCTGTCCCATTGGCACTTCGCCCGCCGCTTCACGCCGGGGGCCCCCAAGCTGCGGGTGTACAATCCGCGCGCCGAGGAGCACGGCTGGCAGTCGACCCACACGGTCGTCGAGATCGTAAACGACGACATGCCCTTTCTGGTGGATTCGATCACCATGGAGGTCAACCGCCAAGGGCTCACGCTGCACCTCATCATCCATCCGGTCATGAGGACGCGGCGCGACGCCGAGGGCAACCTGACGGGCGTGGCGGACGATCTGGAGCAAGGCGCGGAGGGCGGCTGGCGCTATGAATCCATCATCCATGTGGAGGTGGACAGGTGCACCGAGGCGGGACGCCTGGAGGCGCTGCACCAGGGTCTCGTACGCATCCTGGGCGACGTGCGCGCGGCGGTCGAGGACTGGCACAAGATGCGCCATCGCATGGTCGAGGTGCTGGCCGAGCTGGAGCGCAACCCGCCGCCCCAGGATCCCGCCGACACCGAGGAGGAGCGTGCCTTCCTGCAGTGGGTGGCCGACGACAACTTCACCTTCCTCGGCTACCGGGAATACGAGCTGGCGGTCGAAGACGGCGACGACGTGCTGCGCATCGTGTCCGGCTCGGGGCTGGGCATCCTGCGGGAGACGGGCAAGGAGCGCTCCACGTCCTTCGCCACGTTGCCGCCCGAGGTCCGGGCCATCGCCCGCCAGCCGCGTTTGCTGGTGCTCACCAAGGCCAACGCCCGGGCCACGGTGCACCGCCCCGGCTATCTCGATTACCTGGGCATCAAGCGCTTTGGCCCCGACGGCCGAGTGGTCGGCGAGCGGCGCTTCCTGGGCCTGTTCACCTCCACCGCCTATAACGCCAATCCGGCCGACATTCCGCTGTTGCGGCGCAAGGTGGCCACCGTCGTGGCCCGTGCCGGTTTCCTGCCCAAGAGCCATGCCGCCAAGGCGCTCGCCACCATACTGGAACAGTACCCGCGCGACGAGCTGTTGCAGATGGACCCGGACGAGCTCTATGTCATTGCCATGGGAATCCTGCGCCTGGGCGAGCGCCAGAGAACGCGCCTGTTCGTGCGGCGCGACGCCTTCTGCCGCTTTTTCTCCTGCTTGATCTATGTGCCGCGGGACCAGTACAACACGGCGCTGCGCGAGCGCATGCAGGCGGTGCTCATGGAAGCGCTCGATGGCGTGTCGTCTGAATTCAACGTGCAGTTGTCCGAGTCGGCGCTGGCGCGCATCCTCATCGTGGTGCGCACCCGTCCCGGTGCGCAGCCCGCCTACGACGTGCGCGAGCTGGAGCAGCGCCTGGTGCGGGCCGCGCGGCGCTGGGAGGACGAGCTGCGCCAGGCGCTGCTCGAGCGCTGCGGCGAGGAGCGCGGCAATCTCCTCTACTCCCGCTACGGCGCCGGCTTTCCGGCGGGCTACCGGGAAGATTACGCGGCGCGCGCCGCCGTGGGCGACATCGAGCTCATGGAGCAGTTGTCCGGTTCCGACCGGCTCGCCATGAGCCTGTACGTGCCCCTCGAGGCGCCGCCCGGCAGCCTGCGCTTCAAGATTCTGCGCGAGGCCATGCCGGTGCCCCTGTCGGTGTCGCTGCCTATGCTGGAGCACATGGGCGTGCGGGTGCTGGAGGAGCGGCCCTACGAGATCCGGCGCGAGGCCGGAGAGGCGGTGTGGCTGCACGATTTCGGCCTGACCTGGCCGGGCGCCGAGGATCTGGACATCGACCGCGTGCGCGAGGTGTTCCAGGAAGCCTACCTGCGGGTGTGGCGCGGCGAGGCAGAGAACGACGACTTCAATCGCCTGGTGCTCGCTGCGCGGCTCACCTGGCGCGAGGTGGCGGTGCTGCGCGCCTATGCCAAGTACCTGCGCCAGGCCGGCTTCACTTTCAGCCAGGCGTACATGGAGCAGACCCTGGCGGCTCATCCGGGCATCGCGCGCCGGCTGCTGGAGCTGTTCCTGGCGCGCTTCGATCCGCGCCGGGAGGCCGGGCGCGCGCAACGCACGGCGCAGCTCGAAGACGGGATCAGGGCGGCCCTGGACCAGGTGGCCAACCTGGACGAGGACCGCATCCTGCGCCAGTTTCTGGCGCTGATCCAGGCCACGGTGCGCACCAATTACTTCCAGCAGGCGGACGGCGCGGCCAAGCCCTATTTGTCCTTCAAGCTCGACCCCGGGCGGGTGCCCGGCCTGCCCGAGCCCAAGCCCCTGTTCGAGATCTACGTGTACTCGCCGCGGGTCGAGGGCGTGCATCTGCGCGGCGGCAGGGTGGCGCGCGGCGGGCTGCGCTGGTCGGACCGCATGGAGGACTTTCGCACCGAGGTGCTGGGGCTCATGAAGGCCCAGATGGTCAAGAACGCAGTCATCGTGCCGGTGGGTTCCAAGGGCGGCTTCGTGGTCAAAAACCCGCCCGCGGGCGGCGACCGGGACGCGTGGCTGGCGGAGGGCGTGGCCTGCTACCACACTTATCTGCGCGGGCTGCTCGACCTCACCGACAACCTGGCTGCAGGAAGGGTTGTGCCGCCGGCCGAGGTGGTGCGCCACGACGGGGACGATCCTTACCTGGTGGTGGCCGCCGACAAGGGCACCGCGAGCTTCTCCGATTATGCCAACGCCGTAGCGAAGGAATACGGTTTCTGGCTCGGCGACGCCTTCGCCTCGGGTGGCTCGGCGGGCTACGACCACAAGAAGATGGGTATCACCGCCCGGGGCGTCTGGGAATCGGTGAAGCGCCACTTCCGCGAGCTGGGAGTAAACACCCAGGAGCAGGACTTCACCGTGGTGGGCATCGGCGACATGTCGGGCGACGTGTTCGGCAACGGCATGCTGCTGTCGCCCCACATCAAGTTGGTGGCCGCCTTCGACCACCGTCACATCTTCCTCGACCCGGACCCGGATCCGGCGGCGAGCTTCGCCGAGCGCAAGCGCCTGTTCGAGCTGCCGCGCTCCTCCTGGGCCGACTACGACCCGCGGCTCATCTCACCGGGCGGCGGCGTCTATCCGCGCAGCGCCAAGTCGGTTGCCCTCTCGCCCCAGGCGCGCGCGGTGCTGGGCATCGACGCGGCAAGCCTCACGCCCCAGGAGCTGATTCGCGCCATCCTGCTCGCCCCGGTGGACCTGCTTTACAACGGCGGCATCGGCACCTATGTCAAGGCAGCCAGCGAGAGCAACGCCGAGGTGGGCGACCGGACCAACGACGCGGTCCGGGTCGATGGCCGCGACCTGCGTTGCCGCGTCGTGGCCGAAGGCGGCAATCTGGGCTTCACCCAGCTCGGACGCATCGAATACGCCCTGAAGGGCGGGCACATCAACACCGATGCCATCGACAACTCGGGGGGCGTGGACTGCTCCGATCACGAGGTCAACATCAAGATCCTGCTCGATTCCGTGGTCGCGGACGGCGAGCTCACCGGCAAGCAGCGCAACAAGCTGCTCGCCGAGATGACCGACGAGGTGGTGCGGCTGGTGCTGCGCGACAACTACTTCCAGACACAGATCCTGTCCGTCACCCGCAGCCGCGGCCTGGCCCTGCTGGACGAGCAGGCGCGCTACATCCGGCATCTGGCCAACGGCGGCCGGCTCAACCGGCGCCTGGAGCGTCTGCCCTTCGACGAGCAGATCGCCGAGCGCAAAGCCGCCGGCATCGGCCTCACCACCCCCGAGCTGGCGGTGCTGCTGGCCTACAGCAAGATGGAGCTGTTCGAGGCGCTGCTCGCCTCCGACGTGCCGGAAGACCCCTACATCTCCACGGCGCTCGAGCGCTATTTCCCGCAGCCCCTGCGCGAACGCTTCCCCGAGCACGTGCGGCGCCATCCGCTACGGCGCGAGATCATCGCCACCCACGTGGTAAACAGCATGGTAAACCGGGTGGGGCCGACCTTCGTCTTCCGCCTGCAGGAGGAAACCGGCGCCGCTGCGCCCGACATCGTGCGCGCCTACCTGGCCACGCGGGAAGTGTTCGGCCTGGTGCCCCTGTGGCAGGCGATCGAGGCCCTCGACGACCGGGTCGCCAACACTACCCAGACGACCATGATCTTGGAAGGCTTGCGTCTGGTCCAGCGCGGCACCCTGTGGTTCCTGCGCCAGCGCCAGCACCTGCGCGATCTGTCGGCGACGCTGGCGCACTTCTCTGCGGGCGTGGAGGAACTGGCCGCCAGCCTCTATGACGTAGTCACGCCGCCCTACCGGGCCGAGCTGGACGAGACCGTCGCGCGCCTGGCCGGACTGGGCGTGCCGCGCGAGCTGGCCCATCGCGTCGCCTGCCTGGAGGAGTTGTACTCGGCGCTGGACATCGTCGAGGTGGCCGCGGAAACGGGGCGCCCGGCGGCACTGGTGGCGCAGGTGTATTTCACCGCGGGCGGGCAGCTCGATCTGCACTGGCTCGGCCACCAGATCGCCGCCCTGCCGGCCGACAGCCACTGGCAAGGCCTGGCGCGCGCGGCCCTGCGCGACGACCTGTCGGCCCAGGCGCGCAATCTCGCGGCGCAGATCCTCAGGACCGGCTCCGGCGCCGATGCCGAGGCGCTGGTCGCCGACTGGCGGGCGCGGCACAAATTCCAGGTCGAACGCTGCCGCCAGCTCTTCGCCGAAATCAAGTCCGCGCCGGCGCCCGACCTGGCGATGCTGTCGGTGGCGCTGCGGGAGCTGCGGGGGGTGATTTAGGGAACGAAAACCGCATTCAACGCAAAGGACGCAAAGGCGCCAAGGCCGCAAAGGAAAATCCTGAATGTACTTGTCTTTGCGTACTTTGCGCCTTTGCGTTCTTTGCGTCGGAAGAGGTTTGAAGAGTACTCGCTACGCCGCCTGCTCCACTCGCAGCAGGCGGCGGATCTCCGGCACGCAGGAGCCGCAGCCGGTGCCGCAGCGCAGGTCCTGCTGCAGCGTCTCCAGGCCGGCGCCGGCGGCGATGGCGCGGCGGATGTCGGGCTCGGCCACGCCGTGGCAGGCGCACACGATGCGGCCGCGCGTCTTCACGCCCTCGGGCGGGGTGGCCAGCGGCGCGAACAGCCAGCGGCGGATGTGGTCCGCAGCCCGGCGCTCGATCACGAAATCCTTGAGCCACGGCCCGGCGGCGGTCTCGCCCGCCAGATGGATGCCGGCAAGCAGGCCGTCTTCGATCAGCGCCTTCTTGCGCACGGCGCGGCGCGGATCCAGGTAGCTCAGGCACTGGACGCCGTCCAGGTCCACGCAGTCGTCGATGCGGTCCAGCAGGGCCTCGGGCAGCGGCTCGTGATGGGCGATGCGCAGCACCAGCGCCGGGCACTCGGCGCCGGCCAGCCCCAGGCTGGCGTAGCGGAAACAGGACAGCAGGGGTTGCAGGCGTGCCTTCCATTCCAGCGCCTGGCCGGCATGGGCGGTGCTGCGCACCAGCAGCGCCTGCCAGGGCAGGGCGAGCCTCTCCACCTGCACCGCGGCGTGCTTGAGCTCCGGCTGCTTGGAATGGGGATCGTAGGCGGACGGCATGAGCTCGTTGGCGCCGCCGCTGTTGAGATGGCGCCGCCCCCAGTGCATGGGGACGTAGGCCTGGCCCGGGCGCAGCTCGTCGCTGGCGGCGGCGCGCAGCACCGTCTCACCGCGGCGGTTGAATACCCGCACCAGGTCGCCGGCGGCGATGTTGCGCCGGAGCATGTCGGACAGGTTCAGGTAGAGGCGCGGCTCGTCGTCGTGGCTGAACAGCAGGGCGGCGCGGCCGCTGCGGCTCATGCCGTGCCACTGGTCGCGCAGCCGGCCGGTGGTGAGATGCAACGGGAAGCGCGCATCCGTATCCTCGGCGGTGAGGGATGGCGTAAGGGGGATGAAGCGCGCGCATCCGTCCGCCGTGGCGAAGCGGCCGTCGCCGTAGAGGCGCGCCGTGCCTGCGGACGCGCCTTCCGGAAAGGGCCACTGCTGCGGGCCCTGGGCATCCAGCAGGGCATAGCTTAAGCCGGTGATGTCCAGGTCGCGCCCACGCGTGGTCTGGGCATGCTCGCGGAAGATCTGCTCCGGATGGAAATAGGGGAACAGGCTGGGCGCATCGGGCCGCTCCAGGTGGCGCCCCAGGCGCAGGGCGAAATCGCGCGCGATCTTCCAGTCGGGCAGGGCCTCGCCCGGCGCCGCCACGGCGCGCCGCACGTGGCTGATGCGCCGCTCCGAATTGGTGACCGTGCCTTCCTTCTCGCCCCAGGTGGCGGCGGGCAGCAGCAGGTCGGCGTAGGGCGCCGTCTCGGTGTCGCGGAAGGCCTCCTGCAGCACCACGAATTCTGCCCGTTCCAGGGCCTGGCGCACGCGCGCCTGCTCGGGCAGGGACTGGGCCGGGTTGGTGCAGGCGATCCAGATGGCCTTGATCGCGCCGCTGCCCAGGGCCTCGAACATGTCCACGGCGGTCTTGCCCGGCCGCTCGGGCAGATCCGGCACGCCCCACAGGCGCGCCACTTCCGCCCGGTGCTCGGCGTTGGCCGGCTGGCGGTGGCCGGGCAGCAGGGTGGCCATCGCCCCCGTCTCGCGCCCGCCCATGGCGTTGGGCTGGCCGGTGAGGGAGAAGGGGCCGGCGCCGGGGCGGCCGATGTGGCCCGTGGCCAGATGCAGATGGATCAGCGCCGCGCTGTTGTGGCTGCCGTGGGTGGACTGGTTGAGGCCCTGGCACCACAGGGACAGGGCCGCCTTGGCCTGGCCGAACCAGCGCGCCGCCGTGACGATGTCCTGGGAGGGCACACCGCAGATTTTCTCCGCCGCCGCCGGCGTCATGTCGCGCACCGCTTCGCGCACGGCGTCGAAGCCCGTCGTGTGGGCATGCACGAACTCCCAGTTCACCAGGCCGTCCCCCAGCAGCACGTGCAGCATGGCCTGGAGCAGGACGAGATCCGTGCCCGGAGCCACCGGCAGGTGCAGGTCGGCGCCGGCCGCCGTGTCGGTGCGGCGCGGGTCCGCGACGATGAGCTTGAGCCCCGGGTTGGCGCGCCGGGCGTCCTCGATGCGGCGGAACACGATGGGATGGGCGTAGGCCGGGTTGGCGCCGGCAATGAAGATGCAGTCGGCCAGCCCCAGGTCTTCGTAGCTGCAGGGCGGCGCGTCCGCCCCGAGGGTCTGGCTGTAGCCCACCACCGCCGAGGACATGCACAGGCGCGAGTTGCTGTCGATGTTGTTGGTGCCCACCAGGGCACGCGCCAGCTTGTTGAAGACGTAGTAGTCCTCGGTGAGCAGTTGGCCGGATACGTAGAAGGCCACGGCGTCCGGGCCGTGGCTGCGGATGACGCCGGCGAAGCGGCGCGCCGCATACTCCAGCGCCAGGTCCCAGGTGGTGCGGCTGCGGGCCTCGGTGCGGCCCATGCGCAGCTCGGGATACAGGGCGCGCCCCTCGGGACGCGCCGTCAGGTGCAGGGTGGCACCCTTGCTGCACAGGCGGCCGAAATTGGCGGGGTGATCGGGGTCGCCGCGCACGCCGGTGATGCGCGCGCCGTCCGACTCGATGATCACGCCGCAGCCCGTGCCGCAATAACAACAGGTGGATCGGGTTTCCATGCGTGCCGACCAAGCAACCGTTGTGCCACGGATGCTTAAGGTTTGAAACGACGGCGAATTGCGCCGTTGACAGGGCATGCCGGGCTTCGATGTTGGTGCGCCGACGGACCGGGCTGCTTCAGCATGGTGCGCGCCCGGCGCCGTCCCGTGTGCGTTCTGCCCCCGGGGGATGATATAAGTCTTCCTTCTACTCGCCCGGCAAGCCCATGGAGTTTCGCCAGCTTCGCTATTTCGTCGCCATCATCGACGCCGGCAGCCTGTCCAAGGCGGCCGAGCGGCTGTTCGTGGCGCAGCCGGCGCTCAGCCAGCAGATGGCCAATCTGGAGACGGAGCTCAAGACCAGGCTGCTCGTCCGCAGCTCCCAGGGAGTGCGGCCGACCGAGGCGGGCAAGGCCTTGTACCGCCATGCGCGCACCGTGCTGCGCCAGATGGAGCAGGCGCGGCAGGACGTGCGCCAGGGCAGCGTGGGCGAATCCGGCCCGGTGGCCGTGGGCCTGCCTTCCACCACCGCCATGATCCTGGCGCTGCCGCTGCTCGAGCGCGTGCGCGCCCGGCATCCCGGCATCCGGCTGCAGATGTTCGAGAGCATGAGCGGCTATCTGTTCGAGCTGCTGGCCAATGGCCGGCTCGATCTGGCCATCCTGTTCCGCGACATGGAGACGCGCGGCGTGTCCGTGCTGCCCCTGCTCGATGAAGACCTGTTCCTCGTCGGCGACGCCGGACTGGACCTGGCGCCCCGTGCCCGCGAGTGCCCGCTGCACCGGCTGGACGGCGTGCCCCTGGTGCTGCCCAGCAGCACCCAGGGCCTGCGCCTGCTGGTGGAGCGCAGCTTCGCCCAGGCCGGCTGCCAGCTCAACGTGGTGGCCGACATCGATTCCCTGCCCTTGCTCATCAATGCCGCACGCGAGCGCGTCGCCTGCACCATTCTGCCCGCCTGCGCCGTCGCGCCCCGCGACGGTGCGCCGCCGCTGCCCGTGCGCAAGCTGTCGCAGCCTGGCATCAGCCGCCCTCTGGGCCTGTGCTGGCCCAATTCGGTGCCGCGCACCTCGGCGGCGCTGGGGGTGCAGGAGACCCTGGTCGAACTGGTGCATGAGCTGGTGCGCGAGGGCCGATGGACCGGCGTGCGCATGCGCCCGGCGGCGAAGAAACCCAGGCCGCGGCCATAAGCCGTCCCTATACCCGTCAGTCGCAATCGGCATTTCCGCTGCGCGCCGCGGGCGGGCATAGTGGCTGCCTCTACCGGACAGCAAGGGAAGCCGCCCATGGATCGACTGCAGGAATGGATAGGCAAGAGCGAAACTCTGACGGACCAGGTGACGGCCACGCCCGTCGCCGCGCTGGCCGCGACCCTTGACCGGGATGACCCGCGGCCGCAGCCGGGCGATGCCCTGCCGCCTCTGTGGCACTGGCTCTACTTCCTGCCCCTGCACAAGCAGTCGGAGCTCGGCCCCGATGGCCACGCCAGGCGCGGCGGCTTCCTGCCGCCGGTGCCGCTGCCGCGGCGCATGTGGGCGGGCAGCCGGCTCGAATTCCATCAGCCGCTGCGCGTGGGCGAGGCGATGGCGCGCACCTCGCGCATCATGAACGTGGAGTACAAGAGCGGCCGCTCGGGCGACCTCGTCTTCGTGCTGGTGCGCCACGAAATCAGCGGCGCCCGGGGCCTGGCGATCACCGAAGAGCACGACATCGTCTACCGCCCCCTGCCCGTGCCCGGCGCGCCGGCACCCGCGCCTACCCCCGCGCCCGCCGACGCGGCCTGGGAGCGCACCATCGTGCCCGACGATGTGCTGCTGTTCCGCTATTCCGCGCTGACCTTCAACGGCCACCGCATACACTACGACCGCCGCTACGTCACCGAGGTGGAGGGCTATCCGGGCCTCGTTGTGCATGGCCCGCTGATCGCCACGCTGCTGCTGGACCTGCTGCGGCGCAGGCTGCCGCAAGCGCGGGTGGCGCGCTTTGCCTTCCGCGCCCTGCGGCCGCTGTTCGACAGCGCACCCTTTGCCGTGTGCGGCCGGCCCGAGGCGGATGCCAGGACCATCAAGCTGTGGGCGCGCGACGCCGGGGGCAATCTGGCCATGGATGCCAGCGCCACGCTCGCCTGACCGTTACCCATCGAGAGAACACGCCGTGCTGAACACCACCGATCCCTACCAGGAAATCCGCGAAGCGGTGCGCGACCTGTGCGCGCAGTTTCCGGCCGAGTACTTTCGCCGCGTCGACGAGGAGCGCCGCTATCCCGAGGAGTTCGTAGACGCCCTCACCCGGGCCGGCTGGCTCGCGGCCCTGATCCCCCAGGAATACGGCGGCTCCGGCCTGGGGCTGGCCGAGGCTTCGGTGATCATGGAGGAGATCAACCGCGCCGGCGGCAATTCGGGCGCCTGCCACGGCCAGATGTACAACATGGGCACGCTGCTGCGCCACGGCTCGGAAGCGCAGAAGCGCGAGTACCTGCCGCGCATCGCCAGCGGCGAGCTGCGCCTGCAGTCCATGGGCGTCACCGAGCCGACCACCGGCACCGACACCACCCGGATCAAGACCATTGCGGTCAGGAAGGGCGACCGCTACGTGGTCAACGGCCAGAAGGTATGGATCTCCCGCGTGCAGCATTCGGACCTCATGATCCTGCTGGCGCGCACCACGCCGCTGGCCGAGGTGAAGAAGAGGTCGGAAGGGATGTCGATCTTTCTGGTGGACCTGCGCCAGGCCGTCGGCAAGGGGCTCACGGTGCGGCCCATCGTCAACATGGTGAACCACGAGACCAACGAGCTGTTCTTCGACAACCTGGAGATTCCCGCCGAGAATCTCATCGGCGAGGAGGGCATGGGTTTCAAGTACATTCTCGACGGGCTGAACGCCGAGCGCGCCCTCATCGCCGCCGAGTGCATCGGCGACGGCTACTGGTTCATCGACAAGGTGGTGAAGTATGCCGGCGAGCGCGTGGTGTTCGGCCGCCCCATCGGCCAGAACCAGGGCGTGCAGTTCCCCATCGCCCGTGCCTACGTGAACATCGAGGCGGCCAACCTGATGCGCTTCCGGGCCTGCGCACTGTTCGACGCCCATCAGCCCTGCGGCGCCCAGGCCAACATGGCCAAGCTGCTCGCCGCCGACGCCTCCTGGGAGGCGGCCAATGTGTGCCTGCAGTTCCACGGCGGCTTCGGCTTCGCCTGCGAATACGACGTGGAGCGCAAGTTCCGCGAGACGCGCCTGTACCAGGTGGCGCCCATCTCTACCAACCTGATCCTGTCCTACGTGGCCGAGCACGTGCTCGGGCTGCCGAGGTCCTTCTGATGGGCACGCCCTTCCGCCCCCTGGAGGGCGTCACCGTCGTCGCCCTGGAGCACGCCATCGCCGCGCCCTTCTGCACGCGCCAACTGGCCGACCTGGGCGCGCGCGTGATCAAGATCGAACGGCCGGGAGTGGGCGACTTCGCCCGCTCCTACGACGAGCGCGTGCATGGCCTCGCCTCCCACTTCGTGTGGACCAACCGCTCCAAGGAAAGCCTCACCCTCGACGTCAAACACGCCGATGCGGGCGAGGTGCTGAAGCGCCTGCTGCAAAAGGCCGATGTCCTGGTGCAGAACCTCGCCCCCGGCGCGGCGGAGCGCCTGGGCCTGTCCTACGGCGCACTGCGCGAACGCCATCCGCGCCTCATCGTGTGCGACATCTCGGGCTACGGCGGCGACGGCCCCTATCGCGACAGGAAGGCCTACGACCTGCTGATCCAGAGCGAATCCGGCTTCCTGTCCGTGACCGGCACGCCGGAGGCGCCGGCGAAGGCGGGCTGCTCCATCGCCGACATTGCGGCCGGCATGTATGCCTATTCCAACATCCTCGCCGCCCTGCTGGAGCGCGGCAAGACCGGGCGCGGCCGCCGCATCGACGTCTCCATGTTCGAGTGCATGGCCGAATGGATGAGCTATCCCCTCTACTACGCCTTCGCAGGCGCCGAGCCGCCGCCGCGCGCCGGCGCCGCCCACGCCACCATTTACCCCTACGGGCCTTTCCCCGCGGGCGACGGCAAGACGGTGATGCTGGGCCTGCAGAACGAGCGCGAGTGGAAGGTGTTCTGCGACCGGGTGCTGCTGCGCCCGGAGCTGGCGGGCGACGAGCGCTTCGCCACCAACTCGCGCCGCACGGTCGCGCGCGAGGCGCTGCGCGCCATCATCGTCGAGGTGTTCGCCGCGCTCACCGCCGAGCAGGTGATGGCGCGGCTGGACGAAGCGCAGATCGCCAACGCGCGCATGAACGACATGCACGAGGTGTGGCAGCACGCCCAGTTGCAGGCGCGCCGCCGCTGGACGGCAGTGGCCACACCCGCTGGCGCCATTCCCGCGCTGCTGCCGCCCGGCCTCACGGCGGACGATCGGCCGCGCATGGACCCCGTCCCCGCCCTCGGGGAGCACACGGAGGCGATCCTCCTGGAACTGGGGTATGACGCCGGGGCGATCGAAAAACTGCGTGCGGCGCGCGCGATATAGACGGAGCGAAGCCCATGACCGCACATCCGAGCAAAATCCTCGCCGAATTCGCCGCGACGCTGCGTTTCGAAGACATTCCCGAGGCCGTGGTGCGCCGCGCCGAAGACCTCCTGCTCGACTGGTTCGGCTCGGCGCTGGCCGGCAAGGGGGCGCGGCCGGTGCAGGCGATCGAAGCCTTCGCGCGCCTCATGGGTCCGGCTCGGGGTGCCGCGGAAGTGCTCGTTTCGCGGCGCATGACGACCCCCCTGTTTGCCGCGATGGTGAATGCGGCCTCGTCCCACTTCGCCGAGCAGGACGACGTGCACAACGGCTCCGTGTTCCACCCGGCCACGGTGGTGTTCCCGCCGGCGCTTGCCGTGGCCCAGAGCCTGGGCCGCAGCGGACGCGAGCTGCTGACCGCGGCGGTGGCGGGTTATGAGGTGGGCATACGCGTGGGTGAATTCCTCGGCCGCTCCCACTATAAGATCTTCCACACCACCGGCACCGCCGGCACCGTGGCCGCCGCAGCGGCCGCGGGTCGCTTGCTGAACCTCCCGCCCGCGGCCATGCTCGATGCCTTTGGCTCTGCCGGCACCCAGGCCGCCGGGTTGTGGGAGTTCCTGCGCGATGCGGCCGATTCCAAGCAACTGCACACCGCCCACGCCGCCGGCGCGGGCCTCACCGCCGCCTATCTCGCCCAGGCGGGCTTCACCGGCGCCCGCCATATCCTGGAAGGGCCCCAGGGCCTGGCCGCCGGCATGTCGCAGGATGCCGACGCCGCGCGCCTCACCGAGCGCCTCGGCGAACGCTGGGCGCTGGCGGAGACCTCGTTCAAATACCACGCCTCGTGCCGCCACACCCATCCTGCCGCCGACGCGCTGCTACGGGTGATCGAGACCCACGACCTGGCGCCCGAGCGCATCGCGCGTATCACGGCCCGGGTGCACCAGGGCGCTCTCGACGTGCTCGGGTCAGTGACCGATCCGCAGACCGTGCACCAGGCCAAGTTCTCCATGGGTACCGTGTTGGGGCTCGTCGCCCTGTTCCGCCGCGCCGGCATGCACGAGTTCGAGGCGCACTTCCGGGCGCCGGCGGTCGCCGCCTTGCGCGACAAGGTGCACATGGTGCTGGACCAGGAAGTGGACGCCGCCTACCCGCGGCGCTGGATCGGCAAGGTGACGGTGGAGACCAGCGACGGCCGCGTCCTGCACGGCCGCGTGGACGAGCCCAAGGGCGACCCGGGCAACACGCTGTCGCGGGCGGAGCTGGAGCAAAAGGCCCTGCGGCTGGCCGAGTTCAGCGGCGCCGCCGACGCCCCGGAAATGCGGCGCGCCTTCGACATCCTGTGGCGCATGGCCAGCCTCGAGCGGGTGGGCCGGCTGCTGGGGCCGGAGCAATGATGGGCGCACGGCCGTTGCGCACTTATCTGTTCGTGCCCGGCAATCGCCCGGAGCGTTTCGCCAAGGCCTGCGCCGCCGGTGCCGACGCCGTGATCATCGATCTGGAGGATGCCGTGCCGCCCGGCGAGAAGGCGCAGGCGCGGGCGGCGGTGGCGCAGTGGCTGTCCCCGGCGCGGCGCGCCCATGTGCGCGTGAACGGCGCCGACACGGAGTGGTTCGCCGATGACCTCGCCCTGTGCGGCGCCCATGGCGTCGCGGGCGTCGTGCTGCCCAAGGCCGAGCGGGTGTCGGACATTCTCGCCGTCGCCGAGCGGGCCCGCGGTGTGCCCATCCTGCCGCTGATCGAGACCGCCCAAGGCTTCTGGAACGCGCTCGCGCTGGCCCGGGCCCGCCAAGTGGCGCGCCTGGTGTTCGGCGCCATCGATTTCCAGGTGGACCTGGGCATCGACGGCGACGACGAGGAGTTGCTCCACTTCCGTTCGCAGCTCGTGCTGGTGTCGCGGCTGGCGGGCATCGACCCGCCCGTCGATGGCGTGAGCCCCGCCATCGACGACCTGCCCCTGCTGCGTGCCGACACCGGGCGCGCGCGGCGCCTGGGTTTCGGCGGCAAGCTGTGCATCCACCCGAAGCAGGTGCCCGTGGTGAAGCAGTGTTTTGCACCCAGTGCACAGGACGTGGCCTGGGCAAAGCGCATCCTGCAGGCCGCGGCCGGGGCGCAAGGCGCGGCGCTGGCGGTCGACGGCAAGATGGTGGACCGTCCGGTGATACTCAAGGCGCAGCGCATCCTGGCGGAAGCCGACGGCTGATCCCGCAGCCCCCGCGCAAGAGGGGGCCGCAGAAGTGTTTTACCCATAACCACAGGAGGAGATATGAAGCACTCGCGCATCGTTGTCATGTTCATCGGCCTGCTGGCCGCCGGCCTTGCCTTCGCCCAGCAGCCCTTCGTCATCAAGTTCAGCCATGTGGTGGCGGTGGATACGCCCAAGGGCAAGGGCGCGGAGCAGTTCAAGAAGCTGGCGGAGGAGCGCACCAAGGGGCGCGTGAAGGTCGAGGTCTATCCCAACAGCCAGCTCTACAAGGACAAGGAGGAACTCGAGGCGCTGCAGCTCGGGGCCGTGCAGATGCTCGCGCCCTCGCTGGCCAAGTTCGGTCCGCTGGGCGTGCGCGAATTCGAGGTGTTCGACCTGCCCTACATCTTCGACAGTTACGCCGACCTGCACAAAGTGACCCAGGGTACCATCGGCCAGAGCCTGATGAAGAAGCTCGAAGCCAAGGGCATTCTCGGGCTGGCCTTCTGGGACAACGGCTTCAAGGTCATGACCGCGAACAAGGCCTTGAGGCGGCCGGAGGACTTCAGGGGCCTCAAGATGCGCATCCAGTCGTCCAAGGTGCTGGATTCGCAGATGCGGGCGCTGGGCGCCATGCCGCAGGTGATGGCCTTCTCCGAGGTGTATCAGGCCATGCAGACGGGGGTGGTGGACGGCTCCGAGAACACCCCCTCGAACGTCTACACGCAGAAAATGCACGAGGTGCAGAAGTACCTCACCTTGTCCGACCACGGCTACATCGGCTACGCGGTGATCGTGAACAAGAAGTTCTGGGACGGCCTTCCCGCGGATATCCGCACCATCCTCGAAGGCGCCATGAGGGACGCGACCAAGTACGCCAACGATATCGCCAAGCAGGAAAACGACGAGGCGCTGGAGGCGATCCGCAAGTCCGGCAAGACCCAGATCATCGCGCTCACGCCCCAGGAAAAGGCGGAATGGAAGAAGGCATTGATGAAGGTGCACACGGAGAACGAGAGCAAGGTCGGCAAGGATCTGCTCCAGTCCATCTACCGCGAGACGGGCTTCGATCCGGGCAGGCTGTAAGCCTTTGCGCCTGCCGGGGATCCGGCCGCGGCCGGGGGTCGTCTGCCGCGGCGGCAGGTGCCCCGGCCGCCGTCGTTCGCGCGGATGGAATGTGAGAAACTACCCCGTCCCGAACGAGAAGACCCGACCCATGCCTGACCTGGCGATCTGCCGCAAGAGCTTGTTCAAGGCCCGCGCCGTGCTCGTGGGCGAGCGCTTCGATCTGCGCGCCTGGGGCAGCGTCGATGCCCTGGCCACCATTCCCCTCACCGTGGAGGTGAAGGACGGCGGCCTGGCGGTGCTGTTCCGCTACGGCGTGGCGGTGTTCTTCGATGTCGCGCCTTTGGACGAGCTGGGCTTCCTGGACAAGCTGCGCCCCTACATCGTGAATGCCTACGAGCACCCCGAGATCGAGGAGATCGAGGTGGAGATCCGCCCGGAGGCGCGCGACACCGTCAAGCCCGGCACCGTGCTGCTGGAGGCATGCACCCTGGAGCGCATCCAGCTCGTCGCCGACATCCTCAGCAAGAGCGTGCTCCTGGCCCTGTACGAGGCGCGCGTGTCCGGCGACTTCGACCGGGTCGAGCCCCTGGCCGTGGAGATGGAGCAGAAGGGCCGCATCCCCGGGCAGCAGCGGGCGCTGCTCAAGAACATCGGTGCCATGCTGCTCATCGAGCAGCGCATGGTGGGGCGCGCCGAGATCAGCGAGAAGCCGGAGCTGCTGTGGGACCACCCGGGCCTGGAGGGCCTGTTCGTGCGCCTGCAGGACGAGTTCGAGATCCGCGAGCGCCACCAGGCACTGGAACGCAAGCTCAACCTGCTGGCCCATACCGCCCACAGCCTGATGGAACTGCTCTCCAGCCGCCACTCGCTGCGCGTGGAATGGTATATCGTTATCCTGATCGTGTTCGAGATCCTACTGTCCCTGTACGAGATGTTCTTCCGGCGTTAGAACCCATGGCAACCGACTCCGACCGTTTCAACCTGGCGCTGGCCCGCTTCGACGAGGCCAACGCCGCCGACCCGAACACGGAAATCGTGGACGGCCAGGCCCAGCCCAAGGAATTGCTCTACGCGCGGCGCATGAGCGCCATGCTGGAGCGCTACGCGCCCCATGCTTCCGAGGCGGTGCGCCTGGCGGCGCGCTGCCAGCACATCCGCCGCTGGGAGATCCCGCGCGCAGCCTACCCTATGACGCGCCAGGGCTACAAGGAATGGCGCACGCGCCTGATGCGCTTCCACGCCGACCTGGCGGGCGCCATCCTGCGCGAAGTCGGCTACGATGAGGCGATGGTGGCGCGGGTGCAGTCCCTGGTGCGCAAGGAGGGCCTTAAGGTCAATCCCGAGACCCAGCTCCTGGAGGACGTGATCGCCCTGGTGTTCCTGGAGAGCTATCTGGGCGATTTCGTCGCCCGCCATGGGGACTACGACGAGGCCAAGTTCATCGACATCCTGCGCAAGACCTGGCAGAAGATGTCGGCCCAAGGCCGCGCGGCGGCGCTGCGGCTGATCACCCTGCCGCCGGAGCTGGCGGCGGTGGTGCGCAAAGCGGTAGGGGGCGTCTGACTTGGTCGGACTATCGAACCGGACGAATCCGTTTCAGCTATCGTATCTACAATGTCGCTACAGGCTGCATGTTCGGGTATAGTGTATCGACATTGAAGATACGAAGGAGATTCCAATGCGAGTGATAGTGAAGAAGTGGGGCAATAGCGCTTCGGTGCGCATTCCGGCGGCCATCATGGAGGCTGCAAGCCTGCACGTGGACGAGGCAGTGGACGTGCGCGAAGAAGGCGGGCGGATCGTGATCGAGCCTATACGTCCCAAGGACTATGACCTTGCTCAGCTACTGGCCGGCATAACCCCAGACAACCTGCACGGCGAAGTCGACTTCGGACCGGCGGTGGGCAAGGAAACGCTTTGATGGCGCGCCGCTATGTGCCCGAGGCCGGCGATATCGTATGGCTGCATTTCGATCCTCAGGCCGGACATGAACAGCGCGGCCACAGGCCGGCACTCGTTCTCAGCCCTGCGGCATATAACGGCAAGACGGGCTTGATGCTCTGCTGTCCCATGACGACGCAGATCAAGGGCTATCCGTTCGAGGTATTGATTGCCGGCGACCGCCCAAGCGCCGTCCTGGCCGATCAGGCGAAAAGCCTCGATTGGGTCGTGCGCAAGGCGAGCCGTAAGGGCAAGGTTTCGCCTGTTGAACTCGACGAGGTAAGGGCGAAGCTGTTCGCCCTTGTCGGCAAGCCCTATCCTGCGAAGTAACCGGGGTGTCGATGCTCGTCGTCTACATCCTGATAACTCAATAGAGGAGGAGAAGAAGCATGCAAGTCGGCTTCATCGGTTTAGGCATCATGGGCCGCCCTATGGCCATCAATGTGGCCCGCGGCGGCCATCAATTGCACATCTGGGCGCGCCGCCCTGCGGCCCTGGAGCCTTTCGTCCAGTTCGGCGCCCGCGCCCACGTGAGCGCGGCCGAGGTGGCGCGCCATGCGGAGGTGGTGTTCACCGTGGTGGCCGATGCCCCGGACGTGGAGGAGGTGGTCCTGGGCGAGGGTGGCATCGCCCAGGGGGCCAAGCCCGGCCTGGTGGTGGTGGACATGAGCACCATCGCCCCCAGTGCCGCCAAGCGCATCGGCGCCCGTCTGGCCGAAAAGGGCGTCGACTTCCTCGATGCGCCCGTGTCGGGGGGCGAGGTGGGGGCCATCAACGCCACTCTGTCCATCATGGTGGGGGGCAAGGCCGAGGCCTTCGCCAAGGTCAAGCCCCTGTTCGAGTGCATGGGCAAGAACATCGTGCATGTGGGCGACAGCGGCGCCGGCCAAGTGGCCAAGGCCTGCAACCAGATCGCCACGGGCGTGGGGGTGTTGGCCGTCGCCGAGGCGCTGAGCCTGGCCAAGAAGAGCGGCGTCGACCCGGCCAAGGTGCGCGAGGCGCTGATGGGCGGCTTCGCCTACAGCAGGGTGCTGGAGAACCATGGCCAGCGCATGCTGGACCGCAACTTCAAGCCGGGCTTCAAGGCCTGGATGCACCAGAAGGACTTGCGCATCGTGCTGCAGAGCGCCTACGAGCTGGGCCTGTGCCTGCCCGCTACCGCCGCCACGGCCCAGATGTTCAACGCCATGGTGGGCTCGGGCCTGGGTGAGGAAGACTCCATCGCGGTGCTCAAGCTGCTGGAGCGTCTGAGCGGCCAGGAATGAGAGTCGGCTTTATCGGGCTGGGCGCCATGGGCGCCCCCATGGCCTGGCATCTGCTCGACGCTGGGCACGAGCTGGCCGTCTATGCCCGGCGCAGCGACGCGGCGGCGCCCCTGGTGGGGGCGGGCGCCATTCTTTGCGCCAGCCCGCGCGAGCTGGCGGCGCGCTGCGAAGTGGTGTTCACCATGGTGACTGCCGGCGCCGACGTGGAGGAAGTGGTTCTGGGCGCGCAGGGCCTCATCCACGGCGCCGCCCCCGGGCTGGTGCTGGTGGACATGAGCACCATCGCGCCGGCGACGGCGCGGCGCATCGCCGCGCGCCTGGCCGAGCGGGGCGCGGACATGCTGGACGCGCCCGTGTCCGGCGGCACCCAGGGCGCGATCGACGCCAGCCTGGCCATCATGGTGGGCGGCAAGGCGCACGTCCTGGAGCGGGTGCGCCCGCTGCTGGAGAAGCTCGGCCGGCGCATCGTGCACATCGGCGACCATGGCGCCGGCCAGGTGGCCAAGGCCTGCAACCAGATGGTCATGGTGGCCGCCATCCAGGCGGCGGCCGAGGCCATGCTGCTGGCGCGGGCGAGCGGCGTCGATGCCGCCCGGGTGCGCGCGGCCATGGCCGGCGGCTCGGCGGACTCGCGGGTGCTCGATGTCTTCGGCGGGCGCATGGCGAGACGCGACTTCAGCGCCGGGGTGGAAGCGCGCCTGCACCACAAGGACTTTGCCATCGTCATGGACGCGGCCCACGACCTGGGTGTGCCGGCAACCGTGGCGGCGCAGGTGTGGCAGCAGCTCAATGCGCTGGCGAGCCAGGGCTGGGGCCGCGACGACACTTCCCGTCTGCTGTGCGTGCTGGAGCGGGCCTGCGGACGCGGCGCTTGAGTCAACGTTCCTGTTACCCATACGTTGAACGCCCATGAAACGACTACGCCCCTTGCTCCTCGCCTGCGCCCTGGCGCTGGCCGGCTGCGCCGGATTGGGCGTCCCCAGGAATCCGCCGGAAGTCACCTTGGCCAATGTGGACGTGCTGGAAGTGGGCCTGCTGGAACAGCGCCTGGGCCTGCATCTGCGCGTGCTCAATCCCAATGACACGTCGTTGCGCATCAACGGCCTGTCCTACACCCTGGAAGTGAACGGCCGCCCCTTCGCCAAGGGGGTGAGCGACAAGGCGGTGAGCGTACCGCGCTTCGGCGAAGCGATCCTGGAAGTCCCCGCCACCACCAACATCGGCGGCCTGCTGCGCCAGCTGGACGAATGGCGCAAGGGACGGGGCCGGGAGACCATGGACTACCGCCTCACGGGCACCCTCTATCCCGCCTTCGGCCCGGGCATTCCCTTCGATCACAGCGGCCAGGTGCCGCTGCCGGCGGAACTGCGCCGCTGAGGTTTCGCGAAGCGAGGCAACGCTGGAAAGCGCGGCCGAAACCTCTTTCAACGCAGAGATCGCAGAGCCGCAGAGAACGCAGAGGAAAGGCGATGTTCAACTAACTTTAATAGTCATAGACTATCGAAAATATAGGAACAATCCATTGGATCGATGAATAGAGCTCCCTTTAAGATGCGCTCACCGATACACACAACCCTGCGCAACCAAGAGGAGCAAACTCATGCAATCCCTGATCAACACCGAAATCAAACCCTTCAAGGCCACCGCCTACCACAACGGCAAGTTCGTCCCGGTGACCGATGCCGACCTCAAGGGCAAATGGTCCGTGGTGTTTTTCTACCCGGCCGACTTCACTTTCGTCTGCCCGACGGAGCTGGGGGACCTGGCCGACCACTACGACACTTTCAAGTCCCTGGGCGTGGAGATCTACTCGGTGTCCACCGACACCCACTTCACCCACAAGGCCTGGCACGACAGCTCGGAGACCATCAAGAAGATCCGCTTCCCCATGATCGGCGACCCGACGGGCAGCATTTCCCGCAACTTCGGCGTCATGATCGAAGAAGAAGGCCTGGCGCTGCGCGGCACCTTCGTGGTCGATCCCGAGGGGGTCATCAAGGCATGCGAGATCCACGATAACGGTATCGGCCGCGACGCCAAGGAGCTGCTGCGCAAGATCCAGGCGGCCCAGTACGTCGCCTCCCACCCGGGCGAGGTGTGCCCGGCCAAGTGGACCCCGGGCGAGAAGACCCTCGCGCCCTCCCTGGACCTGGTCGGCAAGATCTGAGGCTGATCGAGTCGCCGCCCCGCCGCGGCGGGGCGGCGACCCCGCGATTCGATTGCCACGGAGACCATCATGCTCGACACCGCCATCAAGACCCAGCTACAAGACTACCTCGCCAAGATCGTGCACCCCATCGAGCTCGTCGCCGCCCTCGACGACAGCCCCCAGGCGGGCGAGCTGCGCGCCCTGCTGCGGGACATCGCCGAACTTTCGCCCCGCGTGCGCCTGGCCGAGGACGGCGACGACTCCCGGCGGCCTTCGTTCTCGG
>DYIB01000020.1:0-8595 GCA_020723855.1 Uliginosibacterium gangwonense
TGTATCGGGCGGTACGGGAGAAACGTGCCCGCCTGCACCGCTCCGTGGGCCTGGCCCTGTCGGTGGCCGGCCTGGCGGTGGTCAGCACGATCTTCATGGCCCACACGGTCAGCCGCCCCCTCAAGAAGATCCTCGAGCATTTCGATCAGATTTCCCAGGGCAATCTCGACAACGACATCGACGTGACCGGGCTGGACGAGGCCGGCCGGGTGTTGGCGGCGCTCGCCATGACCCAGGCGCGGCTGCGCATCATCATCGACGAGATCCGGCAAAGCGTGGACGTGCTGGAGGCCCGCTGCGCCGAGCTGGAAACCGAGGTGGCGCGGGTGTCCTCCCACTCCCAGTCCCAGACCGACCGCATCATGCAGGTGAGCAGCGCCATGGAAGAGCTGTCGGTGTCCGTGAGCGAGGTGGCGAAGAGCGCCGAAGGCGCCGCCGCTTCGGCCAAGCACACCATGGACATCGTCGAGGAGGGCAACCGCCGCATGTCCCACAGCCTGAGCAACACCGACCAGGTGGTGGCCGCGGTCAAGGCCTCCAGCGAGGGCATAGACCGCCTCAACGAGGCCATCGGCAATGTTGGCGCCGTCACCCGCATGATCAAGGAGATCGCCGACCAGACCAACCTGCTGGCCCTCAACGCCGCCATCGAGGCGGCCCGGGCGGGGGAGCACGGTCGCGGCTTCGCCGTGGTGGCGGACGAGGTGCGCAAGCTGGCCGAGCGCACCGCGCGCAGCACCGAGGATATCAACCGCATGGTGGAGGAAATCCAGGCCACCACGGCAACCACGGTGGAGTCCATGCGGGTGGCCGCCGAGCGGGTGGACGAGGGGCGCGCCCTGATCGGCGAGACCTACGAGAGCCTGGGCAAGATCACCGAAGCCAGCACCGAGGTCACGCGCATGTCGTCCCATATCGCGGCGGCGGCCAAGGAGCAGTCGGCCGCTACCGAGGACGTGGCCAAGAACGCCGAGCACATGTCGCAACTGATCGAGCGCAACACCGTATCGGTGCGCCAGGTGGAACAGACGGTGGCGGGACTGCGCCAGACCGCCGGCCAGCTCCACAGCCTGGTCGCCCACTTCAACGCCTGAGAGCCGCTCCGGCTGCTGTACGGTTCAGGCGATGGAGGGTACGCGGATGACCCGCGTCCCGACCAGGCGATCGTGCAGGAACTGGCGGTCGCGGTCGAACAGGGCCCAGACCAGGCCGGCGCCGAGGAAGACCAGGGAGGGCCAGGCCAGGGCATAGCGCAGCAGGGCACGCCGCCACGTGACTGCGCCGCCGGTGGCGGCGTCCACCACCTTGATGCGCCAGGTCTGCATGGCCAGGGTCTGGCCGCCGTGGCGCCAGAACCAGCCGAAGTAGGGCGCCAGTACCACGAAGATGTGGGCCCATTCCACCCAACCCGGCACTGCCACCCCCCATACCAGGCCGATCAGCACGTAGGGGGCGACGAAGGTCAGGCTGAGAACGCCCAGGATCAGCAGGGATTCGTAGAGCATGGCTGCCAGGCGGCGCCGCAGGCTCGCCGCCTCCGGGATGGCTTGCCGGGCCATGGGCTTACTGGGCGGGTGCCGCTTGGGGCGCGGCCGGGGCGGCGTCGGCGGCCGGCGGCGCCGGCGGGGGCGGCGGGGGCGGCGTCGGCTTACCCGGCGTTACCGCGCCGGGCTTGGTGCCCGGCTGCTTGCGTGCCGCGCTTTCCGCCAAGCGCTTCTTCTCTTCGGGCGGCAGCTCCTTGTATTCCTGCCACTTCTCCTTGATGACCCGCTTCTGCTCCGGGGGTGCCTTCTGCAGCTTCTGGAAATTCTCCCGTGCCGCCTTGCGCTGCGCCGGGGTGAGCGAGGCCCAGTCCTTCATGCGTTTCTGCACCCGCGCCTGCTCGTCCGGTGTCATGGAGGGGTAGCGCTTGGCAATGCCCAGCCATTTCTTGCGCCGCGGCCCGTCCATCTGATCCCACTCGGCGGCGAGAGGGGCCAGGATCTGCTTCTGTTCGGGCGTGAGCTGGGCCCAGTTCGGCTGCACCAGGTCGGTGACGACGGCGTGGGCGGGCAGGGTTAAGGAAAACAGCGCAATCAGAGCTGCGAGGAGTGCTGCTCGAGCCATGCTTGGAAGCCCCGATCGAGGTAGGCATTGATGGGCAGGTCATCCGCCAGCAGCGCGCTGTCGATTTCCTCGTATTCCGCTGCCTTCTCGAATTCATGCCAGACGGAGGCGCCCAGCACCGCCAGCGTCAGGGCGACCACCACCAGTCCGAAGCGCAGCCCCGGCAGGGCAAAATCGAGGGGGAAATTCCCCACGCCGGCCAGACGCAGGCCGCCCGAGGCGATTTTCTGGCGCGCCAGCGCCGCCTGGCGCGCCCGGAACAGCTTCTCGGCCGTCGCCCGATCGACCTTGCCGGTACCCATGTCCAGATAGCGCTTTATCTTGTATGCCAAATCCTGTTCTCTCATAACTCGATGCCTTTGGCTTTGAGGGCCGCAGCCAGGGTGTGGGTGGCGCGGGAGCAGTGAGTCTTTACGCTGCCTTCCGAGCAGCCCATGGCCGCTGCGGTCTCGGCTATATCCATATCCTCCCAATAACGCATGAGAAACGCCTCCCGTTGACGGGGAGGCAGCCTGCCGATCTCCTGCTCGATGATGGCGAGCACCTGGGACTGCTCCAGGGACCCGTGGGGCGAGCCCGCCGGGTTGGACGAAGCTTCCGTTTCCAGGGTTTCCAGGGGGTCCCTGTCCTCCTCGTCGTCGGATGAGAAGGCCGACAGGACCGTGGTCCACAGGGAGCGGACCTTCTGCCGCCGATAGAAGTCGCGAATGACATTTTGCAGGATGCGCTGAAACAGCATCGGCAATTCGTCCAGCGGCTTGTGGCCATACTTCTCGGCGAGCTTCAGCATGGCGTCCTGCACCACGTCCAGGGCGGCGTCCTCGTCGCGCAGGGCGTAGAGAGCCTGCTTGTAGGCGCGGCGCTCTACGCTGGCGAGAAAATCCGAGAGTTCTGTGCGCGAAGCCAGGGCAAGCCGATCCGAAGTGGAGAGAGCCTAATTCTCGCCTGCGGCCGAATACCTTGACCAAAGCGGGGCGAGCCAGTAAGGTTACATGTTTTTCAGGCGCTTATTGCCCGTTGTATAGCCACGGATGGGGGCCATGGTCTTAACTGGTGCGGAAATTGTAATCAGGTGTTTGCAGGAAGAAAAGGTCGACTACGTCTTCGGCTATCCGGGCGGCGCCGTTCTCTTCATTTATGACGAGCTGTTCAAGCAGGACAAGGTGCGGCACGTGCTGGTGCGCCATGAGCAGGCCGCGGTGCATGCCGCCGACGGCTATGCCCGCTCCACCGAGAAGGTGGGTGTGGCCCTGGTCACCTCGGGTCCCGGCGTCACCAATGCCGTCACCGGCATCGCCACGGCCTATATGGATTCCATCCCCCTGGTCATCATCAGCGGCCAGGTGCCCACCGCCGCCATCGGCCAGGACGCCTTCCAGGAAGTGGACACCGTCGGTATCACGCGCCCGTGCGTCAAGCACAATATCCTGGTCAAGGACGTCAAGGACGTCGCGCCGGCCCTCAAGAAGGCTTTCTATCTGGCCAAGACCGGCCGGCCCGGGCCCGTGCTGGTGGATATCCCCAAGGACGTCACTGCCCAGAAGTGCGATTTCAGCTATCCCAAGAGCATCGCCATGCGCTCCTACAACCCCGTGATCAAGGGGCATCAGGGGCAGATCAAGAAAGCCGTGCAACTGCTGCTGGAAGCGCAGCGGCCGATGGTCTATACGGGGGGCGGCGTCATCCTGTCCGACGCCGCCGAGAAGCTCACGCGGCTGGTGAAGATCCTCGGCTTCCCCTGCACCAACACCCTCATGGGGCTGGGCGGCTACCCGGCCACGGACAAGCAGTTCGTCGGCATGCTGGGCATGCACGGCACCTATGAGGCGAACATGGCCATGCAGTACTGCGACGTGCTGCTCGCCGTGGGTGCCCGCTTTGACGACCGGGTGATCGGCAATCCGGCCCATTTCGCCCAGGTGGCGCGCAAGATCATCCATATCGACATCGACCCGTCGAGCATTTCCAAGCGCGTCAAGGTGGACGTGCCCATCGTCGGCCACGTGCCCGAAGTGCTGGACGAGATGCTGCGCCAGATCGAGGCCACCGGCGAGCGGCCGAACCAGGAGGCGCTTGCCGCCTGGTGGAAGCAGATCGACGAGTGGCGCGGCCGCGACTGCCTCAAGTATGACCGCAAGAGCCCCATCATCAAGCCGCAGATGGTGGTGGAGAAACTCTACGAAGTCACCAAGGGCGACGCCTTCGTCACCACCGACGTGGGCCAGCACCAGATGTGGGCCGCCCAGTTCTACAAGTTCGACAAGCCGCGGCGCTGGGTCACCTCGGGCGGCCTGGGCACCATGGGCTTCGGCTTGCCGGCGGCCATGGGGGTGCAACTGGCCCATCCCGGCTCGCCGGTCGCCTGCGTCACCGGCGAGGCGAGCATCCAGATGTGCATCCAGGAGTTGTCCACCTGCAAACAGTACCGGCTGCCCATCAAGATCGTGAACCTCAACAACCGCTATCTCGGCATGGTGCGCCAGTGGCAGGAATTCTTCCACGGCAACCGCTATTCCGAGTCCTACATGGATGCCCTGCCGGATTTCGTGAAGCTGGCCGAGGCCTATGGCCATGTGGGCATCCGCGTGGAGAATCCGGCCGACATCGAGGGCGCCCTGCGCGAGGCTTTCAAGCGCAAGAACGATCTGGTATTCCTCGATTTCCTGGTCGACCAGACCGAGAACGTCTACCCGATGGTCCAGGGCGGCAAGGGCCTGACGGAAATGATCCTGTCCGAAGAACTCTAAGACCAGACAACACCATGAGACATGTCATCTCGCTGCTTCTGGAAAACGAAGCCGGGGCGCTTTCGCGCGTGTCGGGCCTGTTCTCCGCGCGCGCCTACAACATCGAGTCCCTGACCGTGGCGCCGACGGAAGACCCCTCCATGTCGCGCATGACCATCGTCAGCATAGGCTCCGACGACGTCATCGAGCAGATCACCAAGCAGCTCAACAAGCTGATCGAGGTGGTGAAGGTGGTGGACATCTCCGAGGCCGCGCACATCGAGCGCGAGCTGATGCTCATCAAGGTGCGCGCCACCGGCAAGGACCGGGAGGAGATGAAGCGCATGTCGGACATCTTCCGCGGCCGCATCATCGATGTGACCGAATCCACCTTCGTCATCGAGCTGACCGGCAACACCGCCAAGCTCGACGCTTTCCTGGAAGCGATCGACCGCTCGCTCATCCTGGAGACGGTACGCACGGGCGTCTGCGGCATCGGCCGCGGCGACCGGATATTGAAAGTGTGAGGGGTGAGCCCCCAGAAGACGCCCCTCACTCCTCACTCCTCACGCATTTTGAAAGGTGCTTGAATGAAAGTTTATTACGACAAAGACGCCGACCTTTCCCTCATCAAGGGCAAGAAGGTCACCATCGTGGGTTACGGCTCCCAGGGGCACGCCCATGCCCTCAACCTGCACGATTCCGGTGTCAAGGTCACTGTCGGCCTGCGCCGTGGCGGCGCGTCCTGGGACAAGGCCAGGAACGCCGGGCTGACGGTCAAGGAAGTGCCGGAAGCCGTCAGGGACGCCGACCTGGTCATGATCCTGCTGCCCGACGAGAACATCGCCCAGGTGTACAAGAACGACATCGAGCCCAACATCAAGAAGGGCGCCGCACTGGCCTTCGCCCACGGCTTCAACATCCACTACGGCCAGGTCGTTCCCCGTGACGATCTGGACGTCATCATGATCGCGCCGAAAGGCCCCGGCCACCTGGTGCGCTCCACCTACACCCAGGGCGGCGGCGTGCCTTCCCTGATCGCCGTGCACCAGGACCGCTCCGGCAGAGCGCGCGATATCGCCCTGTCCTACGCGGCGGCCAACGGCGGCACGCGCGGCGGCGTCATCGAGACCACCTTCCGCGAAGAAACCGAAACCGACTTGTTCGGCGAGCAGGTGGTGCTGTGCGGCGGCACGGTGGAGCTGATCAAGGCCGGTTTCGAAACCCTGGTGGAGGCGGGCTACGCCCCCGAGATGGCCTACTTCGAATGCCTGCATGAGCTCAAGCTGATCGTGGACCTGATCTACGAAGGCGGTCTGGCCAACATGCACTACTCGATTTCCAACAACGCCGAGTATGGTGACATCACCCGCGGCCCGCGCATCATCACGGATGAAACCAGGGCCGAGATGCGCAAGATCCTCAAGGAGATCCAGACCGGCCAGTACGCCAAGGAGTTCATCCTGGAGAACCGCGCCGGCGCCCCGACGCTGCTGGCCCAGCGTCGCAACCTGGCCGAGCACGAGATCGAGAAGGTCGGCGCCAAGCTGCGCGACATGATGCCCTGGATCAAGAAGAACAAGCTGGTCGATCAGAGCAAGAACTAAACAGGCGTGAGGGGTGAGGAGTGAGGGTGAGGAGCTGACATCCCGCCCTGGCCTGGCACGCCTCACTCCCCATTCATACGATGTCCTCCTATCCCCACCCCATCATCGCCCGCGAAGGCTGGCCTTTTCTGGCGGCTTCCGTGGCCGCCTCCCTCGTCGTCGTCTGGCTGGCCGGGTGGCTGTGGTCAGCTCCCTTGTGGCTGTGGACGCTATTCGTGCTGCAGTTCTTCCGGGATCCGCCGCGCCCCATCCCGGGCAACGAGAAGAGCGTGCTGTCGCCCGCCGACGGCCGCGTCCTGTGCGTGGAGAAGGCCTTCGATCCCTACCTGCAGCGCGAGACCCTCAAGATCAGCGTGTTCATGAACGTGTTCAACGCCCATTCCAATCGCAGCCCCGTGGACGGCGAGGTGAAGCAGGTGTGGTATCACCGCGGCAGCTTCCTCAACGCGGCCCTGGACAAAGCCTCCGCCGAGAACGAGCGCAATGCCCTGTGGCTGCGCACCAGAACCGGGCATGACGTCACTTGCGTGCAGGTGGCAGGGCTGATCGCCCGGCGCATCCTGTGCTACGTGAAGGCGGGCAGCACCCTGGCACGCGGCCAGCGCTACGGCTTCATCCGCTTCGGCTCCCGCGTGGACCTGTATCTGCCGCCCGAGACCCGGGTCAGGGCGATCATCGGTGAAAAAGTCTATGCTTCGGCGACCATCGTCGCGGAGTTGCCCTAGAATAGCTGCGCGCCAAAACCTGGACCGATCCATGCCGGACCTCCGTCCCCGGAAAACCCTGGTAAACTCCGAGCTGCGCCGCCGCGGCATCTATATCCTGCCCAACCTGTTTACCACCGCGGCGCTGTTCGCTGGCTTCTATGCCATTGTTCAGGCCATGAACCTGCGCTTCGAGCATGCGGCGGTGGCCATCTTCATCGCCATGGTGCTCGACGGGCTGGACGGCCGGGTGGCGCGCCTGACCCGTACCCAGAGCGCCTTCGGCGCCGAATACGATTCCCTGTCCGACATGGTGTCCTTCGGCGCGGCGCCCGCCCTGGTGGTGTACGAGTGGGCCCTCAAGGGCATGGGCAATCTGGGCTGGATCGCGGCCTTCATCTACTGCGTCGGCGCCGCCCTGCGTCTGGCGCGCTTCAACACCACCCTGGAGGTCATGGACAAGCGCTACTTCCAGGGACTGCCCAGCCCCGCCGCCGCGGCGCTGGTGGCCGGCCTCGTATGGGTGCTGCTCGATCTGGGATACAAGGGCGAGGACGTGCGCTGGTTCGCCTGCGCCCTGACCATCTTTGCCGGCGTCACCATGGTCAGCAGCTTCCGCTTCTACAGCTTCAAGGACATCAACCTCAGACGCAGCGTGCCCTTCTTCGTCGTGCTGGGCCTGGTCATGGTGTTCGTCCTGGTATCGAGCTACCCGCCCGGAGTGCTGTTCGGATTGTTCCTGGTCTATTCCCTGTCGGGCTACGTCATGGCGGCGTGGAACCAATACAAGCGTTTCCGGCAGAAATCGGGGACCTCCTGACCTTGTTGCACCGCCGGGAAAATCCGTTTATATTCGGTTCCATGGTTGCCACCCAGTTCAACCTCTTGCTGTCCCCCCGTCTCAGCGGCCTGCTGCTGGCCCGGCCGCTGCTGCGCCTCGCGCGCTAAATCCTACTTCCCCACAATTCGTTTTAATTGCGCCCGGTGCGGCAGAATGGCCCGCCGAGGTCTCGGCATATTCTGCAAGCGGAGAAACCCATGAGCATGGAACAACGATTCATCCCGAAGAGCGGCAAGGAGCATTTGGTCATTTTCGACACCACCCTGCGCGACGGCGAGCAAAGCCCCGGCGCCTCCATGACCCGGGAGGAGAAGCTGCGCATCGCGCGGCAACTGGAGCGCATGCGCGCGGACGTGATCGAGGCCGGCTTCCCGGCCGCGTCCAACGGCGATTTCGAGGCGGTGCGCGCGGTGGCCGAGGCGATCAAGGAATCCACGGTCTGCGCCCTGGCCCGGGCCAACGAGAGCGACATCCGCCGTGCCGGCGAGGCCCTCAGGCCCGCTGCCCGGGGGCGCATCCATACCTTCATCGCCACCAGCCCGATCCATATGGAGAAGAAGCTGCGCATGACGCCCGACCAGGTGGTGGAACAGGCGGTGAAATCGGTCAAA
>DYIB01000020.1:8605-8871 GCA_020723855.1 Uliginosibacterium gangwonense
GCGTATACCGATGACGTCGAGTTCTCGGCCGAGGACGCAGGCCGCTCCGAGCTGGATTTCCTGTGCCGCATTTTCGAGGCGGTGATCGAGGCGGGCGCCAAGACCATCAATGTGCCGGATACCGTCGGCTACAACGTCCCCGGCCAGTTCTCCGAGACCTTGCGGCAACTGCGCAGCCGCGTGCCCAACTCCGACCGCGTGATCTGGTCGGTCCATTGCCACAACGACCTGGGGCTGGCCGTGGCCAACTCTCTGGCCGCCGTCCT
>DYIB01000020.1:8881-31830 GCA_020723855.1 Uliginosibacterium gangwonense
CGCGCCAGGTCGAGTGCACCATCAACGGCCTGGGCGAGCGCGCCGGCAACGCGGCGCTGGAGGAGATCGTCATGGCAGTGCGCACCCGGCAGGACGTCTTCCCCTGCGACACGCGCATCGACACCACCCAGATCGTCCCGGCGTCGCGGTTGGTGGCGGGTATCACCGGCTTCGCCGTCCAGCCCAACAAGGCCATCGTCGGCGCCAATGCCTTCGCCCACGAGTCGGGCATCCATCAGGACGGCGTGCTCAAGCACCGCGAGACCTACGAAATCATGCGCGCCGAGGACGTGGGTTGGCATGCCAACAAGCTGGTGCTGGGTAAGCACTCCGGCCGCAACGCCTTCAAGACCCGCCTGCAGGAACTGGGCATCGTGGTGGAATCGGAGGAGCAGCTCAACGCCGCCTTCGCCCGCTTCAAGGAACTGGCGGACAAGAAACACGAGATCTTCGACGAAGACCTGCACGCCCTCATGAGCGACGAGGCGGTCACGCCCGAGCAGGAGTACTACAAGCTGGTATCGTCCGCCTTCCGCTCCGAGACGGGCGAGACGCCTTATGCGCGCGTCACCCTGGCGGTGGGGGGCGAGGAAAAGCGTGCCGAGGCTACGGGCGACGGGCCGGTGGATGCCTCCTTCAAGGCCGTGGAGAGCATCGTCAACAGCAAGTCGGAGCTCGTGCTGTTTTCGGTGAACAGCATCACCGGGGGCACCGACGCCCAGGGCGAAGTGACGGTGCGTCTGTCCCGTGACGGGCGCATCGTGAATGGCCAGGGCGCCGACACCGACATCATCGTGGCGTCCGTGAAGGCTTATGTGAATGCCCTGAACAAGCTCCACTCCAAGCTGGAGCGGGTGAATCCGCAGGTGTGAAGCACCCGGGGCCGGGCGCGATCGGCCCCGGATTCAGGTCTGTTGCCGCGGGCGGGTGCGACGGGAGAACAGGGCCGCCGCGAGGAACAACTGCAGCGCCAGCAGCGTTTCGGCGGCGGCCAGCGCTTGGCTGGCTCCTTGGTCGCTGGTCGCCCGCACGACGCCTTCGGCAAAGTAGAGCAGGGCCAGCAGGGTGGTCCACTGGTGGGTGTAGCGCCGGCCCTTGAGCAGGCCCATGAGGGGCGCCAGCAGCGGCAGGGCCTTCAACACTAGCCAGGAGCCGCCCGGCCGCAAGGGCGCGAGCCACAGCTCCCATGCCAGAGAAAGGGCGATGAGGCCCAGCAGGGCGGCTATGGCGAGGGAGTTGTATAGTCGGGCGGCGGAGTTCATCGGTTTGGGAGTGGGCAGCGACTGCAGTGGGAGAGGGTAGAATGCCGGCATTTCGCCCCCGTGCCGCCAAATTATAACGGTTCGTCCCTGCCATGATCGCTTCCGGCCTGCGCGCCCTCGGCGCCTTCATTGCCCTGGTGCTGCGCCGTTTCCGGGCCGTGCGTGGCGCCCAGGTGGCGGGCAGCCTGGCTTTCACCACGCTGCTCTCCCTGGTGCCCCTGGTCGCCGTCGGCCTGGTGCTGATCTCCAAGTTCAAGCTGTTCGCCAGCCTGGGGACGGAACTGCGCGGCTTCCTCCTGGCTTATCTGCTGCCCGACAAGGCGGGGCGGATGATCGCCGGCTATACCGGGCAGTTCTCGCAAAAGGCGGCGGGCTTGACCGTCGTCGGCGGCCTGCTGCTGTTCGCGACGGCGCTGATGCTCGTTGCCACCATCGACCGCGCTTTCCAGCGCATCTGGGCGGAGCGCGAGCACCGCTTCGATCCCCGGCGCGTGCTGGCCTACGCGGCGGTGCTGGTGTTCGGTCCCCTGGCGCTGGGGGCGAGCCTGGCCGCGACCACTTATCTCCTGCGCGCTTCCCTGGGCCTGGTGAACGAGCCGCCCTGGGTCGCGGCCTCGTTCTATCGCACGGTGCCCGTGGTGTTTCTGGCCACCCTGTTCGCCTTCCTCTATTTCGCCATACCGAACCGGCGCGTGGATTGGCGCCACGCCGCCGTCGGCGGGCTGTTCGCGGCGCTCGCCTTTGTGCTGATGCAGCGCCTGTTCGGGCTCTATCTCGCCAAGGTGCCCACTTACACCCTGATCTACGGCACGTTCGCCACCATTCCGATCTTTCTCGTGTGGCTGTATCTGTCGTGGACGGTCATCCTGCTCGGTGCCCTGGTCACGGCGCTGCTGCCAGAATATCTCGCCGGCGTCCGTCCGATCCGGCCCCACCCGGGCCGGGCGTTGCGCGCCGCCCTGATCGTCCTGCGCACCCTGGCGCGCGCCGGATGGCACGGCGAAGGTGTGTCCGTGCACAGGCTGGCGGCGGCCGCTGCCATTGCGGTTGTCGAGGCGGAGGACCTTCTTGCGCACATGCGCATGCTGGGCTGGGTGGTGCCCTTCGACAAAGATCACTGGCTGCCGGCGCGGTCTCTGCGCGTGATCCGCCTGTCCGAGGTATTCGATGCCTTCGCCCTGGACGTCGGCGCCTGGCCCGAACCGCACGGCGCCATCGATGCGGAACTGAAGCGCCGAGTTGCGGAAGCCGTCAGCAGGAACAGCCAAGGGCTCGCCTCGCCCCTGGCCGCCGTGCTGGACTAGGCGGGATAAGGATCGGCTTCGAACTGGAACAGCTCGACGCTGTCCGTTTGCATATCCAGGCTGAGCAGGCGGCCCTGGGAGACGTGGGTCTTGTCATCGCCCCGGACGATGAAGAAGCGCCGCGAACTGTAGCTGCCGCTCGGGGCGACGATGGCGGGATGCTGACGCAGGGCGCGCACCGGCGGCAACAGCAGCCCCGGCGTGGGCTTCTGGTCCGGCTTGCCGTTGCGGAAAATGAGACTGACCGACTGGGCATTGGGCGCCACCAGTTCCAGCCCCAGCTCGATGTGCTCGGGATTCTCGCTGCGCATCCAGCGCACGATGCAGATGTACCAGGGATGCTCCGAGTTGCTGCGCAGGGCGATGACGCTGCCGGTGCGCAGGCCCTCCACTTCGCCCGCCACATGTATGACGGCAAAGCCCGCGGCCGATTCGTTCATCACCATCCATTCGGTGGTGCGTACCGGCCCGATCCCGGTGCCCGCCGGCGCCTTGCCGCTGTGGAGCAGATGCCACAGGTCGTCGAGGCCCACACACAGATGGGCGCGGTAGTTGTGCTGGCGGCGCGAGAAATGGCGATGGGGCGGCGAGCTCCAGTGCTGCTGCACCCGGCGCAGGAAGCCGACGGCCGCCTGCTGGGGCAGTACATCGGGCAGCTTGAGGTCGGACAGGGAGGCCCCCTTGCCCAAAACGGTCAGATGTTCTTCGAGGTGCCTGGCCAAGCGCACGCAGGACACGAACAGCAGGCTGCCATGGTTCTGGGGAATAATACGTCGATTGGAAGGCACTGGTCCGGCATCCCGTTCCGTGTCCAGCCAATACCAGGATGCCGAGCCGTCGGCGGGGCGCTCGGTGAACAGATCCACCATCGGCGCATGGCGCTGCAGATAGGCCTGGAGCAGGGCGCTCTCGGCCGGGGAGAAGCCCTCGGGTTGCGCGGCGGCCTGGGCCAGCATGCCCTTGTAAATCACTTCGGCATCGATGGTGCTGCCGGGCAGGGGCGCGTCCTTGTCTTCGTTGCCATGCCTCGATGCCGTGCGATAGAGCTGATGGGCGCGCAGCCACAGCTCGGCCGGCGGCGGCGAGGCGATGCAGATGCTGGTATGCAACTGGTTGGCAAGATTCTTCAGTGCCCGCGCGGCAATGACAACCGGATTGCGCCGCTTGTTGCGCACCAGGCGCCCGTCGATGTCGTCCATGACGCGCACATAGCCGCGCGCCAGCAGGCCGTTGATTTCCTGCAGGCCCTCGGCGACGGCGCGCACCGGGCGCTCCAGCGGCAGGGCGGCGGCGAGGTAGGGTTCCAGCGCCTGGGACAGCCGCTGCGCCCGCTCGAAGAACAGGTCCAGCAAGCGGTGGAACTGGATGACCGGCAGGTCCGCCTTGGCGACGCTCGCGAGATGGGAGCGTAGCAGCAGCAGATCCTGCCCCGGATCCGGGCTTTCCGCCGTTCCCAGCCAGGCGAGCACTTCGGGAATGCCACGGATTTCGTTCAATTCCGTGGGAATCGGCCCGGGACCGGGTTGTTGCGGCGCAGCCATGGCTTATGGCGTAGGATCACGCGGGGAAAGAGTTCTGATTTTAGTAGAATCCCAACGGATTATGGAAGCCGCAAAACGGATGCGACCGGTGTCCGGACTCGCCGCGCCTTACTTGATGCGCTTGTTTTTCCGTTGGTTTTCCCCTAGAATACGTCCCTTTTTCGAATTCCAAGGGTAGACAACGCATGGTCGTCATTCGACTCGCCCGGGGCGGGGCCAAGAAACGCCCCTTCTACAACATGGTGGTGGCCGACTCGCGCAACCGCCGCGACGGCCGCTTTATCGAGCGCATCGGCTTCTACAACCCGGTGGCCGGCGAGAAAGAGCAGGGTCTGCGCGTGGATATGCAGCGTCTGGCCCATTGGCAGGGCCAGGGTGCCCAGGTGTCGCCGACGGTGGCGCGCCTGGTCAAGCAGTTCGCCAAGGCCCCGGCGGCGGCCTGAGCCGCCCCGGCGCATGATTGTTTTGGGGCGTGTCACCGCCCCGTTTGGCATCCGCGGCTGGGTCAAGATTCATCCCTTCGGCGACGATCCGGAGATGTGGAGCGAAATGCCGCAACTGTGGCTGGGCGCCGACGACCAGTGGCGGCCTTTCGATCTGAAAGACCTTGCGCGCCACGGCAAGGGATTGATTGCGGCCTTCCGCGGCGTCGAGGACAGGAACACAGCGGGAAAATTGACCGGCCTGCTGGTCGGGGCGCCGCGGGAAGTCCTGCCGGCGACCGACGACAACGAGTATTACTGGGCCGATCTGATCGGCCTGGAAGTGGTCAATTGCCAAGGAGACAGCCTCGGCCGGGTAACCGGGCTGATGTCGTCCGGGGCGCACGAGATCCTGTGCGTGCGCGACGGAGAGGACAAGAAGCGGCTGCTGCCCTTCGTGGCAGCGGTCGTAAAGAACGTGGATCGTGCCGCAGGCATCATCCGCGTCGATTGGGAAGCGGACTGGTGACATGGCCATCGCCTTCGATGTCGTCACCCTCTTCCCGGAGATGTTTGCGGCGATCACCGATGCGGGAATAACCCGCCGGGCGCAGGAACTGGGGCTGTGGAGCCTCAATCTGTGGAACCCGCGCGACTTCACCACGGACAACTACCGCACGGTGGATGACCGGCCCTATGGGGGCGGCCCCGGCATGGTGATGCTGGCCGAGCCTCTGGAAAAGGCCATTGCCGCGGCCAGAGGGCGGCAGCAGGGCGCGGGCGCGAGCGCCACCAGGGTGATCTACCTCTCGCCCCAGGGGCGGCCCCTGACCCATGGTCGGGTGCTGGAACTGGCCCAGGAGCCGGCGCTGATCCTGTTATGCGGCCGCTATGAAGGCATAGACGAGCGCCTCGTCGAGCGCTGCGTCGATGAGGAGATTTCCCTGGGGGATTTCGTCCTGTCGGGCGGGGAGATCGCCGCCATGGCCCTTATCGACGCCGTGGTGCGGCAACTGCCCGGGGCGCTGAACGACGCCGATTCGGCCCTGGAGGAATCCTTCGCCGGGGGGCTTTTGGATTGCCCCCACTACACGCGGCCCGAGGAATACCGGGGTCGGCGCGTGCCGGCGGTGCTGCTGTCGGGCCATCATGCCGAGATCCGGCGCTGGCGGCTGAAGCAGGCGCTGGGCAGAACCTGGCTGCGCCGCCCCGATCTGCTGGAGCGGCGCGCCCTGAGCAAGGAAGAACATGTCCTGCTTGAGGAATTCAAGCGGGAATGGCAGCAGCAGTGACGACAAACGCGTCCATCAGGCGGCCGCCTGCTCTGGACGGAAGGCCAAAGGCCATGACTTTTGCGGAGTATTGACATGAACCTGATCCAACAACTGGAGCAAGAAGAGATCGCCCGCCTGGGCAAGACCATTCCCGATTTCGCGCCGGGCGACACCGTGGTGGTGAACGTGAACGTGGTCGAGGGCGATCGCAAGCGCGTGCAGGCCTATGAGGGCGTGGTGATCGCCAAGCGCAACCGCGGCCTCAATTCCTCTTTCATCGTGCGCAAGATTTCCTCCGGCGAAGGCGTGGAGCGCACTTTCCAGACCTACTCGCCGCTCATCGCCAGCATCGAGGTGAAGCGCCGGGGCGACGTGCGCCGCGCCAAGCTCTACTATCTGCGCCAGCGTTCCGGCAAGTCGGCCCGCATCCGGGAGAAGCTGGAGCGCAAGGGCGGGGGGCAGTAAGGCTTCCAATGGGCAGTGAAGCAAACGGGGCGCCACGGCGCCCCGTTTGCTTTGGCAGCGGCCGATGGCCGCGTCTTGTGGCGTGTGCCGTCTCAAGAACCACGGTCGGTCGCCGTTAACCGCGTTTAGCAGGACAACGAATCCGCCGGCACGGGGGATCGGAGGGGAAGGCATGAGTGTTTCGGTTCTGGTGGTGGACGATTCGCCGATGGCGCGCAAGATGCTGGTGAAGGCGCTGCCATCCGATTGGGATGTCTCGATTTCCCAGGCCGGCAACGGCTTCGAGGCCTTGGCTGCCTATCGGGCGGGCAAGGTCGACGTGATGTTCCTCGATTTGACCATGCCCGAGATGGACGGCTACCAGGTGCTGGAGACTCTGCGCAAGGAAGACCTCAACTGCCTGGTGATCGTCGTCTCGGCCGACGTGCAGCCGGGCGCCCAGCAGCGGGTGAAGCAGCTCGGAGCGATCGCTTTCATCAAGAAGCCGGTGGATGCCGGCCGGGTCGCAGCCGTGCTGCGGGACTACGGGATTTACGTATGACCGCCGAACTGCTCGGCCCCGACCAGCGTGACGCGCTGCAGGAGGTGGCCAACATCGGCATGGGCCTGGCGGGAGCCTCCATTGCGCAAATCCTCAACGAATTCGTCCATCTTTCCATTCCGCGTATTCTCACCGTGCGGCCGGACCAGATCGGCCAGACGATTCAGGCCGTGGTGGGGCGGACGAGTGAGGTGTCGGCCGTGCGCCAGGCTTTTCACGGCCATCTGCGCGGCGAGGCCTTGGTGATTTACGGCCAGGCAAGCTGCCGCGAGCTGGCGGAGCTGATGGGCTATGACGCCGCCCCCGATCCCGCCACCGAACACGAACTGCTGCTGGATGTGACCAATGTGCTGGTGGGTGCCTGTCTTGGCAGCATGGCCGAGCAGTTGAAGACCGATGTGGGGTTCTCGGCGCCTTCCATGGCCGCCGATCGGGTGTCGCCGGCCATCGTGGTGCGCGGCGAAGAAATGCGCGCGGCCTGCGCCCTGTTCATGGAAGTGAATTTCCACCTGGAGCGCCGCAGCTTCGCCTGCCACCTGATCATGCTTATGCCGGAGGAGGAAATCGCCGCCATAGGAGACGCCGTCGACCGCTTCATGGAGAACTATTGACATGGTTGCGGCGGAAGGACTGCATTTGCTCGATTTTGTCGTGGATCGCATCGAGGTGGGAATCTTCGCCGTAGACCGCGGCATGAGGATCGTGCTGTGGAACCGGTTCATGGCGCTGCACAGCGGGCGTCCCGCGGAAGAGGTGGTCGGCAGCAACCTGTTCGAGGTTTTTCCCGAGCTGCCGCGCAAGTGGCTGGAAAAGAAGATCGACAACGTGTTCGTGCTGAAGAACTATTCCTTCACCTCCTGGGAGCAGCGGCCCTTTCTGTTCCGCTTCGACCACAACCGGCCCATCACGGGCGGCATAGACTGCATGCGGCAGAACTGCACTTTCCTGCCCGTAAAGGGCGACGACGGCAACGTGGATTTCGTGTGCGTCACCTTGTTCGACTATACCGACACGGCGGTCTATCAGGGACGGCTCAAGAGCGTCATCGAGGAACTGGAGGCGGAGAGAGAGGCCCAGCGCCAGCTCATCAAGAAGCTGGAAGAGGCCCATCACCAGTTGTTGCAGTCGGAGAAACTGGCCTCCATCGGCCAACTGGCGGCGGGAGTCGCCCATGAGATCAACAACCCCATCGGTTTCGTCAATTCCAATATCGGCAGCCTGGACCACTACGTGAGCGATCTCACGCGGCTGATCGCGGCCTACGAAGACGCGGAACGGGCGATGGCGCAGCCGGACGTCCAGCGCATCGCGGCCATCAAGCGCGAGATCGACCTGGAGTTCCTCAAGGAGGACGTGCGCCAGCTCATCACCGAGAGCCGGGAAGGGCTGGACCGGGTGAAGAAGATCGTCCAGGACCTCAAGGACTTCTCCCGCGTCGGCGAGGCGGACAAGCAGTGGGCCGACCTGCACAAGTGCCTGGACAGCACCCTGAACGTGGTGTGGAACGAACTCAAGTACAAGGCCGAGGTGGTGAAGGAATACGGCCAGCTTCCGGAAGTGGAATGCGTGCCGTCCCAGCTCAACCAGGTGTTCATGAACCTGCTGGTGAATGCTGCCCAGGCGATCTCGGAGTTCGGCAAGATCACCATACGCACCGGCGCCGAGGGAGGCTGGGTGTGGGTGGCGGTGACGGACACCGGCTCGGGTATCGCGCCGGAGAACCTGACGCGCATCTTCGATCCCTTCTTCACCACCAAGCCGGTGGGCAAGGGCACGGGGCTCGGCCTATCGGTTTCCTACAATATCGTGCAGAAGCACGGCGGGCGCATCGAAGTGGAGAGCGAACCGGGGCGGGGTACCACGTTCCGCGTGTGGCTGCCCCTGCACCAGGAAGAGCAGCCGCAGGGCTAGGCGCGGGTCTTGTCGCGCTCGATCAAGGCGTAGGCCGAGTGGTTGTGGATGGATTCGAAGTTTTCCGATTCCACCGTGTAGGCCTCGACGCGCTCGCAGCCGTTCAGCACCGCGGCGATGTCGCGCACCATGTCTTCCACGAACTTGGGGTTGTCGTAGGCGCGCTCGGTCACGTATTTCTCGTCGGTGCGCTTGAGCAGCCCGTAGAGCTCGCACGAGGCCTGGTTCTCCACCATCTGCACGATTTCTTCTATCCACACCATGTCGGAGGTGCGCGCCGTGACCGTGACGTGGGAGCGCTGGTTGTGGGCGCCGCGCTCCGAGATCTTCTTGGAGCACGGGCACAGGCTGGTGACCGGCACCACCACCTTCATGGTGAACACGTACTTGCCGCCCTCCTGGATTTCGCCGACGAAGGTGACGTCGTAGTCCATCAGGCTTTCCACCTTGGAAATCGGCGCCTTCTTGGCGATGAAGTAGGGGAAGGTCATCTCGATATGGCCGGTCTCCGCCTCCAGCCGGCGCACCATCTCGCGCAGGATGGACTCGAAGGACTCCACCGAGATCTCCCGCTCCTGGGAGTTCAGGATCTCCACGAAGCGCGACATGTGGGTGCCCTTGAAGTTGTGGGGCAGGCCGACGTACATGTTGAACTGGGCGATGGTGTGCTGCACGCCGCCGCTCTTGTCCATGACGCGCACCGGATGGCGGATCGACTTGATCCCCACCTTGTCGATGGCGAGCTGGCGCTTGTCGGCGAAATTCTGTACGTCTGGTATGGTCATCGGGTCCCGCTGGCTCATGAGTATCTCTGTCGAGGTGGGGTAGGCAACGAATATTTATGCATGGAATATTAACAATTTTAGCATTCCTGACAAATTCACTCAACTATTGCCTGTCTTACCCGCTCGACGATTCCCGCCCGGTCCAGGCCCAGTTCCGCCAGGAGCAGGGCGATATCGCCGTGATCGACGAAATGGTCCGGCAGGCCCAGGCGCAGCAGCCGCTTCTCCACCAGTCCCAGTTCTTCCAGCGCCCGGGCCACCTCCGCGCCCGCCCCGCCGATAATGGTGTTTTCCTCGATGCTCACCAGGAGCTCGTGGGTGGCGGCCAGTTCGGCGACGAGCTGCCGGTCCAGGGGCTTGACGAAGCGCATATTGGCCACGGTGGCGTCCAGTTCCTCGCCGGCTCCCAGGGCAGGGGCAAGCATGGCGCCGAAGGCCAGCAGGGCGACCTTGCGGCCGCGGCGGCGCACTTCGCCCTTGCCCACGGGCAGCGCCTGCATTTCCTGGCGCGGCGTGACTCCTGGGCCGGTGCCGCGCGGGTAGCGCACGGCCGTGGGCGTATCGAGCTGGAAGGCCGTGTATAGCATCTGCCGGCATTCGTTCTCGTCGGCCGGCGTCATCACGGTGATATTGGGGATGCAGGTGAGGTAGGACAGGTCGAAGGCGCCGTTGTGGGTGGCGCCGTCGGCGCCGACCAGACCGCCCCGGTCGATGGCGAACAGCACCGGCAGGTTCTGCAGGCAGATGTCGTGGATCACCTGGTCGTAGGCGCGCTGGAGGAAGGTGGAGTAGATCGCCACCACCGGCTTCAGGCCCTCACAGGCGAGTCCTCCGGCAAAGGTCACGGCATGCTGCTCGGCGATGCCCACGTCGAAGTAGCGCTCGGGAAACTGTTCGGCGAAGCGTACCAGGCCGGAGCCCTCGCGCATGGCGGGGGTGATGCCGATGAGGCGCGCATCCCGGGCCGCCATGTCGCACAGCCAGTCGCCGAACACCTGGGTGTAGGTGAGCTTGCCACCCCCCTTGCCCGCCTGGATGCCGGCGCTGCGGTCGAACTTGGATACGCCGTGGTAGAGCACCGGATCGGCCTCGGCCAGCTTGTAACCCTGGCCCTTCCTGGTGATGACGTGCAGGAACTGGGGGCCCTTCAGCTCCGAGATGTTCTTCAGGGTGGGGATGAGGGAATCCAGATCGTGGCCGTCGATGGGGCCGATGTAGTTGAAGCCGAACTCCTCGAACAGGGTGCCGGGGGTGAGCATGCCCTTTACGTGCTCCTCGGCGCGGCGCGCGAATTCCAGCATGGGCGGCACCACGCCCAGCACCTTCTCGCCGGCCTTGCGCGCGGCATTGAAAGTGCGACCCGACAGCAGGCGCGCCAGGTACTTGTTAAGCGCGCCCACGGGCGGCGAGATCGACATGTCGTTGTCGTTGAGGATCACCAGCAGGTCGGCGTCGGCCACGCCCGCGTTGTTGAGCGCCTCGAACGCCATGCCGGCGGTCATGGCGCCGTCGCCGATGACGGCGATCACCTTGCGCTCCTCGCCGCGCCGGCGCGCGGCGATCGCCATGCCCAAGGCGGCGGAAATGGAAGTGCTGGAGTGGCCGGTGCCGAACACGTCGTATATGCTTTCGCTGCGCCTGGGGAAGCCGGAAATGCCCCCGTGCATGCGCAGCCGCGCCATGCCCTCGCGCCGTCCGGTGAGCACCTTGTGGCCATAGGTCTGGTGGCCCACGTCCCACACCAGCCGGTCGTAGGGCGTGTTGAAGACGTAGTGCAGGGCAATGGTCAGCTCCACCGTGCCCAGGTTCGACGACAGGTGGCCGCCGGTCTTGGATACCGAATCGAGCAGGAAGGCGCGCAGCTCGGCGGCGAGCTGGGGCAGCAGCTTGCGCTCCAGCTTGCGCAGCTCGGAAGGATCGTTGACGCTTTCCAGTAGGGGATACGACGACATGGTGTGAGTCGAAGGGATTTGCGATTCAGAACTTGCGCGTCACGATGAAGTCCGTGAGCTCGCGCAGCCGGCGGCCGGTGTCGCCGAAGGGTGCCAGGGCCGCTTCGGCGCGCTCACGCAGCTCGCCGGCCAGCTCCCGGGCGCGCGCAATGCCCAGCAGACTGACATAAGTGGCCTTGTTCTGGGCTGCGTCCTTGCCGGCGGTCTTGCCCAGGGTGGCCGTGCTGGCGGATTCGTCCAGGATGTCGTCCACCACCTGGAACAGCAGACCCACGCATTTGGCGAAGTGGTCCAACTGTTCGGTTTCGTCCTCACGCAGGGGGACGCCGCAATGGGTGCCCAGGAGCACGGCCGCGCGTATCAGGGCGCCGGTCTTGTGGATGTGCATCAGCTCCAGTTCCTGGAGCGACAGGTTTTTGCCCGTGCCGGCGATGTCCATCGCCTGCCCGCCGGCCATGCCGCGGGAGCCCGCGGCCTGGGCCAGTATCCTCACCGCCTCGAGCTGCCGCGCCGGATCGTCGCAAATGCGGTGTTCGCCGAACAACAGGAAGGCCTGGGACTGCAGGCTGTCGCCCACCAGCAAGGCGGTGGCTTCGTCGAACTCCACGTGGCAGGTGGGTTTGCCCCGGCGCAGCGTGTCGTCGTCCATGCAGGGCAGGTCGTCATGCACCAGCGAGTAGGCATGGATCATCTCGACGGCGCATGCCGCCACGTCGAGGCGCTGGGGGTCGGCGCCGGTCAAGGCCCCGGCCGCATGACACAGCAGGGGGCGCACGCGCTTGCCGCCGCCCAGGACGGCATAGCGCATGGCCTCGTGCAGCCGTTGCGGGGCGATGCCGGGTTCGGGAAGAAATCGGGCGAGAGCCGCTTCGGTGCGCTCTTGTATGGCGGCCATCCAGGCCGCGAAATCGGAACCGGTCATTATGTTTCGCAGGCACCGCCGTCGGCCGGGAACTCCCGCAACTCGCCTGCCTCCAATACCTGGATTTTCCGTTCGGCGGCCGCCAGCGCTCCCTGACAATACTTGAGCAGCTCGGCACCGCGCTGATAGGCGGCGAGCGATTCTTCCAGGGACAGCTTGCCCGACTCCATGTCCTGCACGATGGATTCCAGTTCGGCCAGCGCCTCCTCGAACGATTTGGGCGCCTGATTTGTCTCGGTATTGCTCATGGGGCGGCGGCAAGGGAAACCATAAAAATAGCCCAAGCGGCGCGCTTTGGTCAAACCGCCTTACGCTATACTTTTCCGTTTAATGTTATTCGCCTCTTCAGCTCTTGGGAGTGGGCATGTCCGATCTCGCTTCGCCCGGGCAACTGGCGCGTGCCGCATCGCAGTTGCCGGTGTCCTGGTATTTCGATGAACGGGTCTTCGCATGGGAGAAGCGCCTGCTGTTCGACGAAGGGCCGGGCTATGTCGGACACGAGGCCATGGTGCCCAGCGAGGGCGACTATCACACCCTGGCGTGGATGGATCACGCCAAGATGCTGGTGCGCAGCAGCCGGGGCGTGGAGCTCCTGTCCAATGTCTGCCGCCATCGCCAGGCCATCATGCTGGAGGGGCGCGGCAACGTCCGGAACATCGTCTGCCCCATCCACCGCTGGACCTACGACACCGAGGGCAGGCTGCTGGGCGCGCCGCGCTTTCCCGAGAACCCTTGCCTCCACCTGGGCAAGACGCCGTTGCAGCGCTGGAACGGCCTCCTGTTCGCCGGCACGAGGAACGTCGCCAAGGATCTGGAGGCATTGAATGGAAGAGACTGCTTCGATTTCTCCGGCTATATGCTGGACCGGTTGGTGATCGACGAGTATCCGGTCAACTGGAAGACCTTCGTCGAGGTGTATCTGGAGGATTACCACGTCGCGCCCTTCCATCCCGGGCTGGGCAATTTCGTTACCTGCGACGATCTCAAGCTGGAATTCGGCGCTTGGCATTCCGTGCAGGCGGTGGGCATCAATCAGAGCCTGCAGCGCCCGGGAACGCCCGTGTACGAGCGCTGGCACCGGGCGGTGCTGGACTATTGCCGCGGGGATCTGCCGGAGTTCGGCGCCATCTGGCTCGTCTATTACCCCAATGTGATGATAGAGATCTATCCTCACGCCCTGGTGGTCAGCACCGCGGTGCCACGCTCGGTCAGCAGCACGACCAATGTCATCGAGTTCTACTACCCCGAGGACGTCTGTCTGTTCGAGCGCGAGTTCGTCGAAGCGCAGCAGGCTGCCTATCTGGAAACCGCGGTCGAGGACGACGTGATCTGCCGGCGTATCGAGCGCGGTCGTCGTGCGCTGTTGCAGCAGGGCGTGAGCGAGACCGGTCCCTATCAGTCGCCCATGGAAGATGGCATGCAGCACTTCCATGAATTCCTGCGGCGCATCGTGGAGCCGCACCTGGAACAGAGTGACGCGTGACGGGTGATGCGTGACGCAAAGAGGCGTCGCGCGGTCGCTGCCCGTCATCTGGTCATCGTCGATCGCGATGCATGCCGGCCTGGCGTACAGCACGGTGGCGTTCTCCAGCCTGTTCGGCGTCTTGCCGTGGGGGGGAACTGCCGCTGCCGTCGTGGCTCGCCGTCGCCCTCATGGTCGCCAGCGGCATCCTGGCCGGCTACTGGTCGCGCGCCGAGCCCACGGAGCAGGATTGAAGCCGGCCAGGGGCACGGCTATAGTAGCCGTGGGCATTCGGGGGAGAGGGACATGATCGTCACGGATTTGCAGGGCAGCCTGGTCAGCGTAACGGTATACGGCGAATTCACCCTTGCCGACTACAAGGAATTCGAGGAGCTGGTGAATTACCGCGTGAAGTTCCAGGAAACGGTAAACCTGCTGATGGACTTGCGGCAGATGGCCGGATTCACCCTGGACGTGGCCTGGGAGGATTTGCGCTTTTCGCGCGCCCACTCCCGCGATTTCGGCAAGATCGCCATCCTGACCAGCAGCCAGTGGATGACCTGGAGCGCCTGGCTGCAGCAGATTTTCGTGGACGCCGACGTGTGCGTATTCGACGACGAGCAGGCTGCGCGCGAGTGGCTGCTCGCGGAGGAGTAGCCCCATGGCGTGGACTACGCTCATCGGTGCCGCCGAACTGGCCCGGCATAAGGACGCGCACTGGCGCCTGTTCGACTGCCGGCACGATCTCGTGCGTGCCGAATTCGGCCGTGAGGCCTACCGGGACGGACATATCCCGGGAGCGCTGCACCTGCATCTGGACGAGGACCTGTCCGGCCCCGTGACCGGCAAGAATGGCCGTCACCCTCTGCCCGATCCCCGGCGCCTGGCCGAGAAGCTCATGTCCTGCGGCGTCGGCGACGATACCCAGGTGGTGGCCTACGACGATGCCGGCGGCATGTTCGCGGCGCGCTTGTGGTGGCTGCTGCGCTGGCTGGGCCACGACCGGGCGGCGGTGCTCGACGGCGGACTGCAGGCGTGGCGCGGGGAGGGGCATCCTTTGACGGCCGACGTGCCGCACTATCCGCGCGGCGCCCTGAGCGTGAGGCTGCGCCGCGATTGGGTGGATGCCGCCTATGTGCTGAGCCGTCTCCATGCCCCGGACATGCTGTTGCTGGATGCGCGCAGCCCGGACCGTTTCCGCGGCGAGAACGAGAGCCTGGACCCGGTGGGCGGCCGTATCCCGGGCGCGGTGAACCGCTACTTCCGGGACAATCTGGCCAGCGACGCCCGCTTCAAGCCCGCCGGGCAACTGCGCGCGGAGTTCGAGCACCTGCTCGGCTCGCGCGACCCTCACACGGTGGTGCATCAATGCGGCTCCGGCGTGACCGCCTGCCACAATCTGTTGGCAATGGAAGTGGCCGGCTTGTGCGGCTCCCGCCTCTATCCGGGCTCCTGGAGCGAGTGGTGCAGCGATCCGGCACGCCCCGTCGCCGCCGGCGCCGGTTGATCCGTGCCGCGCATGCAACGGCGCTAGTCGCCGCCCGCCCCGTGCCGGCGCAGGGCCCAGGCCACGTGTTCCCGCACCAGGGCAGAGGGGTGGTCGCGGCGCGCCTGCAGTGCCCGGATCACCTCGGGCAAAGTGGGCGCATTGCCCAGGCCCACGGCGAGATTGCGCAGCCAGCGCTCGTAACCGATGCGGTAAATGGCGCTGCCGGCCATGCGCGCGCGGAAATCCTCTTCCGACCAAGCGAACAGTTCCACCAGGCTGCGGTCGTCCAGGCCATGGCGCACGGCGAAGTCGGGCTCGGGGGTGCGCCGGGCGAAGCGGTTCCAGGGGCAGAAGAGCTGACAGTCGTCGCAACCGTAGACGCGGTTGCCGATGAGCGGACGCAGGTCCTCCGGGATGCTGCCCTTCAGCTCGATGGTGAGGTAAGAGATGCAGCGCCGGGCGTCTACCTGCCCTTCCGCGACGATGGCGCCGGTGGGACACACGTCGAGACAGGAGCGGCAGGTGCCGCAATGGTTGTCCGCCGGCTGATCGGGCGGCAGCGGCAGGCTGGTGTAGATCTCGCCGAGAAAGAAGAACGAGCCCGCTTCGCGGTTGAGTATCAGGGTATGCTTGCCGCGCCAGCCCAGGCCGCTCGCCGCCGCCAGCTCCGCCTCCAGCACCGGCGCCGAGTCGGTGAATACCCGGTATCCCAGCGGCCCCACATCCGCTTCGATGCGCGCCGCCAGCTTCTGCAGGCGGTTGCGCAGCACCTTGTGGTAATCCCGTCCCAGGGCATAGCGGGAGAGGTAGGCGCGCAGCCGATCCGCCAGCACGCGCCTGGCGTCGGCCGCTTCGGGCAGGTAGTTCATGCGGGCCGTGATGATGCTGCGCGTGCCGGGCACCAGTTCGGCCGGCCGGCTCCGTTTGCTGCCATGGCTTGCCATATAATCCATCTCGCCGTGCATACCTTTGGCAAGCCACGCCTGGAGCCGCTCTGCGCCGTGGCGCAAGTCGGTGCCGGCGATGCCGACGGCGTCGAAGCCCAGTTCCCTGCCCCAGACCTTGATGCGTTCGGCCAGCGCCGTCCAATTCTGCGAGGATTCGTCGTGTCCCATACCGTCGATGATAGCCCCAGGCTCGTCTACCCCCTGTTAAACGAAGCGGCGACCCTGCAGTTGGGGGCGGATCTGGCGCAGTGCCTGGCGCCGGGACTGGTCATCTGCTTGCAGGGGGATCTGGGCGCGGGGAAAACCACCCTGGTGCGCGGCCTGTTGCGCGGGTTGGGTTTTGGCGGAAACGTGAAAAGCCCAACCTATACTCTGGTTGAACTTTATGCTATTTCTAATTTAAACTTGCATCACTTTGATTTTTATCGATTCGAATCTCCGGAAGAGTATCTCGATGCCGGCTTGGACGAGTATTTCGGGGGGGGCGCCGTCTGCTTGGTGGAATGGCCGGAAAAGGCAGCCCCTTATCTGGCCCCCGCCGACTTGCGGATTGGCTTGCGCCTGCAGCCCCCAGCTCGCGTCGCGGAGCTGGAAGCCACGACTGCGCCGGGGCGGGCATGTATAGAAAAGCTGTGCGAGCTGCGCAAAGCGCGCTGCTGAGCCTGGAGCGCTTGTCGCCCGGCCGCCGCGGGTTTCTCAAATACGCCGGCGCCAGCTTGGCGCTGCTGGTCAGTCCGGTCGGCTTGGCCAAGAGCACCAGCATCCTGGCGGTGCGGGTATGGCCGGCGATCGATTACACCCGTATCACCCTGGAGTATCGGCACGCGCTCACCTTTTCCCACTTCCTGCTCAGCAATCCAGACCGCTTGGTGGTGGACCTGGAGGGCGTCGAACTCAACAGCGTCCTGGAGAATCTGCCGAACAGGATCTCCGCCAGCGACCCGTACATCAAGCTGATCCGGGCGGGCCGCTTCAAGCCGGGGGTGGTGCGTCTGGTGGTAGAGCTGAAGGCCGAGATCAAGCCGGAGGTGTTTACCCTCCAGCCGGTGGGCGACTACGGCAACCGTCTGGTGCTCGACCTCTACCCGGCGCAGCCCGTCGATCCCCTGATGGCCCTGCTGGAAAAGGCCAACACCGGCCAGTTGCCCCCGCAGCGGTTGCCCCTCGACCAGCCCTCTGCGGCGGGCAAGAAGGCGAAGAGCAAAGAAGAAGGCGACGAGGACAAGGCCAGCGTCACGCGATTGGTGACCATCGTTCTCGACCCCGGCCACGGCGGCGAGGATCCCGGTGCCGTCGGCCGCGGCGGCAGCTACGAGAAGAACGTCACCCTGTCGGTGGCGCGCCGCCTGAAGGCGAAAATCGATGCCGAGCCGAACATGCGCTCCCTGCTCACCCGGGACGGGGATTTCTTCATCCCCCTGCATCAGCGCGTGGCCAAGGCGCGGCGGGTGCAGGCGGACTTGTTCGTTTCCATCCACGCCGACGCCTTCATAAAGCCCCACGCGCGCGGCTCCAGCGTATTCGTCCTGTCCGAGAGCGGCGCCTCCAGTTCCGCGGCGCGCTGGCTGGCGCAGCGGGAAAACGCGGCGGACCTCATCGGCGGCGTCAATCTGGGGGTGAAAGACCCTTATCTCGCCCGCACCCTCCTGGATCTGTCCCAGACGGCCACCATCAACGACAGCGTCAAGCTGGCCAAGGCAGTGCTGGGGGAACTGGGCCATATCAACACCCTGCACAAGGCCCAGGTGGAGCAGGCGGGGTTCGCCGTGCTGAAGGCTCCGGACATTCCCTCGATCCTGGTGGAGACGGCCTTCATCAGCAATCCGGAGGAGGAAAGGCGGCTCAACGACGAGGCCTACCAGGACAAGATGGCCGAGGCGATCCTCAGGGGCATCAAACGCTATCTCGCCAAGAATCCGCCCCTGGCCAAGTCCAAGCTGGCGCGCCTCGACTGATTCGGCGCAGGCCCTTGTTTTGGCGCGGAGTCGGCGGTGCCTGCTGGTATAATTCCAGTTTTTTCGGCGCTCCCGGCCGGGCCTCATTCATGCTGGTTTTTCGCGCTATTCCCAAGCAGGCGGCGACGTCGACCGTGCTCACCATCGGCAACTTCGATGGTGTGCATCTCGGCCATCAGGCGCTGCTCACCCGCCTCGCCGACTACGCGCGCCACGTTGCGCTGCCGGCGGCGGTGCTGACCTTCGAGCCGCACCCGCGGGAATACTTTGCGCCCGAGTCGGCGCCGGCGCGACTCACCTGTCTGCGCGAGAAGCTGATGCTGCTGGCGGGCTGCGGTGTCGATCACGTCTACGTATGCCGCTTCAATGCGCGCTTTGCCGCCCAGTCGGCGCAAGAGTTCGTGGACGAGATTCTGGTGCGCGGGCTGTCGGTGCGGCACCTGATCATCGGCGATGATTTCCGCTTCGGCAGGGGCCGGGAGGGGGATTTCCCCATGCTGCAGGCGGCCGGTGCAGCCCATCGCTTCACCCTGGAGGCGATGGAGACCGTTACGGTCGCCGGCGAACGGGTGTCCAGTTCGGCGGTGCGCGATGCCCTGCGGGAGGGCGACCTTGCCCACGCGGCGCGGCTGCTCGGGCGCGAGTACAGCATCGCGGGACGGGTGGAGCACGGCGCCAAGTTGGGCCGGCGGTTGGGGTTCGCGACGGCGAATGTGCAACTGCGGCGCGCGCGTCCTGCGCTGACGGGGGTGTTTGCCGTGCAGGTGGATGGCGTCGGCGCCACGGCCCGTCCGGGGGTGGCGAATCTCGGTTATCGGCCGACCGTGGACGGCAGCCGCCGTCCGCGTCTGGAAGTGCATCTGTTCGATTTCGACGGAGAACTGTACGGTGCCCATTTGAATGTGCGCTTCCTGCACAGGATCCGCGACGAGACGAAGTTCGACGGCCTTGACGCGTTGCGGGCGAGAATCGCCCGCGACGTGGGGGAGGCGAAGGCATTTTTCAATGCGCAGGCGGCCGGGGGATAGACGCACTGTCTGAATTACCGCGTCATAGGAACGGATATGGCTGATTACCGCAAGACCCTCAATCTTCCCGATACGCCCTTTCCCATGAAGGGCGATCTCGCCAAGCGCGAGCCCGGCTGGGTGGCCGAATGGCAGGGCCGCCAGCTCTACCGGAAAATCCGCCAGGTTGCCGCCGGCCGGCCCAAGTTCGTGCTGCACGACGGCCCGCCTTATGCCAACGGCGACATCCATATAGGCCACGCGGTCAACAAGATCCTCAAGGACATCATCGTCCGTTCGAAAACGCTGGCGGGCTTCGATGCCCCTTATGTGCCCGGCTGGGATTGCCATGGCCTGCCCATCGAGCACCAGATCGAGAAGCAGTACGGCAAGCACCTGCCGGCCCAGCAGGCGCGCGAGCTGTGCCGCGCTTATGCGGCGGAGCAGGTGGAGCGGCAGAAGAAGGACTTCATCCGGCTGGGCGTGCTGGGGGACTGGGACAATCCCTATCTCACCATGAACTTCAAGACCGAGGCCGACGAGATCCGTGCCTTGGGCAAAATCCTGGACGCCGGCTATCTGTTCAAGGGCCTCAAGCCGGTCAACTGGTGCATAGACTGCGGCTCGGCTCTCGCCGAAGCCGAGGTGGAGTACGAGGACAAGAAATCGGACGCCATCGATGTCGCCTTCCCGGTGCTGGACAATGGGGCGCTGAGCGAGGCTTTCGGCGTGCCGGTCGACGGCCGTGCCTATGCCGTGATCTGGACCACGACGCCCTGGACGCTCCCCGCCAACGAGGCTGTGTGCGCCCATCCCGAATTCGGCTACGATCTGGTGCGCACCGAAAAGGGCTTGCTCATCCTCGCCCACGACCTGGCGCAAGCGTGCCTGGAGCGCTACGGCCTGGCGAAGCGCGAAGTGATCGGCACGGCGCCGGGCACCAAGCTGGAGCATCTGAAGCTGCGCCATCCGTTCTATGACCGCCAGGTGCCGATGATACTCGGCATGCACGTGACCCTGGACGCAGGCACGGGCCTGGTGCACACCGCGCCGGCCCACGGGGCCGAGGACTACCTGGTGGGCATGCACTACCATCTGCCCGTCAATAACCCGGTGGGCGACGACGGCGTTTTCCTGGCGAGCATGCCGCTGGTGGGCGGGCGCAACGTGTGGCAGGCCAATCCCGCCATCATCGAGATCCTGCGCGAGGGCGGCGCGCTGCTGGCCGATGAGAAACTGACCCACAGCTATCCCCACTGCTGGCGCCACAAGACGCCCATCATCTTCCGCGCCACCACCCAGTGGTTCATCGGCATGGATCTCAGGCGCCAGGGGGAGGAGCGCAGCTTGCGCGATATCGCCTTGCAGGCGGTGGAGGCGACGCGCTTCTACCCGGACTGGGGCAAGGCGCGGCTCTACGCCATGATCGCCAATCGTCCGGACTGGTGCGTGTCGCGCCAGCGCAACTGGGGCGTGCCGCTGCCCTTCTTCGTGGACAAGGAAACGGGCGAACTGCATCCGGACACGCCGGCGATACTGGAGAAGGTCGCGCAGAAGGTTGAGGAACGGGGCATCGAGGCCTGGTTCGCCCTCCACTACAGCGACCTGGGCATCGATTCTTCGCGCTACCAGAAGCTGCACGATACGGTTGACGTGTGGTTCGATTCCGGCACCACCCACTATACGGTGCTGCGTCAGCGCGAAGGACTTACCTATCCCTGCGATCTCTACCTGGAAGGGTCCGACCAGCATCGCGGCTGGTTCCACTCCTCCCTGCTCGCCGCCTGCGCCATCGATGGCCACGCGCCCTACAAGGCGCTGCTGACCCACGGTTTCGTGGTAGACGGCCAGGGGCGCAAGATGAGCAAGTCGCGCGGCAACGTCATCGCCCCGCAACAGGTATCCGGCACGCTGGGTGCCGAGATCCTGCGCCTGTGGGTGGCGGCCACCGACTACTCGGGCGAACTGTCCATCTCCGACGAGATCCTCAAGCGCGTGGTGGAGGCCTACCGGCGCATCCGCAACACCCTGCGTTTCCTGCTGGCCAACACGGCGGACTTCGATCCCGCGCGGCACGCGCTTCCCGCGGCCGAATGGCTGGAGATCGACTGCTATGCCCTGGCCCTCACGCGCAAGCTGCAGCAGGACGTGACGGCGGATTACGAGCGCTTCGAGTTTCACCGCGTGGTGCAGCAGTTGCAGACCTTCTGCTCCGAAGAACTGGGCGCCTTCTACCTCGACATCCTCAAGGACCGCCTCTACACTACCGCCGCCGACTCCAAGCCGCGGCGCGCGGCGCAAACCGTGCTGTATCACATCCTGCAGTCCCTGACCCGCCTCATGGCACCGGTGCTGAGCTTCACCGCCGAGGAGATCTGGCAGGTGCTGACGAAGAATCCCGAGGAGAGCGTGATGCTCACCACCTGGTATGCCTTGCCCGAGCAGCAGGCAGAGAGCGAGCTGATGGCGCGCTGGTCGCGCATCCGGGCAGTGCGCTCCGACGTCCAGAAGGTACTGGAAGATTTGCGTGTAGCCGGCGGCATCGGTTCATCCCTGGCCGCCGAAGTGGAGATCCATGCGGCGGACGAGAAGTACGAGATCCTGGCGTCCCTGAAGGACGACCTGCGCTTCGTGCTGATCTGCTCCAAGGTGACGCTCGCCAAGGCCGCTTCCGCCCAAGCCGAAAAGATCGTGGCGTTGCCCAGCCCGCACAAGAAGTGCGCCCGCTGCTGGCACTACCGGGAAGACGTCGGCAGCGACGCGGAGCATCCCGAACTGTGCGGCCGCTGCACGAGTAACCTGTTCGGCACCGGCGAGCCGCGGCGGCACGCCTAGGAATGCCGGTGGGAAAAGTCGCATGGTGGCTGGGGTTGAGCGTGCTGATCGTGGCGCTCGACCAGGCAACGAAGTTCTGGATCACCCAGGTTCTCCGGTTCGGCGAGACCGTGGTGGTGACATCGTTCTTCAACCTGGTGCTGGTCTACAACCCGGGCGCGGCGTTCAGCTTCCTCAGTGACCAATCGGGCTGGCAGCGCTGGTTCTTCGTCGCGCTGGCCCTGGCGGTATCGGTATGGCTGGTGGCGCTCATCCGCCGCCATGCGCGCGAATTATGGATTCCGCTGGCGGCGTCGCTGATCCTGGGCGGCGCCCTGGGCAATGTCATCGACCGGGTGGTGTTCGGGGCGGTGATCGACTTCATTCAATGGCACGTTGGCGGCTACTACTGGCCCGCCTTCAACGTGGCCGATTCCGCCATCACTGTCGGCGTCGTGCTCTTGTTGTGGGACCAGTTCCGTTCGCGCTCCTCCGCCGGTCGGGCTAACGCCGCCGAACGGCGTTAGCCACGAAGACTTCGGAAACAGATCATGTCGCCAACTGCGCAACCGAACGGCCTTGTCACCCTGCACTATCGCATCGCCCTCGATGACGAGACCGAGATCATCAGCACCTTCGGCGCCAGCCCCGCCACCCTGCAGCTCGGCAGCGGCGAGCTCGTTCCCACCCTGGAACGCTGCCTGGCCGAAGCACCCGTGGGGGAGCGCTGCGTCTTCCTGCTGGAGCCGGAACAGGCCTTCGGCCCCCACAACCCGCAACTGATGCAGCGCATGCCGCGCAGGAATTTCCCCAACGGGGAGGAACTGAAGGAATTGGCGCTGATCGAATTCAAGGCACCCAACGGCGCAACCTACACCGGCTTCGTGCGCGAACTG
>DYIB01000020.1:31840-38371 GCA_020723855.1 Uliginosibacterium gangwonense
AGAAACGGCCCTGGTCGATTTCAACCATCCCTTGGCCGGCAAGGCCATCCGCTTCGAAGTGGAAGTGATCGGCATACTATAAACGGAGCACCCCAGTGGAAGTCATCCTCGCCAACCCCCGCGGCTTCTGCGCCGGCGTCGAGCGTGCCATCGAGATCGTCGAGCGGGCGCTCGCGCTTTACGGCGCGCCGATCTACGTGCGCCACGAGGTGGTGCATAACAAGTTCGTCGTAGACGATCTACGTGCCAAGGGGGCGGTGTTCGTCGAGGAGCTGTCCGAAGTGCCGCGGGGAGCGACGGTCATTTTCAGCGCCCACGGCGTGTCGCAAGCGGTGCGCCGGGAGGCGGAAGCGCGCGGGCTGCGGGTGTTCGATGCGACTTGTCCGTTGGTCACGAAAGTGCACGTGGAAGTGGCCCGCATGCGGGAGCAGGGGCGGGAAGTGATCATGATCGGGCATCGCGGCCACCCCGAGGTCGAGGGCACCATGGGGCAGGCGAGCGACGGCATCTATCTCGTGGAAAACGGAGAGGATGTGACGCGGCTGCAGGTTGAAGACTCGAACCGGGTTGCATATGTCACCCAGACGACCCTTTCGGTGGACGACGCCGAGAATATCGTCGCCGCCTTGCGGGCGCGCTTCCCCGAAATCGCCGGGCCGAAGAAGGACGACATCTGCTATGCGACGCAGAACCGCCAGGATGCCGTGAAGCGGTTGGCCGACCTGTGCGATCTGGTACTCGTCGTCGGCTCTCCAACGAGTTCGAACTCAACCCGTCTGCGCGAGGTGGCGAGGAGTCGCGGGGTCGACGCTTATCTGATCGACGACGCAACCAAAATCCGCGGGCAATGGCTGTCGGGCAAGGAGAAGATCGGTGTGACCGCCGGGGCTTCGGCGCCGGAAGTATTGGTCGGGGATGTCATAGAGAGACTCAAGGAGCTTGGCGCGGTAACGGTCCGGGTAATGCCGGGACGGCAGGAGCACGTCCGCTTCACTCTGCCGCGAGGCCTGGAGTAGGTCGCAACGGCAGCTTTGCACCACTCGTCGCATTCTTCGTGCCGCCTGTCGCGGCACGCTTCCCGTACGCATTCCGAGAGGATAATTTCTCGCATGGGAGATGACGACCATGAAAAGAGCTTATTGCTGTTCTCGGCAGCCGGGCTTCACGCTCATCGAGCTCATGATAGCCGTTGCCATCGTCGCCATTCTTGCGGCGGTGGCCATGCCGGCCTATCGGGACTACGTGCTGCGTGGCAACGTCCCGGAGGCGACCGCCGGCCTTGGCCAAGGTCGTGTCGTGATGGAACAGTGGTTCCAGGACAACCGCACCTATGTGGGCGCACCCTGTCCGGCCAACGGCAGGAACTTCGATTTCGCCTGCGTGACCACCGCCACGACCTTCACGATCACTGCCACGGGCAAAGGCAGCATGGCTGGCTTCTCTTACACGATCGACCAGAACAACCGGCGCGGCTCGGCCACGCCGTGGGGCAATGGTGCGACCTGCTGGATCACCCGCCGGGGTGAGGCATGCTGAGTGCTGCGGTGCAGCGGGGCATTTCGGTCATTGAGACCATGATCGTGGTCGCGCTCGTCGTGATCCTCCTGGTGCTCGCTCTGCCCGCAGGGATGGAATGGATCGCCAACCAGCGCATCCGTACCGCCGCAGAAAGTCTGGCGGCCGGTCTCCAACTTGCGCGCATGGAGGCCGTACGGCGCAACGCCGTCGTCGAATTCGTGCTCGCCAATGCCGCGACGACGGCCTGGACCGTGCGCACGGCCGCGGGCGAGGAAGTCCAGCGTAGGGCCGCCGGCGAAGGAACGGCCGATGTGACGGTTGCGGTGACGCCCGTCGACGCCACGCGCGTGAGCTTCGACGGGTTGGGGCGGCGCACAGCGAATGCGGACGGCTCTCCTTCGATCGAGCGCATCGCCGTCGATCTGCCGGTCGACGTGCTGCCGGCGGACAGAACGCGCGATCTGCGGCTGCAGGTCGGCGTGGGTGGACAGATCGTGATGTGCGACCCGAACGTTACGTCCGGGGACGACGTGCGGAGATGCCCGTGATGACAATGGCGAGACATCAGCGTGGTGCGACCTTGCTCGAGGCCCTGATCGCGGTGCTGATTTTTTCGATCGGCATTCTGGCGATCGTTGGCATGCAGGCTTTGGCCGTGCGTGTGACGACTGATGCGAAATATCGCGCCGACGCCAGTTTTCTTGCCAACCAGGCGCTCGGGCGCGTCTGGGGTGATCCCAACAACATCGCCAGTTATGCGGAATCGGACACTCCGGTCGCCGCGTTGCCAAATGGCACGCGCACGGTGGCGATCGACAACGATCGTGTCACGGTAACGATCCGTTGGCAGCCCCCGGGCGATCCGGCTCAACACCAGTTCGTCGTCTCGGGGTACGTGAATGTCAATTGAGGCCGGCATGGCTCGATGCGCGCAACGGGGCGTCACCCTCGTCGAATTGATGGTCGCGCTGGTGATCGGCGCCATTGCCGCCTTGGTGATCCAGCAGGTGCTCGCCACCTTCGAGGGGCAAAAGCGCACGAGTTCCGGCGGATCGGATGCTCAGAGCAACGGCGGTGTGGCGCTCTTTACCCTGGAGCGAGAGATCCGTCAGGCGGGCTATGGCTTGTTGGGCGGCGCCGGCGCGCTCTGTCCGAACGGCATCAACATTTATTTCAACGGCCAAACCAAATCGGATGGCGGAGTGCTGTTGCCGGTCCGCATCGTCGACGGCGGCGCCGGGCCGGATGCCATCGAGCTCGTGCGCTCGGACGCCGATTTCGCGGCAATTCCCGTTTCGATCGTGAAGGACATGCCGAATCCGTCCGCCATCGTCACGGCCGACGGAGCGGGCGGGCTGGCACAGGGCCAGATCTTTCTCGTCGCGTCCGGGAATGGAGCCAAGGTCTGTACCCTGATGCAGATGTCCCAGGCCCCCCAGCAGACCGGCAACGGCTGGAATCTACAGCACAACCCGGGACAGTTTCCCTACAATCCGCCCAACCCGAACACCGTCTTCACGACGGCACCCGCCTACACGATAGGCGACGTGGTCGTCAACATGGGCAGTTTTGCGCATCGGCGCTATCAGGTGCTATGCGATCGCCTCACCGAAGTCAATCCGACGGAAACGGCGAGTCCGTTCACTTGCGACAACACCACACCGCTGGTCGAGCAGATCGTCGATCTGCAAGCCCAATATGGCATCGCGCCGGTCGGCGGCACGGCGATCAACGAGTGGCGCAATGCCACGGTCGCCTCCGGCTGGGCCAATCCGACGGCCGCCGCCATAGCGCGCATCCGCGCGGTGCGCATCGCGGTGGTGGCACGTAGTGTCCAGTACGAGAAAGAACCGGTCAGCCCCGCCGGCATCCCGCTGTGGGAGCCCGGCGATCCCGGGGACGATCCGCCGAGCTTGGCCCTCACGGAAGAGCAGCGTCATTATCGCTACAAGGTGTTTTCCACCATCGTGCCGATCCGCAATGTCATATGGAGCGGTTCATGAGACCGGCCCGCAGCATTGTCGTAGCGCATGGTCTCAGGCAGTCCGGGGTCGTCCTGCTGATTGCGCTGATCGCGCTGGTCGCGATCACGCTCGCGGGGATCGCGCTGATGCGCTCGGTCGACACCGGCCTGGTGATTGCAGGCAATCTGGCTTTCAAGCAAACCGCGACGCAGGTGGGGGACGCGGGCACGGAGGCCGCGATCGCCTGGCTCGCCCAGAATTCGGCCAACCTGGCCAACGACAATGCGGCGGCCGGTTATTACGCAAGCTGGCGCGAGGGCTGCGACGTGACCGGCGGCCGCACGTCAACGGTCGACGACGACGTGGTCTGGCAGGCCGGCGCAGGGGGCGCGGCGGCTTGCGGCATGGTGGCGGTACCGGTTCCCTCCGCGCGGCTACCCGATGGCTACGCGGCGAACTATGTGATCAACCGGATGTGTAACGCGGAAGGCGCGCCGAACCAACCGGGCGTCTATTGTTCGGCCTTTCAATCCACTTCGTCGGGCGGCTCCGGCAGCACCAAGGGCGGCGCCTCCTACGGCCAGATGCCGCTCAGCGGCACCACGCAGCAGTATTACCGCATCACGACGCGCGTCGAAGGGCCGCGCAATACCGTGAGCTTCGTGCAGGCGTTCGTCGCGTTCTGATCGGAGGAAAGAAACATGGCAATGAAAGCGATACACCTCGTCGCCCTCGGGCTGGCGGCGAGCGCGACCGCTTGGGCGGCATCCGTCGATCTCGCGGACAAGCCGCTGGCCAGCGGCACGAGCGGCGAGGTCAAGCCCAACGTGATGCTGATACTCGACGACTCGGGCAGCATGGGCTGGACTCATCTGCCGGATCACGTGCGGGACCTGCGCACCAAATACGGATACAAGTCGGCCCAATGCAACGGCATGTATTACAACCCGAACGTAAGCTATGCACCACCGCTCAAAGCCGATGGTACCAGCTATCCGAACGTCGATTTCTATAACGCCCCTTACGACGGCTTCGATGCTTCTTCAAACAAGGTCGACCTGTCGACCTCTTTCAAGGCCTATGACAATACGACGAGCTGGGGTGGCGGCGACGATACCGCGCAGGCGGCATACTATTACGCCTATAGCGGGTCTCAGCCGGCTCTCTCCTACACCTATCTCGCCGACGGTTCCGTCGATACCTCGACGACTTTCTACAGCGAATGCAACTCCGCCATTGGCAGCGCGCCCGGCAAGAACGTGTTCGCCAAGGTGACCGTGGAGGGCCAGGGCGCGGCGGCACGGCAGAATTTCGCCAACTGGTACAGCTACTACCGCATTCGACTGTATACGGCGAAGACCGCGGTGGGCAAGGCGCTTGCCAATCTGTCGGAGCCGTCCAAATACCGGATCGGCTATACTACCCACAGCTATACGGGCACGAACAGCACGAACGACGAATTTCAGAGCATCGCCGATTTTTGCGGCGCGAATCCGGGCTGCGACCAGCGCACCAAGTTCTTCGATAAACTGTACAAGGCGAGCGCTTCCGGCGGCACGCCCCTGCGCGCGGCTCTGTCCAAGGTCGGACGCATCTATGCGGGCAAGATCGGCGACGATCCGGTACAGTATTCCTGCCAACAGAACTTCACCATCCTGGCCACCGACGGCTTCTGGAATGGCGATGCCGGGTACAAGATCGATGGCACTTCGGCAATCGGCAACCAGGACGGTGCCGCGCCGAAACCCATGTGGGATGGCGCGACGAGCCAGCAGGTCGTGACCTACGAGCGCAATAGCTATTCGACGACGACGAGCGGCTGCTCGGGCGGGAAGAAGAAGCTCGTCACCCAGAAACAACGCAAGACGGTGACTACGCCCTTGAATCCGCCGGGCCCGTCGGTCGATAGCGGCTGGGTCAATTATGGCTCGCCTACGTATTCCAGTTGTCAAAGCAATCCGACGGTGCCGAGCCCCAATCCGAGCGATCCGGTGCTGATCTCCGACACGACGTCGACCGCTGGCGGCACGAGCGACTCGCTCGCCGACGTGGCGATGTACTACTACCAGGCCGATCTACGTACCCCGTCCTTGAGCAATTGCACCGGCGCGCTCGGTCTGGATGTATGCGAGAACAACGTTCCGGGCGCCGGCGAAGACAAGGCGAGCCACCAGCACATGACGACCTTCACGCTGGGGCTGGGCATCGACGGCTCGCTCAAGTATTGCGAGAACTACGACTCGGGTGGCTGCCCGGACTTCGAGGCATTGAAGCAAGGCACGAAGATCTGGCCCGACCCGATGGATAAGGAGGATTTGCACCGCGTCGACGATCTATGGCACGCAGCGGTCAACGGGCGCGGCAAGTATTTCAGCGCCAAGTCGCCGGAGGCGCTGGCGAGCGGGATCCAGAAAGCGCTTGCGGGCGTTTCGGCGCGCACGGCTTCGGCCGCCGCGGCGGCGACCTCCAACCTCGAGCCGGTGGCCGGCGACAACTATGCCTATGTCGCGATGTACACGACCGTCGATTGGGACGGGGACATCGAGGCGCGCACCATCGACCTGACAAGCGGCACGGTATCGGACACCGCGGCATGGTCGGCGAAGGCCAAGCTCGATAGCCGGGTCGGACCCTCGAGCGACAGCCGCACCATCTATTTCGCCAAAGGCGGGATGCTGAAAGACTTTACGGCGACCAATCTCTCGAGCGAAATCGCGACCCATTATTTCGATGCCGGCCCGACCAATCCGAACGGCCAGCTCAGCCAATACCCGACCTTCACGGGTGCCGAGCAGGCGCAAGCCACGCCGCAGAGCATCATCGGGTTCATCCGCGGCCAGACGCAATACGAGGACGAAAGCGGCAACACCTACAAACTTTATCGTGACCGTAAGCATGTGCTCGGCGACATCGTCAATGGGGCGCCGGTCTTCGTCAAGAAGCCGCCGTTCCGATACAGCGACGACAACTACGCGGCCTTCGCGGAGAACAACAAGAACCGTCAGTCGGTCGTCTATGCCGGCGGCAACGACGGCATGCTGCACGCCTT
>DYIB01000021.1 GCA_020723855.1 Uliginosibacterium gangwonense
CTCCACGCCCTGCAGGTACATGGCCAGGCGCTCCAGGCCGTAGGTGATCTCGCCCAGCACGGGGCGGCAGGGCAGCGAGCCCACTTCCTGGAAATAGGTGAACTGGGTCACTTCCATGCCGTCCAGCCACACTTCCCAGCCCAGCCCCCAGGCGCCCAGGGTGGGCGACTCCCAGTCGTCCTCGACGAAACGGATGTCATGCTGGTGGGTGTCTATCCCCAGGGCGCGCAGGCTGTCGAGATAGAGTTCCTGGATGTGGTCGGGGGACGGCTTCAGCACCACCTGGTACTGGTAGTAATGCTGCAGGCGGTTGGGGTTCTCGCCGTAGCGCCCGTCCTTGGGACGGCGCGAGGGCTGCACGTAGGCGGCGTTCCACGGCTCGGGGCCGATGGCGCGCAGAAAGGTGGCGGTGTGGAAGGTGCCCGCGCCCACTTCGATGTCGTAGGGCTGGAGCAGCACGCAGCCTTGTTTGTCCCAAAAATCCTGCAGCCGCAGGATCACTTCCTGGAAAGTCGGCATGTTCGAGAATGGGGCCCCGCGGAAACGGCAAAAAGCGTGATTTTACTGGGTTTTCGCCCGTGCAGAGAGGAACGGCGGCGGTCTTTGTCGAGCCGGCGACAATCGCCACGGAGTCAAAACGCTTGGAGTAACATTCGCCAAAACCACCCGGAGACACTCATGGACTGCCACGTTACCGTGATCCTGAAAGACGGCGAAAGCCACGACTTCCCTCTCACCGAGTCCGAGCTGTCCATGTTTTCCCCCGAGTCGGCCCAGGGCTGGCTGGCGCGGGAGTTCGAAGCCGCCGGCTGCGAGCCCACCAACCCGGTGGGCAAGGTGCTGCTGGTGGATCGCATCCTGCTGCTGGCGGGCAGCCGGTCCAAATCGGAGTGGGAGGGGCGCAGCCAGTGGGTGAAGCAGTTCGTCTGCGCCGCGGCCCGCGCCATGGGCCGGCCGGCCCTCACCATCGACACGGTGCGCTATTCGCTGTAGTCCGTCTTTCCCGCCTGCGCCTGAGGGCGGCGCCGAGCAGGCCGCCCAAGGACAAGGCCACCACCGGCCCGTTGCCCCAGCGCACGAAGGGCGTGGTGCCGCTGTAGCCGGTCACCGTGCCGGTCAGCGCGCCTTCCGTGAACGGCTCCAGCACGGCGGCGACCTCGCCGCGCGCGCCGACCATGGCGGTCATGCCGGTGTTGGTGGCGCGCAGCATGGGGCGGCCGGTCTCCAGGCTGCGCATGCGGGCGATCTGCAGGTGCTGGGGCTGGGCCAGGGAATCGCCGAACCAGGCGGTGTTGGACAGGTTCACCAGCAGGGTGGCCTCCGGTAGCGCCCGGATGATCTCCTCGCCGAACAAGTCCTCGTAGCAGATGTTCACCGCCACCCGCTGGCCGGCCAGTTCCAGCACCGGCTGCTCGGGAGCGCCGCGGCTGAAATTGGACATGGGGATGTGCAGCAGCGCCAGGGTCCACTGGAAGGCCGGCGGCGTGAATTCGCCGAAGGGCACCAGGTGGCGCTTGCTGTAGGTCTGGACCGGGCTGGCGCCCAGGCCCACGGCGCTGTTGTAGTAGCGCTCCGACCCGTCGCGCATGACGCTGCCCAGGAGCACGTCGCCCCGGCCCCCGTCCGCCGCCTGGCGCAATGCCTGTAGGTAATCCGGTGGCACCTGGTCGAACAGCAGCGGCAGGGCGGTCTCCGGCAGCACCACGAGCCGCGCCGGATGGGCCTGTGCCAGGCGCAGATAGGCATCCATGGACTGGCGCAGGCGCTCCGGCTTCCACTTCAGGCTCTGCTCGATATTGCCCTGCAGCAGGCTCACCTCCAGCGGCTCGCCCACGGGCCGCGTCCATTCCACCCGTCCCAGGGCGAAGCCCAGGGCCGCCACGGCGGCGATGGCGGCCGCGCTCCAGGGCAGCCGGCGCCGCGCCTGCCAGGCGGTGGCGATCAGCGCGGCGATCAGGACACTGGCGAAGCCGACGCCGAACACGCCGGCCAGCGGCGCCAGCCCGGCCAGGGGGCTGGGCGGCGTCTGGGCGTAGCCCAGGGCCAGCCAGGGGAAGCCGGTGAACAGCCAGCCGCGCAGCCACTCCGCCCCGGTCCAGGCGGCGGCGGCGAGAAGAGCATCGGCCAGCCAATGGCCGGCCCGCAAGCGCCCGTAGAGCCAGCCGGCAAGCGCCGGGAACAGCGCCAGATAGGCGCAGAACAGCACCGTGGCGATGGCCGCCAGGGGCGCCGCCATGCCGCCGAACTGGTGCAGGCTGACATAGACCCAGGACACCCCCGCCAGGAAATAGCCCAGGCCGAACAGGAAGCCGCTGCGCGCCGCCCGCCGGGGCGAGGCGGCGCCCTGCCACAGCCCGATCAGCAGGGCCACGGTGAGCAGCGGCACCGGGAACAGGCCGAAGGGGGCGAAGCCCAGCACCGTGGCAGCACCGGCGCCCGACGCGGCAAGCAACTGAAGGCGGTCGCGGCTGCCGGCGCCGGGCCGCAAATTGAATGTCATGGCCGGGAGTGCTCAGGAAACGCTGGCTGGGGCGCGCTCGCGCGCGCCGCTGTCCACCAGCAGGGTGTGCACGCGCCGGCTGTCGGCGCGCAGCACCTGGATGCGCAGGCCGTCCAGCACCAGGGTCTCGCCGCGCTTGGGCATGCGGCCGAGGTGATGGATCACCAGGCCGCCCACGGTGTCGAATTCCTCGTCGCTGAAGTGGGTGCCGAAGGCGGCGTTGAAGTCCTCGATCTCGGTGGTGGCCTTGACGCGGTAGCGCCCCGCCGAATCGAGCAGGATGTTGTCGGAGGCTTCGTCGAAATCGTACTCGTCCTCGATGTCGCCGACAATCTGCTCCAGCACGTCCTCGATGGTGACCAGGCCCGCCACGCCGCCGTACTCGTCCACCACGATGGCCATGTGGTTGCGGCTGGCGCGGAACTCGCGCAACAGCACGTTGAGGCGCTTGGACTCGGGAATGAACACCGCCGGGCGCAACATGTCGCGGATGTCGAACTCCTTGCCGGCGTAGTAGCGCAGCAGGTCCTTGGCCAGCAGGATGCCGAGCACGTCGTCCTTGCTCTCGCCGGTGACGGGAAAGCGCGAGTGGGCCACCTCGATGACGCGGTCGATGAACTCCTCGGGTTTCTCGTGGATGGAGACGGTCTCCATCTGGGCGCGCGGCACCATGATGTCGCGCACCTGCATGTCGGACACGGACAGCGCCCCCTCGATGATGGACAGGGCGTCGGCGTCCAGCAGGTTGCGTTCAAAGGCGGAATGTAGCAGCGACAGGAGCTGCTCGCGGTCTTCGGGCTCGCGCATGATCAGCGCGGACAGGCGTTCAAACAGAGAGCGTCTACTGGGGGAAGGTTCCATAAAAGCTGTGACGGGGGACGGGTGACGAGTGACCACTGCCGGCGGCAATCGGGTCACTTGTCACACGTCACGATTCATCATAAGGATCCGGATAGCCCAGGGCAGCGAGAATGTCCCGTTCTTTTTGCTCCATGATTTCCGCATCGCGGTCCTGCTCATGGTCGTATCCCTGCAGGTGCAGCATACCATGCACGATCAGGTGGGCGAAATGGGCCTGGACCGGACGGCGGCGCTCCTCGGCTTCGCGCAGCACCACCGGCACGCACAGCACCAGGTCGCCCGCCAGCCGGGGCGGCGGCGCGTAGGGGAAGGACAGCACGTTGGTGGCGTAGTCCTTGCCGCGGTAGGCCCTGTTGAGGCTACGCCCCTCCTCCTCGTCCACGAAGCGCACGGTGATCTCCGCCGCGCCGTCGTAGGCCGCCATCAGCCACTTCCTGATCTCGCTGCGGGCGGGCAATGCGCCGTCGCGCACGGCGCGCTGCACCGACACGTTAAGCCTCCCCGTCCCGTTCCTTTTCGTGCTTTTCATAGGCGCTTACGATGCGCGCCACCAGGGGATGGCGCACCACGTCCTCGGCCAGGAATTCCGTGAAGGCGATGCCGCGCACCTCCCTGAGGATCTGGCGCGCCTCGACGAGCCCGCTCTTGGAGCCGCGCGCCAGGTCGATCTGGGTGACGTCGCCGGTGATCACCGCCTTGGCGCCGATGCCGATGCGCGTGAGGAACATCTTCATCTGCTCGGGCGTGGTGTTCTGCGCCTCATCGAGAATGATGAAGGCATGATTGAGCGTGCGCCCGCGCATGTAGGCCAGCGGCGCTATCTCGATGGCATTGCGCTCGAACAGCTTGGCCACCTTGTCGAAGCCCATCAGGTCGTAGAGCGCGTCGTACAGGGGACGCAGATAGGGATCGACCTTCTGCGCCAGATCTCCCGGCAGGAAGCCCAGGCGCTCGCCCGCCTCCACCGCCGGGCGCGTCAGCACGATGCGCGCGACGGTCTCGCGCTCGAAGGCATCCACCGCCGAGGCGACCGCGAGATAGGTCTTGCCCGTGCCCGCCGGGCCGACGCCGAAGGTGATGTCGTGCTCCTGGATCTGGCGCAGGTACTGCACCTGGCGCGGCGTGCGCCCGTGCAGATCGGTCTTGCGCGTGAGCAGCCCGGGCGCCGACTGGCCCGCCTGGCCGCGGTTCTTCAGCTCCACCAGGCCGAGCTGGATGTCGTCGACCGACAGGTGGTCCTTCGCCTGGCCGTAGAAATGCTGCAGCGCCTGGGCCGCCTGCGCGGTCTGCGCCGGGTGGCCGTGCAGCGCGAAGCGCTCGCCGCGCCGCGTGATCGCCACGTCATAGGCGGCCTCGATCTGGCGCAGGTTCTCGTCCAGCGCCCCGCACAGGTTGGCGAGCTGCTGGTTGTCGACGGGCTGCAGGAGGAGTTCCAGCGGACGGTTGCGCAAGATGGGAGTCCGATCGCGCTTCACGACTCGCGCGCCACGATTTCGCCGCGCAGGGAATGGGGCAGGGCGGCGGTGATGGTGACGTCCACGAACTGGTTCACCAGACGGGGATGGCCGGCGAAATTCACCACCCGGTTATTGTCGGTGCGCCCCGCCAGTTCGCCCGGATCCTTCTTGGACAGGCCTTCCACCAGCACGCGCTGTACGCTGCCCACCATCTTCTCGCTGATCGCGCGCGCCTGCTCCTCGATGCGCCGCTGCAGGCGCATGAGGCGCTGCACCTTGAGCTCGTGGGGCGTGTCATCGGGCAGCTCCGCCGCGGGCGTGCCGGGGCGCGGGCTATAGATGAAGCTGAAAGAGGCGTCGAAGCCCACGTCCTCGATCAGCTTCATGGTCAGTTCGAAATCCCGTTCCGTCTCCCCGGGGAAACCGACGATGAAATCCGTGGACAGGGAAATGTCCGGGCGCACGGCGCGCAGCCGCCGCACGATGGATTTGTACTCCAGCGCCGTGTAGCCGCGCTTCATGGCCGCCAGGATGCGGTCGGAGCCGGACTGCACCGGCAGGTGCAGATGGCTCACCAGCTTGGGCAGGCGAGCGTAGGCGTCGATCAGGCGCTGGGTGAATTCGCGCGGGTGCGAGGTGGTGAAGCGCACCCGCTCGATGCCCGGGATGTCGTGCACGCAGTCCAGCAGCAGGGCGAAGTCGGCGGCTTCGCCGTCCGCCATCTGACCGCGATAGGCATTGACGTTCTGGCCCAGCAGGGTCACTTCCCTGACGCCCTGCCGTACCAGAGCGGCGATCTCCGCCAGCACGTCCTCCAGGGGTCGCGACACCTCGTCGCCGCGCGTATAGGGTACGACGCAGAAGGTGCAATATTTGCTGCAACCCTCCATCACCGACACGAAGGCGCAGCCGCCTTCGACGCGGGCGGGCGGCAGGTTGTCGAACTTCTCGATCTCCGGGAAGGAGGTGTCCACCTGGGGTCTGCCCGACTCGCGCCGGGCGCGGATGAGCTGGGGCAGGCGGTGCAGGGTCTGGGGACCGAACACCACGTCCACGTAGGGCGCGCGCTCGACGATGGACGCTCCCTCCTGGCTCGCCACGCAGCCGCCCACGCCGATCACCAGCCCGGGCCTGACGCGCTTCAGGTGCTTGACGCGGCCCAGGTCGTGGAACACCTTCTCCTGCGCCTTCTCGCGCACCGAGCAGGTGTTGAACAGGATGACGTCGGCTTCCTCGGGATTATCGGTCTTCACGACCCCTTCCGCCGCCGCGAGCACGTCCGCCATGCGGTCGGAATCGTACTCGTTCATCTGGCAGCCGAAGGTCTTGATATAGAGCTTCTTCACTGCGGTTTGGGAACGGGCTGCCGAGCCTCTGCTTGGGTCAATATCCAGACGTTATGCACGTTGCCGTAACTGTCGGTGGTATAGCGCACCAACACCGGCTTCTGCAGCATGCCGGGCAGCACGATGCGGTTGAACTCGTCGCGGATCTGGGAGGCGGGCGACAGCCGCAGCGCCTTGTCGTCCATTTGGACCATGCCCTGGTAGGGCGGGTTCATCGTCGCCTTCTCGGCGTTGGCCGGAATGGTGCGCACGAGGCCGGCCGGGGTGGCGATGGGCGAGGGCGGGGTGCCGGGTGCCGGCGTACCGCCCTGCGAATTGATCATCGCATCGATCAGGCCTTCTACCAGGGCGGGAATCAGCAGGTTCATGGCGCCCCCACGCGCTATGGAGCTGGCTGAAATTATAGTCGAAAGGTCAGGGCGACGTGCTCCCGGGAAGGCCACCGGCAGCGGCACGGTCGCCGCCGGTGGCCGAAGTATAGAACACGGCGCCCTGCCCGGGGGCCGATTGCGCCCACACCCGGCCGCCGTGGCGCTCGACGATGGCCAGCCCGCCCCCCGTGCCGCCGTACTCGCTGTCCTCCTTGTGCAGGCACCCATCCTCGGACTGGGTACGGATCGACCAGCGCTTGTCGGTGGCTGCAATGCCCTGTGCCGGCCTGGCGGGAAAGTCCATGGTCGAGTGACGAGCCCTCACGACGGAATAAACGCGGCGCTTCGAACGGCCGTCTTGTCGGACGCCATTGCGGGCCATGGCGATGGCATTGTGCAGGGGGTGCAACTGAGGGAAATGGTGGTGATGGGGGGACTTGAACCCTCGACCTACGGATTATGAATCCGTCGCTCTAACCGGCTGAGCTACATCACCAGGCGCAAGGGCGCGCATTATCCGGCCGGAGGGGAAGCCTTGTCAAGACAAGGCTCTGACCCCACAATGTATGGTTTGCCATTGTCCCGCATCCCGGTGGTTCCACCCCTTCATTTCGACGTGCTGATCGTCGGCGCCGGCCTGGCCGGTGCCAGCCTGGCGGTCGCCCTCAAGAGCTCGCGCTTGCGCATCGGCCTGGTGGAGGGCCGTGCCCCGGCGCCGCCCGCCGGCGCCTGGGATGCGCGCATCTACGCCGTCAGCCCGTCGAACGCCCGGTTTCTCGAAGCCATCGGCGTGTGGCAGCACCTGGACCCGGCGCGCCTGTCCCCGGTCCATGAAATGGAAATCCACGGCGACCGGGGCGGACGGCTCGATTTCTCCGCCTATCGCAGCGGGGTCTCCGAACTGGCGTGGATCGTCGAAAGCGGCCTGATGCAGCGCGAGCTGTGGGAGACCGTCAAGCGCCAGGCCAATGTCACCCTGCTGTGCCCGGCCCGGCCGCGGGCGCTGGAATTCGATGCGCAGGCGGTACGCCTGGCGCTGGAAGACGACCGCACGGCGCAGGCGCGCCTCCTCGTCGCCGCCGACGGCGCCGACTCGTGGGTGCGCCAGGCGGCGGGCCTGGCGGCCGAGACCGCCGCCTACGGCGAACAGGGCGTGGTGGCCAACCTGGCCTGCGAGCGCCCCCACCGCAACACGGCCTTCCAGTGGTTCCGCGAGGACGGCGTGCTCGCCTGGCTGCCCCTACCGGGAGAGCTGATCTCCATGGTGTGGTCCACGCCCGATGCCCACGCCGCCGAGTTGCGGGCGCTGCCGGCCGAGGAATTCTGCCGGCGCGTGGCCGATGCCGGCGGCTGGCGCCTGGGCGCCCTGCGCATGGTGACCGCCCCCGCCGCCTTTCCCCTGCGGCTGATGCGCGTGTCCCAGGTGGTGGCGCCGCGACTGGCCCTGATCGGCGACGCCGCCCATGCCATCCACCCCCTGTCGGGCCATGGCATCAATCTCGGCTTCGCCGACGCCCGCGCCCTGGCGCAGGAACTGGACGCCCTGCCCGCCCACCGCGATCCCGGCGAATTGCCCGTGCTGCGCCGCTATGCGCGCGCCCGAGCGGAGGAAGTGACCCTGCTGCAATGGACCACCCACGGGCTGCAGCGCCTGTTCCGGCCGCGCGAGCCGGCCCTGTCGTGGCTACGCAACGCCGGACTGAACCTTACCAACCGCTTGCCGGTCGTACGCGAGATTCTCGTGCGTTACGCCCTCGGCTCGAATTGAACGGAGATGATGATGAAAAAACTGGTCGCCGCCCTCGTCGTTGCGCTGCTCGCCGTCTCGGCGCTTGCCAACGAGGCGGCAGTGAAGAAGGCGGTGGAAGCCAAGCTCAACTTCAAGGTCGATGGCGTGCGCAGGACGCCCTACCTGGGCCTCTACGAAGTGACCTCGGGCAGCGACGTGATCTACACGGACGAGAAAGTGACCTACTTCTTCGCTGGCAATGTCATCGACGTGGCGACCAAGAAGAACCTCACCCAGGAGCGGGTGCGCCAGCTCTCGGCCATCAAGTTCTCCGACCTGCCCCTGGAAAACGCCGTGAAGATGGTGCGCGGCAACGGCAAGCGCGTCATCGCCACCTTCGAGGACCCCAATTGCACCTACTGCAAGCGGCTCGCCAAGGATCTGGCGACCATGGACAACGTCACCATCTACACCTTCCTCTATCCCATCTTGTCCCAGGACAGCTACGACAAGGCAAAGGCCGTGTGGTGCGCCGCCGACCGCGGCAAGGCCTGGCAGGATCTGATGGTGCAGGGAACGGCGCCCGCCGGCAAAGGCGACTGCGACACGCCCCTGGAGAAGAACCTGGCCCTGGGCCAGAAGCTGAAAGTCACCGGCACCCCCACCATCTTTCTCACCAACGGCGAGCGTGTCCCGGGCGCCGTCCCCCTGGCCGAGCTGGAGCAGATGCTGGCCAAGGCGGGCGGCGGCAAGTAGCCTATTGCCGTCACCAGAGCGTCTCGCGCTCCGGCGTCGCCGTGATGTTGTGGATGGAGAGATCGGCGCCGTTGAATTCCTGCTCCGGGTCCAGGCGCAGCCCCACGGTCTGCCGGATGACGCCGTAAATCACCAGGGCGCCGACGACGGCAATGGCCACCCCCAGCAGGGTGCCGGCAAGCTGGGCGGCGAGGCTCACGCCGCCCATGCCGCCCAGGGCGGTGCTGCCGAAAATCCCCGCGGCGATGCCGCCCCAGGCCCCGCACAGGCCGTGCAGGGGCCACACGCCCAGCACGTCGTCGATCTTCCAGCGGTTCTGGGTCAGGGTGAACAGGTACACGAACAGGGCCCCGGCCACGGCACCGGTGATGAGTGCCCCCACCGGGTGCATCAGGTCCGAGCCGGCGCACACCGCCACCAGGCCGGCCAGCGGGCCGTTGTGCAGGAAGCCCGGATCGTTTTTGCCGGCCGCCAGCGCCGCCACGATGCCGCCCACCATGGCCATGAGGGAGTTGACCGCCACCAGGCCGCTCACCTTGTCGATGCTCTGGGCCGACATGACGTTGAAGCCGAACCAGCCCACGGTGAGCACCCAGGCGCCCAGCGCCAGGAACGGGATCGAGGAAGGCGGATGGGCCGCTATGGCGCCGTCCCTGCCGTAGCGGCCGCGCCGCGCCCCCAGCAGCAGCACGGCCACCAGGCCGATCCAGCCGCCCACGGCGTGCACCACCACCGAGCCGGCGAAGTCATGGAACTCGGCGCCCAGGCTCGCCTTGAGCCAGGCCTGGATGCCGAACGCCTGGTTCCAGGCGATGCCCTCGAACAGGGGATAGACGAAGCCCACCAGCAGGAAGGTGGCGGCGAGCTGGGGATAGAACCGGGCGCGCTCGGCGATGCCGCCCGAGACGATGGCGGGAATCGCGGCAGCAAAGGTGAGCAGGAAGAAAAACTTGACCAGCTCGTAGCCGGATTTCTGCGCCAGGGTGTCGGCGCCGTTGAAGAAATGCACGCCGTAGGCGATGCCGTAGCCGATGAAGAAGTAGGCGATGGTGGATATGGCGAAATCGCTCAGGATCTTGGCCAGGGCGTTCACCTGGTTCTTCTTGCGCACCGTCCCCAGTTCCAGGAACGCAAATCCCGCGTGCATCGCCAGCACCATGATGGCGCCCAGCAGGATGAACAGCACGTCGGCGGAACTCTTCAAATGCTCCATTTTGGCCTCCCTATGCACGAGTCGGGAGCGCCTAGCAATTTGCGTTCCGCGTGAATGCCCTCTTTAGTTTCAGCGGCTTACGGAAGCATCGCGCCAAGGCGGGGCGTTTTAAGCACCAGCACGGTGCGGAGTGCGGGGTGATAGCCCCATTTCGGTGCAAACCGCCTCATCTCGGTGCCAGCGCCGGCGGCAGCAACACCCACATGCGCCCCGTCTGCTTCATGCGTCCCGCCAGGGCACCCGCTTCCGGCCCCAGCCCCCAGAAGAAGTCGGCGCGCACTGGCCCCTTGATGGCCCCGCCCGTATCCTGGGCCACCATGAGCTGGCGCAGGAGTTCGTCGCTGTTCGGCCGGGTGGTGTCCAGATAGACGGGTGTGCCCAGGGGCGTGGTGCGCGGATCGACCGCCAGGCTGCGCGCCGGCGTCAGCGGCACCCCCAGGGCGCCGAGCGGCCCGGCGCTGTCGAGGGGAATGTCGCGGAAGAAGACGAAGCTAGGGTTGGCATTGAGCAGCTCGTCGAGCCTTTGGGGATTGGCCCGGGCCCAGGCCTTGATGCCCTGCATGGACGCCTGCTCCGCCGCCAGTTCGCCGTTGTCGATGAGATAGCGGCCGACGGAGCGGTAGGGATGACCGTTCTGGTCCGCGTAGCCGATACGCACGCGGTTGCCGTCGGCCAACTGGATCTGGCCCGAGCCCTGGATCTGCAGGAAGAACAGCTCGATCGGGTCCTCCACCCAGTACAGCACCTTGTCCCTGAGCTGGGGCGCGCGCTGCTCCAGTTCGGCGCGGGAATAATAGGGCACCACCTTGCGCCCCTCCAGGCGGCCGCGCAGGCGCATGCCTTTGAGCTCGGGGTAGAGATCGCCCAGGTCGATCACCAGCAGGTCGTCCGGCACGCCATAGACCGGGTAGCGGTTTATCCGGTCCCGGCTGCGCGCGCCCTTGAGCACCGGCTCGTAGTAGCCGGTGATCAGGCCGTCGCGGCTGCCGTCGGGATTCACCAGTTGGAAGGGGGTGAACTCGGCTTCGTAGAAGCGGCGCAGTGCCACCTCGTCGGCGCCCTCCAGCTCGCGCGCCCGCTGGCACACGTGCAGCCAGGCGGGCCGCCTGGCCAGGGCCTTGCACGATTCCAGAAAGGCAGCATGGGCTGGCGCGAGGCGCGCCTCGCGCCAGCCCGGCAGCTCTTCCCAGCGCGCCGGCTCCAGGGGCTTGGCCGGAGGCGGCGGTGCCGGCGGCGTGGGGCACACCGGGCACGGCGCGCAGGCCGGGGCGGCGGGGCAGGCCTGAGGCGTCGGCGCCGGCGTCGTGGCGCAGGCGGACAGCAGCAGCGCCAGCAGGGCGGCCAGGAGGTGGTGAGCGAATCGGTGGTCCGGGCGCAGGAGGCGCCCGGCCAGAGCATGTAGCGACATCATTTTTGGTAAAGTCCCGCCTTTGTCCAAACGCGAAGTATACGTTCCCCCACTGGGACACCGGATATGTGGATCATTCTGCTGGAAGCGGGCGTAGCCCTGGCCCTGCTGCTGCTGATCGTGTGGTGGACCTGGCCGCGCAGGCACAACAAGGAGAAGGAGGGTGGTGATGAGTGATGTACAGCGCCTGATCGCGCGCGCCGAAGCGCTGCTGGAGCGCATCGAGGGCCTGCTGCCGGCGTCGGCGCCGGAGCCGGACTGGCGCGCCGCGGTGGCCTTTCGCTGGCGCAAGCGCGGCGGGCGCGGCCACCTGGAGGCGGTGGCCCATCCCCATCGCATCCGCCTGCAGGACCTGCGCGACATCGACGAGCAGAAGAGCCGCATCGACCAGAACACGCGCCAGTTCGTCGCCGGCCGCAGCGCCAACAACGTGCTGCTCACGGGCGCCCGGGGCACCGGCAAGTCGTCCCTGGTGAAGGCCCTGCTCAACGAGTATGCGCCCCAGGGCCTGCGCCTGATCGAGGTGGACAAGAACGACCTGGTGGATCTGCCCGACATCGTCGAGCTGATCGACCGCCGCCCCGAGCGCTTCATCCTGTTCTGCGACGACCTGTCCTTCGAGTCCGGGGAGCCGGGCTACAAGGCGCTCAAGAGCATCCTCGACGGCTCGGTGGCCAGCAGCCCGGACAACGTGCTGATCTATGCCACGTCCAACCGGCGCCACCTGATGCCCGAGTATCTCCAGGAGAACCTGGACACCCATCGGGTGGGCGACGAGATCCATCCGGGCGAGGCGGTGGAGGAGAAGATCTCCCTGTCCGAGCGCTTCGGCCTGTGGCTGTCCTTCTATCCCTTCGACCAGGACGCCTATCTCGCCATCGCCAACTACTGGCTGGGAGAGTTCGGCGTGCCCGCGGCGGAAATCGCCGCGGCGCGCGAGGCGGCGCTGCAATGGGCCCTGCTGCGCGGCTCGCGCAGCGGGCGCGTGGCCTGGCAGTTCGCGCGCGACTACGCCGGCCGTCACGCCCCGGCCAAGCCCCGGCGCAAGCCCGCCGCCCGCGCCCGGCAGCCGCGCTAGGGAACGGCCGTGGCCCGGAAGATCGTCGACGTCGCCGCCGCCGTGCTGCTGCGCCCCGACGGCAGCTTCCTGCTGGGCCGGCGTCCCGAGGGCACGGTCTATGCGGGCTACTGGGAATTCCCCGGCGGCAAGGTGGAACGGGGAGAGACGCCCTTGCATGCCCTGGTGCGCGAGCTGCGCGAGGAGCTGGGCATCACCGTGGAGCGGGCCTATCCCTGGATCCTGCGCGAGTTCGTCTACCCCCACGCCCACGTGCGCCTGCACTTCTTCCGTGTCACCGCCTGGCACGGGGAGATCGACGATCTGCACCACAGCAGCCTCGCCTGGCAGCGGGTGGGGCACATTTCGGTGGCGCCCCTGCTGCCCGCCAACGCCCCGGTGCTGCGCGCCCTGGCCCTGCCCGAGTTCTACGCCATCACCCATGCCGTCGGCATAGGCTGCGCGCAGCAGCTGGAGCGCCTGGAGCACGCCCTGCACCACGGCCTGCGCCTGGTGCAGCTGCGCGAGCCGGCCCTGGCCGGCCCCGAGCGCGACCAGTTCTACCGGGACGCGCTGCGCCTCGCCTTAAGCCACGGCGCGCGCGTGCTGGTGAGCGGCGATGCCGAACTGGCGCGGCGCCTGGGCGCCGACGGCGTGCACCTGCCCTCGGCCCGGCTCATGCGCCTGACGGAACGGCCCGCCCTGCCCCTGGTCGCCGCCTCCTGCCATGACGCGGAAGAACTGGCCCAGGCGGCGGCGCTGGAGCTGGATTTCGTTGTGCTGGGTCCGGTAAAAGCAACCGCCAGTCACGGCCCTGCCCCGGGCATGGGCTGGGAGCGCTTCGCCGAGCTGGCGCGCGACTACCCCCTGCCGGTATTCGCCCTGGGGGGGTTACAGCGCGCCGACCTGGAGCACGCGTGGCGCGCCGGCGCCCACGGCGTGGCCGCCATCCGCGCCGCCTGGGGCTTGCTGTAAGCGTTACTGCTCTCCCTCGGGCAGTTGGCCGCCGCCCGGCTGCTCGGGCACGCGGTACTCCTCCGCTGCCCAGGCGCCCAAGTCGATCTTCTTGCAGCGCTCGGAGCAGAAGGGCCGGAAGGGGCTCTGGGGCCCCCACTCCACCGGCTTGCCGCAGGTGGGACAGGCAATGGTGCGGGGTTTGGTCTTTGCCATGGCGGCATGGTAACCCACGCCCGATCAGAATTCGATCTCCCCTTCCAGGAACTTCACGGCACGCGCAGCTTAGGCGCGAAGAAGCGGCTGACGAAATCGGCGATGTGAGGCCGCACCCGGATCATCCATGAGTTGAATGTCGTTGCTGCGGCACCAATCACGCAGCGCTTCTTCGATAGCGCGTTCCTCGAACGCATACCACGCATCGACTTTGCCTCGGAGCTCAAGCAAGTCCTTGAACCGTCGGTAGGCGCCTCTGCTACGGAAGTAACCCTTCGCGGTCTCGAAATCGGCTGGAAGTTCTCGAGCAACAAAGTCCAAGGCGAGGGCATGTCCGAGATCCAGATCGTACTTGTGTGGCACAGCGATGTATCGATCGGACGTCTCAAGGTCGTCAGGGACGTCCTGTTCGATATCGACCATGGACGAGACCCAAAAGATCTGCCCTGTCCGCGGGTCGATATAGGCGCTGTTCTCGGACGGCGGACCAGCACTGACGAAGCCAAACGCGTCGCGAAGATCCGCGAAGCGGACTGTTGTCACAGGGCTTGTGGGCGACATTGTCTTGCGACCTCACGTTGGGGTTCAGAGGAGCGATAAGCGGGCCGGGCTTGCGCCCCGAGATCTCCGGGGCGAGTGGGCCGTGCCCAGCCCTGGACGCATGTCGCCCGCTACAAATTGCAGAACGTCATCTCGAAAACCACATCCGCCTCCACCTGGCGCGGGCGCATGTCGCCGCCGGGGGAGGTGAAGCGGATGTTGAGGGCATACTTGTTGGCGCTGATCTCGGGGACGAACGGCTCGCCGCGCTCTACGCGCAGGCGCACCATCTGGGCGGTGCGGCCGCTCAGCATGAGCTGGAAGGCGCCGTGGGGGGCGACGTATTCCTCGTTGCGGCTGGAGGCGCGCAGCAGGCGCAGGACGATGGCCAGGCCGTCGCGGATGGGCAGCATGGGGTTGAGCCAGCGCGCCAGGTCGTGCTGGCGCGCCTGGGGGTCGCGGTGCAGCCAGTAGTGATAGGAAGGCAGGTCGAATTCGCATACGCCGCCGGGGATGGCGGCGCGGCTCTTGATGCTCATGAGCCACTCGTTCTCGCGCAGGTAGTGGCCGATCTTGCCCTGCATGTTGAGCAGCGCGGCGCTGGCCTGCTCGATCTCGTAGAGGGCGCCGGCCAGCGCTTCTTCGGAGATGTCGGGGTTGTTGCGGAAGGACAGCAGGATCTGGCGCTGGCGTTCGAGCTCCTGCACCAGGTCGAACTTGAGGTCGGCGCGGCTGGCGACCTCGAGGATCTCGAACAGGGTTATGAGCGCGACATGATGCTCCTGCGCCCCTTCCGCCCCGATGAAGTGGGCGGTCTTGTCGAACAGATCCTCCAGGCGCAGCAGGGTACGGATACGCTCATTGAGTGGATACTCGTAAGTGATCACCGCGCACCGTGGGCATGGGAAAATTCCGGCAATTCTGAACCAATCAGCCGGAAATAACAACAAGAATCGCCCCGAACCCTATGAAAGCTCACGCAATTCAAGGTACTTGCGGTGCAGCGCGTCCACTTGGGCGCGCAGCGCGGCGAGATCGCCTTCGTTGTCGATGACATCGTCGGCGGCTTCCAGGCGCCGGGCGCGGCTCGCCTGGGCGGCCATGATGGCGCGCACTTCCTCGGGCGCAAGGCCGCTGCGGGCGACGACGCGGCGCACCTGGGTTTCCTCGCCGCAGTCCACCACGGCGACGCGGTTCACCCGCCGGCGGTAACTGCCCGATTCCACCAGCAGGGGCACCACCAGCACGATGTACGAAGCGCCGGCGGCCAGGGCAGCGCGGGCACGGCGGTCGGTTTCGGCGCGGATCATGGGATGGAGGATGGCCTCCAGGCGGCCCTTGGCCTCGGCGTCGCGAAACACCAGGCGGCGCATGGCGCCCCGGTCCAGCGCCCCCTCGGGGGTGATGACGCCGTTGCCGAAGGCAGCCCGTATCGGCCCGATGGCCGCCCCGCCGGGCCGCGTGAGCTCGTGGGCGATGGCGTCGGTGTCCACCACCGCCGCGCCCAGCTCGGCGAAGCGTTCGGCGGCGGCGCTCTTGCCGCTGCCGATGCCGCCGGTGAGCCCGACGATGAAGGCCATATCGCTATTGAGCTGGCGTTTTCGCAGCACCGCCGCAGGGACCGACGGCGGCGGCGGCGAACTCCGCGGGCAGGCGCAGTTGGTCGAGCCCGGGTGCGGGACCGTGCAGTTCGACGATGGTCTTGGGCCCCGCCGCGCCCCTTGCCTCCACCCGCGCGGAGCGCACACCGCGGCGCCGCAACGCCGCCAATTCGTCGTTGGCACCCTGCTCGCCGCGGAACACGCCCAGGGAGATGGCATTGCGGTTGGGCCCCTCTTGAATGATAAGAACATTGCGCACGCCCAGCGCACGCAGCTCAGCGGCCTTGCGCTCGGCCTGTGCGCGGTCCGGCAGGGGAGGGATGAACACCCAGAACGAGGCCGGCTCTTCCTCCTGCCGCAGCTCGGTCTTCAGTTGCTTGTCCGCGGCCTGCAACTGCTGGGCGAGCCGCTCGGCCTGTTCGCGCGCGAGGCCGCTGATGCTGCGGCAGGCGAAGGACACGGCCGCCGCAGGCGGCGGCGTGCCCACCGACACGACCTTGATCTTCTCCGGGGCCAGTTGCGCGCCCAGCCGCTCGGGCTCGCCGCCACCCCTGGCGCCGCCGAGCAGCCCCTGGCCGTAGGCGTAGAGCAGGCCATTGGCCAGGAGCAGGCCGACAAAGGTGGCAGGCAGCGCGCGCATGGCCCCCGCTTTCCCGCTGCGTCAGGCGGCGACCTTGGGCAGGCGCTCCAGGGCGTTGCGGATCTCCTCCTCCGGATACTCGTAGTCCTCGAGTTCGCCGGCGAAGTACTTGTCATAGGCGGCCATGTCGAAATGGCCGTGGCCCGACAGGTTGAAGAACAGGGTCTTGGGTTCGCCGCTTTGCTTGCAGCGCAGGGCCTCGTCGATCACCGCGCGGATGGCATGGCAGGACTCGGGCGCGGGGATGATGCCCTCGCTGCGGGCGAAGCGCACACCCGCCTCGAAGGTGGCGATCTGGGGCACCGCCACGGCCTCGATGATGCCTTCCTTGTAGAGCTGGGACACCAGGGGCGAGTCGCCGTGGTAGCGCAGCCCGCCGGCGTGGATGGACGGCGGCATGAAGTCGTGGCCCAGGGTGTACATCAGCATCAGCGGGGTGTAGCCCGACTGGTCGCCGAAGTCGTAGGCGTAGTGCCCTTTGGTGAGGGTCGGGCACGAGGTGGGCTCCACCGCCACGGCGCGCACCTTCCTGCCGGCGGCGGCGTCGGCCAGGAAGGGGAAGGCGGCGCCGCCGAAGTTGGAGCCGCCGCCGCAGGGGGCGAACACCATGTCGGGATACTCGCCGATCTTGGCGAACTGCTTCTTGGCCTCCAGGCCGATCACCGTCTGGTGCAGCAGCACGTGGTTGAGCACCGAGCCCAGGGCATAGTTGGTGTCCTTGCGCGAGGCGGCCTCCTCCACCGCCTCGGAGATGGCGATGCCCAGCGAACCGGGGTTGTTCGGGTCCTTTTCCAGGATGGCACGGCCGGCGTTGGTGAGGTTGGTGGGGCTGGCCAGCACCTCGGCGCCCCAGGTCTGCATCATGGAGCGGCGGAAGGGCTTCTGCTGGTAGCTCACCTTCACCATGTAGATGCGCACCTCCATGCCGAACATCTGCCCGGCCAGGGCCAGGGACGAGCCCCACTGTCCCGCCCCGGTCTCGGTGGTGAGGCGATTGATGCCCGCCTGCTTGTTGAAGTAAGCCTGGGCCACGGCCGAGTTGGGCTTGTGGGAGCCGGCGGGCGACACACCTTCGTACTTGTAGTAGATCTTGGCCGGCGTACCCAGGGCCTGCTCCAGGCGGCGGGCGCGGCACAGGGGCGAGGGACGCCACAGGCGGTAGATCTCGCGCACCGGCTCGGGGATGGGGATCCAGCGCTGCGCCGACATCTCCTGCTCGAGGATGTTGCCGGGGAAGATGGCCATCATCATTTCCGGCGAAACGGGCTTGCCGTCGGGTCCCAGCGGCGGGGCCGGCGGATTCTTCATATCGGCGACGACGTTGTACCAGTGAGTCGGAATCTCGGATTCGTCGAGCAGAACTTTGACGTCGGACATGTCTCGCTCCTTGTGTAAGAGTGGCGTAGGCGGCACGCTCCTCCCCCTGCCATGGCGCACCGAGCGGCTACATTAACCCAAAGCTCTGCCGAAAAGAAGACGCGAAATAGTGCACGCGCCCGCCCCGTGGCAGGGCGCGCCGTCAGGCGGCCGCGGCGATGCGCACCAGGCCTTCGAGGACCAGGTTGTCCACCAGCCGGTACGGCACGCGCAGCGCCGGCGCCAGCAGGCCGGCGGCGCCGCCGGACAGCAGGCACAGGGCCGGCCCCTCGCCGGACAGGGCGGCGAACATGCGCTCCACGGCACCCGCCTGGGCGTGCAGGCAGCCGCTGACGATGGCATCGGCCGTGTTGCGCGGATAATCCCGGTACCGGCCGTCGCTCCAGGGCAGTTGCGCGGTGTTGCGCGCCAGGGAGGCGCGCATGAGATCGAAGCCGGGCAGGATCAGGCCGCCGCGGAACAGGCCGGCCGCGTCCAGCACGTCCACCGTGGTGGCGGTGCCGGCATTCACCACCAGGCTGGCGCCGGCATGCAGATGGCGCGCGCCGATCAGCGCCGCCCAGCGGTCGGCGCCCAACTGCTGCGGGTTTTCATAGCCATTGATCACGCCGCCCTGGGCTGCCTGCGCGCTTACCCAGCGAATGGGCACGCCCCAGCGCGACAAGCCGGCCTCGATGCGCCGTGCCACCTCGGCGCCGGCCACGTTGGCGGCGACGATGGCGGCGGGCGGCGCCGTGATCGACGTCGCCAGCTCTTCCGCCTCGGCCAGGGCCAGCGCGCCGCGGGCGGCCCAGGCGACGCCATCGTGCAGGCCCCACTTGATGCGCGTGTTGCCGGCGTCGAGCGCCAGGATCATCGCGCCCTCAGGCTCACTTCGCCGCTGACGATGCGCTGCACGCCCCGGTCGGTGTGCAGCAGCAGGGCGCCGTCCTGGTCCACGTCTACGCAGCGGCCCTGCGCCACTATGACGCCGTCGTGGGACAGGCGCACCTCGGCGCCGGCATAGGCGTGGCGCGCCAGCCAGTCCTCGCGCAGGGCCGGGAAGCCGTCGGCCTCGAAGCGGGCGAGTACGGCGGCCAATTCCTTCAGCACCGCGCCCAGCAGCAGGTTGCGCGAGGGCGCGAAGGGCAGCAGGTCGGCCAGGCCGATGGCCTCGGCGGCGATCCGGGCGGCCAGCGCGCGCGGCAGTTGCACGTTCAGGCCGATGCCGATGACCGTCGCGCCCGGGGTATTGGGCACCATCTCGATGAGGATGCCCGCCAGCTTGCGGCCATCGGCGAGGACGTCGTTGGGCCACTTGAGCATGATGCCGGCGGCGCCCTGCCCTTCCAGCGCCCGCGCCAGCGCGACGCCTACCGCCAGGCTCAGGCCACCCAGGGGCAGGGCCGGCGGGAAGCGCCACAGCAGGGAAAAAGTGAGACTGGCGCCGGCAAGGGAATGCCAAGTGCGGCCGCGGCGGCCGCGACCCGCCGTCTGGGTCTCGCTGGCGACGACCAGCCCGGCCGGCGCGCCGTAACCGGCCCGCTCCAGGGCCACCGAATTGGTGGACTCGCAGGCATCGAGGAAATCCAGGCGGAACAGGTCGGCCCGGTCATCCAGGGCGGCGCGCACCACTTGCGCGTCGAGGGCGTCGAAAGAGGCGGTCACGGCGGAATCTCGCGAAGAACGGGACATCCCGATTATGCGCGAAAGCGCACCGGCGTTGCGTCCCGGCTCACTCCTCGTCGCCGCCCTTGGCGCCTTCGATGCCCAGCTCCTGGATCTTGCGCGTGATGGTGTTGCGACCGATGCCCAGGAGCTGGGCGGCCTCGATGCGCCGCCCGCCGGTGGCGATGAGGGCATGGCGGATCAGGGTGCGCTCGAAGTCGCGGCACAGCACGTCCCAGGTGCCGCCGGTGCGCGCGGCGAGCAGGCGGTCGGTCTCGGCGCCCAGGGCCACCAGCCAGTTGGCATGGGTCTCGCGCGAGGTCTGCTCGCGCAGCTCGGGCGGCAGGTCGGCGATCTCGATGGTCTGGGCCGGTGCCATGACCGTGAGCCAGTGGCACAAGTTTTCCAGTTGGCGCACGTTGCCCGGGAAATCCAGGGCCGACAGGAACTTCAGCGCCGCCTCGGAAATGCGCTTGGGCTCCACCCCCAGTTCCTGAGCGCTCTTCTGCAGGAAGTGGCGCGTGAGCAGAGGAATGTCCTCGCGCCGCTCGCGCAGGGGCGGCAGGCGCAGCCGGATGACGTTGAGGCGGTGGAACAGGTCTTCGCGGAACAGGCCCTGCTTCACCCGCTCCTCCAGGTTCTGGTGGGTGGCGGCGATGACGCGCACGTTGGCCTTGATGGACTGGTGGCCGCCGACGCGATAGAAATGACCGTCGGACAGCACGCGCAGCAGGCGCGTCTGCAGTTCGGCGGGCATGTCGCCGATCTCGTCCAGGAACAGGGTGCCGCCCTCGGCCTGCTCGAAGCGGCCGCGGCGCATGGCGGTGGCGCCGGTGAAGGCGCCGCGCTCGTGGCCGAACAGCTCGGACTCCAGCAAATCGCGCGGAATGGCAGCGGTGTTGATGGCGACGAAGGGCTTGTCGGCGCGCGGGCTGTGGCGGTGCAAGGCGCGTGCCACCAGTTCTTTGCCGGTGCCCGATTCGCCGTTGATCAGGACCGTGGCGTGGGACTGGGACAGGCGACCGATGGCGCGAAACACTTCCTGCATGGCCGGCGCCTTGCCCAGGATTTCGGGCGCACCGTTGTCGGCCTGCTGCGCACCGTTTTGGTGCGCACCTTCGTCGATCGCCCGCCGCACCAGTTCGACCGCCTGGTCCACGTCGAAGGGCTTGGGCAGGTATTCGAAGGCTCCTCCCTGGAAGGCGGCCACCGCGCTGTCCAGGTCGGAATAGGCGGTCATGATGATCACCGGCAGTTGCGGAAAGCGCGCCTTCACTTTCTGCAGCAGCGCCAACCCGGATTCGCCCGGCATGCGGATGTCGGACAGCAGCACCTCCGGCCGCGGCGTGCCCGCGTCCAGGGCCGCTAAGGCCTCGGCGGCGGAGGCGAAGCTCTTGTAGGGGATCTCCTCCCGCGCCAGGGCCTTTTCCAGCACCCAGCGGATGGAGCGGTCGTCGTCGATGATCCAGACCGGACTCATGGTGGCGCTTATTCCTTGGTACCGTGGATGGGCAGCAGCAGGGTGAAACAGGTGCGCCCCGGCCGGCTATCCACTTCTATGGCTCCCTGGTGTTGATGAATGAAGGTTTGAGCCAGAGTAAGCCCCAACCCACTCCCTCCGTCGCGGCCCGATACCAGGGGATAGAAAATGCGTTCGCGTATTTCCTCCGGTATGCCGGGGCCGTTGTCGATCACCTGCAATTCCAGTGCCAGGCGATAGCGCTTCTTGTTCAGGGTCACCTGACGCTGGGCGCGGGTGCGCAGCACGATCTCGCCCTCCCCTTCCAGCGCCTGGGCGGCATTGCGGGCGACGTTGAGGATGGCCTGGATGAGCTGCTCGCGGTCGCCCATCAGCTCCGGCAGGCTGGTGTCATAGTCGCGGCGCACCTGGATGCCCGGAAATTCCGCATGGATGAGGCGGCGCACACGCTCCAGGATCTCGTGGATGTTCACCGGCTGGGGCTGCATCAGGCGGTGGGAGGTGAGCAGGCGGTTCATCAGGTCCTGCAGCCGGTCCGCCTCCTTGATAATCACCTGGGTGTATTCCTGCAACTGCGGGTTGTTCAGCTCGCGCTCCAAAAGCTGCGCCGAGCCGCGGATGCCGCCCAAAGGATTCTTGATCTCGTGGGCCAGGTTGCGGATCAGCTCTCGGTTGGCCTGCTGCTGCTCGGCCAGGCGCTCCTCCCGCGCCACCTTGAGCTGCTGGTCGATGGGACGGAATTCCAGCAGCAGGCGCGCCCGGGCCGTCTCGACCGGGGTGACGGTGCAGTCCAGATGCAGGGGCTCGGCGCCGTGACGATGGACCGTGATGTTCTGCCCGGTGTAGCTCCAATTGTCGCGCAGGGCGTTGTCCAGCGCCGCGCCCAGCCCGGGCGGCTCGCCCAGCAGATGGGACAGGGGCTTGCCCAGCAGTTGCCGGCTGCTGGCGGCGAACAGGTTCTCCGCGGCGGGGTTGAGGTACTGGATGATCAAGCTGCCATCCACCAGGATGACGGCCGACGAAAGCAGGTCCAGTCCGGCGAAGGCGGGGTTGGCGAGGGGCTCCGGTGCGGTCATGCACCCTAAGTTAGCAAAAACCGCACCACGGCGGGGAAGTCACCGGATATTGGCCAGCTCCTTCCTGATCGCCTCGATGTTGCGCTCATGCAGCGCCACCTTGTCCTTGTAGGGCTGCAGCCGGTCCAGCACCTTCTGGTAATTGCGCTCGCCGCCCAGGCGCACGGCCTCCTGCTCGGCGAGCTCCTTCTTGGCTTTCTCCAGGTTTTCCTGTTCCGTGGCCAGTTCCTGCTCGAGGATCCTGCGGCGCTCGCTGTCCCGGCTCCTCTGGGTTTCCCTGTCCACCTTGGGGAAATCGCCGGGCGCCTTGGCCGGTGCGCGCGGCGGCGAAATCGTGGATACGGGCAGGTCCTGGCTCAGCAGCTTGCAGTTTTTGAGGGAACCCTTGTTCTTGCTGTCCACATAGCTCACGCGGCCCTCGTCGTCTATGCACTTGTAGAGGGCCTGGGCAGAGACGGCCGGCGGCAACAGCACCCCCGTCAGAAAGGCACAAAGGGCTTTTAGTCCGCTTGGAAATCTCATGATTCTTCAATCCGCTAGAAAGCGAACTTCAGTTTAAGTCACAAGATTGGTTTTGGCAAACCGGGAAAACACAACACGCCGCGCAGTGGCCGGCCGAAAACAAAACGGGGCCCGCGGGCCCCGTTTGCCGGAACGAAAACGCCGCTTACAGACTGTAATACATCTCGTACTCGACCGGGTGGGTGGTCATGCGGAAGCGCGTGACTTCCTCCATCTTCAGCTCGATATAGGCATCGATCATGTCATTGGAGAACACGCCGCCGCGGGTCAGGAACTCGCGGTCCTTGTCCAGGTAGTCCAGCGCCTGATCCAGGGACGAGCACACGGTCGGGATCTTGGCATCCTCTTCCGGCGGCAGGTCGTACAGGTTCTTGTCGGCCGGATCGCCGGGGTGGATCTTGTTCTGCACGCCGTCCAGGCCGGCCATCATCATGGCGGAGAAGGCCAGATAGGGGTTGGCGGTGGGATCCGGGAAGCGCACCTCGATGCGGCGCGCCTTGTCGCTCGACACATAGGGAATACGGATCGAGGCCGAACGGTTGCGGGCGGAATAGGCCAGCTTCACCGGCGCTTCGAAGCCGGGCACCAGGCGCTTGTAGGAGTTGGTGCCCGGGTTGGTGATGGCGTTGAGCGCCCGGGCGTGCTTGACGATGCCGCCGATGTAGTACAGGGCGAACTCGGACAGGCCGGCGTAGCCGTTGCCGGCGAACAGGTTCTTGCCGTCCTTCCAGATCGACTGGTGCACGTGCATGCCGGAGCCGTTGTCACCGACGATGGGCTTAGGCATGAAGGTGGCGGTCTTGCCGTAGCTGTGAGCCACGTTATGCACCACATACTTCAGCACTTGCAGCCAGTCGGCACGCTTGACCAGGGTGTTGAACTTGGTGCCGATCTCGCACTGGCCGGCGGTGGCCACCTCGTGGTGATGCACTTCCACTTCCACGCCGCACTGCTCCAAGGCCAGCACCATGGCGGCGCGGATATCGTTCAGGCTGTCGACCGGGGGCACCGGGAAATAGCCACCCTTGACGGTGGGACGGTGGCCGATGTTGCCGCCTTCGAACTTCTCGCCGGAGGCCCAGGCGGCTTCCTCGGAGAACACCTTGCAGTAGGAGCCGGACATGTCCACGTTCCACTCGACCGAGTCGAAAATGAAGAACTCGGGCTCGGGGCCGAAGTAGGCGGTGTCGCCCAGGCCGGTGGACTTGAGGTAGGCTTCGGCGCGCTTGGCCAGCGAACGCGGGTCGCGGTCGTAGCCCTTGCCGTCGGAGGGCTCGATCACGTCGCAAGTCAGCACCAGGGTGGTTTCATCCATGAAGGGGTCGAGATACGCCGAGCCCGGGTCCGGCATCAGCAGCATGTCGGAAGCCTGGATGCCTTTCCAGCCGGCGATCGAGGAGCCGTCGAAGGCATGGCCAGCCTCGAACTTGTCGGCGCCGAAGGCCTTGGCCGGAACGCCGACGTGCTGCTCCTTGCCTCGGGTGTCGGTGAAGCGCAGGTCGACGAACTTGACCTCCTTCTCCTTGATCAATTTCAAAACTTCTTGCGGCGTCATGGATGTCTCCTAGCGAGTTGAGCGCGGTAACGGAAAATGTGTCCCGACCGCTTAGCAGTTTCCATGCCAACGGCAGTTGGGGCTGTGGCAAAGGGATGCTATTGTGCCACAAGGCATAACACCCCGGCACGCAAAAAGCCGGGCACCACAACAGTGCATTCGGCTGTTCGATGGCACTACTCTGGTGCGATCCGGCAGTTAAGAGTGACCTCCCTGAAATAGGGATCACCGGCCAACGCCGTTCGCACCCTCTGTCCCAGTTCGGCCAGGCGCCGGGGGTCGCCGCAGGCCGAGGGCGGCAGGAAGATCTCCGCCTCGACCCGGTTGCCCAGGTAGTGCAGCAGGATCTTCTCGAACTCGGGCATATCCTCCCCCAATGCGGTGCGCAGGTGGTGCACCAGTTCGGGTCGCGGCGGGAACACGGGCGGCTTGCCCACCGGTTGCTGGTCGTCCTCCGCATCCACATGCACCAGCACGTTCAGCACCTGGGGATGGGCCTGCAGCACGCGCCGGCGCGCATCCTCGGCGATGTAATGGCCCTCCGACACGCTGATGCGCGCCGGCACCAGCACGTGAGCATCGACCAGGGCCTGATGGGCCATGCGCCGGGTGCGCAGTTCGTGCAGGCCCAGCACCCCGGGCGTCTCCAGCAGGGTGCGGCGGATGGCGGCCACTTCCTCCTGATCCAGCCCAGTGTCGATCAGCTCCTGGATGGCGCCATAGGCGAACTTCACTCCCATGCGCACGATGAGAAAGCCGACCAGGGCCGCCGCCAGGGGATCGAGGAAGCGATAGCCCAGCAGGCTGCCGCCTATGCCCACGGCCACCAGCAGGGACGAGGCGGCGTCGGAGCGGGCATGCCAGGCATTGGCCACCAGCATGGGGGAGCGGGTGCGCTCGGCCACGCGCAGCACGTAGCGGAACAAGCCCTCCTTCGCGCCCAGGGTGATCAGCGCCATCCAGAACGCCGCCTGGCCGATCGCCGGCAGATCATCCACGTGCTGCATGCGATTCGCGGCAGCGATGAGAATGCCCGCGCCGGTGAGCGTCAGGCCGGCTCCCAGCAGCATGGAGGCGACGGTCTCGATGCGCCGGTGGCCGTAGGGATGACCGGGGTCGGCCGGCGCGGCTCCCTTGCGGTTGGCCCACAACACCAGGAAATCGGCCAGCAGATCCGCCAGGGTGTGCATGGCGTCGGCCACCAGGCTTTGGGCGTGGGCCGCCAGGCCAATGATGATCTGGAGAACCACCAGCACCAGATTCAGCACCACGCCGATGCGTCCCGCGCGCCGAACCTCGCGGAAACGTTGCGGGTCTACCCGAGTGTCCCCGGGCCGGTCTTCGCCGAGCATAGAGGGATGCCGTATACTGTCGAGCCCGCGATTTTAATCCCACTCCATGGGTAAGCTGACCGAAATCCTTTCCCTGGCCCAGCAGCGTGCCAGAGAACTGAATCTGCCCTACGAAGGCGCCCTCACCCCCGCCGAGGCCTACGAAGTGTGGCGGCTGGCGCCGGGCGCCAGACTGGTGGATGTGCGCACGCGCGCCGAACTGGACTGGGTGGGGCGTATTCCCGACGCGATCGAGATCGAATGGATGACCTATCCGGGCGGTCAGCTCAACCCGAACTTCCTGTCCCAGTTGCGGCAGCAGGTGGACCCGGAGGCCCTGGTCATGTTCATCTGCCGCAGCGGCAACCGCTCCCACAACGCCGCGGTCGCCGCCAGCCGCGCCGGCTACCCGGACTGCTACAACGTGCTGGAAGGCTTCGAGGGCGACAAGGACGCCACCGGCCAACGCGGCAGGATGGGCGGCTGGCGCTTTGCCGGCCTGCCCTGGATACAGAGCTGACCAACATGCAAACCGCAACGATCCGCTTCGACCGCTTCAACGATCTGGCCGACGACGCCTGCCAGGAACGCATCCAGGCCGCGCGCGCCAGGCTCGGAAGCAAGGCCGTGCTGCTGTGCCATCACTACCAGCGCGCCGACGTCTATCGCCACGCCGACCTGACCGGGGACTCCCTCAAGCTATCGCGCCTGGCCGCCCAGGCGGATTCCCAGTACATCGTCTTCTGCGGCGTGCATTTCATGGCCGAGGTGGCCGACATCCTGTCGCGCCCCGAGCAGATTTCCATCCTGCCCGACCTGGCGGCCGGCTGCTCCATGGCGGACATGGCCAGCCTGGCCAAGGTGGAGCGCTGCTGGCGCGAGCTGCGCGAGATCGTGGGCGATCCGGACCGGGTCTATACCCCGGTCACTTACATCAACTCGGCCGCGGACCTGAAGGCCTTCTGCGGCGAGCACGGCGGCATCGTGTGCACCTCCAGCAACGCGCGCAAGATTCTCGAGTGGTCTGTTGCCCGGCGGGAGAAGGTGCTGTTCTTCCCCGACCAGCACCTGGGCCGCTGGAGCGGCCACCGGATGGGCATACCCCTGGAGAGGATGAAGGTATGGGACCCGGACCGGGAGTTCGGCGGCCTCACCCCCGAGGAGATCCGCGACGCCCGGATGCTGCTGTGGAAGGGCCACTGCTCCGTGCACCAGATGTTCCAACTGTCCCACATCGAGCGTTTCCGCAAGCAGCATCCGGACGGCATCGTCATTGCCCACCCCGAGTGCAACTTCGACGTCTGCAGCCACGCCGACTACGTGGGCTCGACGGAATACATCCTCAAGACGGTCAAGGCGGCGCCGCCCGGCACGCGCTGGCTGGTGGGCACGGAGCTCAACCTGGTGGAGCGCCTGGCGGAGGAAGTGAAGCCCGAGGGCAAGATCGTGCAGTTCATGGCCTCGACCATCTGCATGTGCTCGACCATGCAGCGCATCGACCCCCAGCATCTGGCCTGGTGCCTGGAGAACCTGGCCGAGGGCAACGTCGTGAACCGCATCCAGGTGCCCGGCCACGAGGCGGAGCTGGCGCGCATCGCCCTCAACCGCATGCTCGAGGTATCGTAACTGCGCATAACAAATCCCAACGGGCGCGGCGCCTGGCCGCGCCCGGCACCCGCGAAGCGATGACAGCAGCAAAGACCGCGACCGCCGGCGCCCCGCGCGCGGCCGCAGGCGACCAGAGCGCCGACAAGCGGCTCATCCGCGAGCTGCACATCTGCACCTACAACATCCACAAGGGCTTCTCCCAGTTCAACACGCGCATGGTGGTGCATGAGCTGCGCGAGCGCCTGCGCAGCCTCAACCCGGACATCGTGTTCCTGCAGGAAGTGCAGGGGCTGCACCTGGCGCACGCGCAGCGCCACTGCAACTGGCCCAGCGCGCCCCAGCACGAGTTTCTCGCCCAGGACGTCTGGCTGGACACGGCCTACGGCGGCAACGCCGTGTATGACCACGGCCATCACGGCAACGCCATCCTCAGCCGCTTCCCCATCCTGTCCATGCAGAACCAGGACATCTCGGCGCTGCGCTTCGAGCGGCGCGGTCTGCTCCACTGCGAGGTGTCCCTGCCCGGCTGGAGCGAGCCGCTGCATTGCGTGTGCGTCCACCTGGGCCTCACGGCGAGCGCGCGCCGCCAGCAGATGGCGGTCCTGGCGCAGCGCATGGAGAAGCTGGCGCCGGGCGACTCGCCGCTGATCATCGCCGGCGATTTCAACGACTGGCGCAACCACGCCAGCAGCCTGCTGGCCGACCGCCTGGGCCTGACCGAGGTGTTCTGCGGCGCGACCGGCCGCCCGGCGCGCAGCTTTCCCAGCACCCTGCCCGTGTTCCGCCTGGACCGCATCTACGTCCGCGGCTTCCGCGTCGGCTACTGCCAAGTGCACTTCGGCCCGCCCTGGTCCCGGATCTCCGACCACGCGGCCCTGTCGGCCCACATCACGGCCATCTGATCGCCCATGCGGGCCGAATTCCTTCCCGGCAATCTCGTCACCCTGCTGGAGACCGGCGCCGCCTATTTCCCCGCCCTGCGGCAGGCCATCGACGGCGCCGAGCGCGAGATCTATCTCGAAACCTACATCTTCGAAGACGATCAGACCGGGCGCATGATCTGTGCGGCCCTGGCGGAGGCGGCGCGGCGCGGCGTCACGGTGCGCGTGCTGGCGGACGGCTTCGGCGCGCGCGACTTCGCGCTGCGTCTGAGGCCGCTGCTGGAGGAAAGCGGCGTGCAGGTCCTGATCTACCGCCCGGAGGCGGCGCGCTTCAAGTTCAAGCGCCACCGGCTGCGCCGGCTGCATCGCAAGCTGGCGGTGGTGGACGGCCGCGTGGCCTTCGTCGGCGGCATCAACATCATCGACGACATGCATACCCCCGGCCACGTGCCGCCGCGCTATGACTACGCGGTGCAGGTAGAAGGCCCCCTGCTCGGGCCGATACACGATTCGGTGCGGCGCCTGTGGGATCTGGTGGCCTGGGCCAGCTTCCGCCGCCGCTTCCGCGGCCAGACCCATACGCCCGCCGTCACCACCTGGCGCGGCGACATGCTCGCCGCCTTCCTGGTGCGGGACAACCTGCGCCATCGCCGCGACATCGAGGAAGCCTACCTGGAAGCCATCGACGGCGCGCAACACGAGATCGTCCTGGCCAATGCCTATTTCCTGCCCGGCACGCGCTTCCGCCATGCGCTCATGGAGGCCGCCCGGCGCGGCGTGACGGTGATCGTCCTGCTGCAGGGACGGGTGGAGTATCTGCTGCTGCACTACGCCACCCAGGCGCTCTACGGGGCGCTGCTGTCGGCGGGCGTGCGCATCTTCGAGTACCACAAGAGTTTCCTGCATGCCAAGGTGGCCGTGGTGGACGGCAGTTGGGCCACCGTGGGGTCAAGCAACATCGATCCCTTCAGCCTGCTGTTGGCGCGCGAGGCCAACGTCGTGGTGCACAACGAACGCTTCGCCGGCGAGCTGCGCGCCTCCCTGCAGGCAGCCATGGACCAGGGCGCGCGGGAACTGAAGCGGGATGACTGGAAGCGCAAGCCGATCGTCTATCGGCTGGCGAGCTGGGTCAGCTACAACCTGGTGCGGGTGATGATCGGACTGGCCGGCTACGGCGGCAAGCATTAGAAAAAGCGATTTCAACGCAAAGGCGCAAAGAAAGACTTGACGATTTGTAGATCACGGCGGGATGGCGCTCCACCGCGAAAAAGTCTTCGCCTTTCAACACCTGATCGAGGACGCGCGAGCCGGTCGTCACCGAGTCCGCATCGATGACCACATGCACGCTGCCGCTGCCGGCCTCGGCGTCGAGCACAGCCTGCCCCTTTACGGCGATGAACTTGCCCCGGTATCACTTGATATCGAGAAACAGGTCGGGCAGCAGCGGCGCGCCCGGTGTCATGGCATAGGGCGCGAAGTCGCTCACGCCCTCTTCGCGCAGCACCTCCTCGTCGATGAAGAAGTTGCCGGTGCAGCCGCGGCTGTCGCGGTTCAGGATGGCATAGGCCGCATCCGCCATGATCCCGGGCTTGCGTCCCTGGGCGGCGGCCACACCGGGGATCATCTGCAGCGCCGCCGTGGCGATGACAGTGCGCGGCCACAGGGCATTCACCGCGATGCCGTCGTCCCGGAACTCCTCGGCCATGCCCAGCACGCACATGCTCATGCCGTACTTCGCCATGGTGTAGGCCACATGGTTCTTGAACCATTTCGGCTGCAGATTGAGGGGCGGCGACAGGGTGAGGATATGGGGATTGGGCGCCCGCCGCAGATGGGGTATGCACGCCTGGGAGCAGACATAGGTGCCGCGCACATTGACGCCGAACATGAGGTCGAAGCGCTTCATGGGCGTATCCAGGGTGCCCGTGAGGCTGATGGCGCTGGCGTTGTTCACCAGGATGTCGATGCCGCCGAAGTGCTCGGCGGTGCGCCGCACCGCCTCCTGTACGGCATTCTCGTCGCGGATGTCCACCGCCAGCGCCAGGGCGCGGCCGCCGGCCGCTTCGATCTCCTCGGCGGCGCTGTAAATGGTGCCGGGCAGCTTGGGATGGGGATCGGTGGTCTTGGCGGCGATGGCGATCTGGGCGCCGTCGCGCGCGGCGCGCAGGGCGATGGCCTTGCCGATGCCGCGCGAGGCGCCGGTGATGAAAAGCGTTTTTCCTTGCAGGCTCATGATCACGACACCGGGTTGCAGGGCGGCCGCTTGGCGGAGATGACGCCCGTGTTCACACCGAACCAGTTGAGGCCGCCGAAAAGCCGCGCATATTCGATTTTCACGCAGCGATCCATCACCACTTCCAGGCCGGCCGCTCCGGCTTTGCGCGCCGCCTCCTCGTTGATCACCCCCAACTGCATCCACAGCACCTTGGCGCCGATGGCGACCGCGTCATCCACAATGGCCGGAATCTCCTCGGCGCGGCGGAAGCAGTCCACGATGTCCACCTTCACCGGAACGTCGCGCAGGGAAGGATAGCACTTCTGCCCCAGCACCTCGTCGTAGCGCGGGTTCACGGGGATGATGGTGTAGCCCCGGTCCATCATGTATTTTGCCGCGAGATAGCTGGGCCGAAACCATTGGGCCGACAGGCCCACGACGGCGATGTTGCGGTACTGGGTCAGGATCCGGCGCAATCCGGGGATGTCATCGACCATGGCGTCCTCCTTCGCCGCAGATTCTACGCGAAGCCCGCCGGCGCCGCCGCGCTGCGCCGGTGCGGCACCCTCTCCATGTCCCAGTGCTCCAGGGCCCACTGCCACAGGGCATCCAGCTCCGCCTCGCCCAGATCCGCGGGCGGCCTCTGCCCGAGAAAGGCCAGGGCGGCGGCGAGCGCCGGCTGCGGCCGGCTGGCGTCGAGGGCCCGTGCGCGTGTCTGCTTGGACAGCTTCTCGCCCCGGGCATTCACCGCCGCGGGCAGATGGCAGTAGGCCGGCGTGGCAACGCCCAGCAGGCGCTGCAGATAGATCTGGCGCGGCGTGGAATCCAGCAGGTCGGCGCCGCGCACCACCTCGGTGATGCCCTGGGCGGCGTCATCCACCACCACGGCGAGCTGGTAGGCGAACACGCCGTCGGCGCGCAGCAGCACGAAGTCGCCCACGGCATGGGCCACGTCCTCCGTCACCTCCCCCTGGAGACGGTCGCGAAAGCGCACCGGGCCGTCCTCCACCCGTAGGCGCCATGCCCGTCCCCGCCGTCCCGCGGGCAGCCCGCCACGGCAGGTGCCGGGGTAGCGCCGGCTGCCATCGGGCGCCAGGGCCGAGTCGGCGATCTCGCGCCGGGAACAGGCGCAGGGGAATACGAGACCGTCGCGCCGGAGGCGTTCGAAAGCGGCGCGGTAGGCGTCCGTGCGCCGGCTCTGGAACGTCACTTCCCCGTCCCAGCGGAAGCCGAATCCCTCCAGGGTGCGCAGAATGGTGTCGGCCGCCCCCGGTGCATTGCGCGGCGTGTCGATGTCCTCGATGCGCACCAGCCAGGCGCCGCCGCGCCTGCGCGCCTCCAGGTAGCTGCCCACTGCGGCCACCAGGGAGCCGAAGTGCAGGGGACCGGTGGGAGACGGCGCGAAGCGGCCGCGGTATGGGGATACGCAGACATTCATTGGAAAAGGAATACCACGGCCTGTCCGGCCAGGCAATGCGGGCGGGCGCTGGCCGGAATTAGGACAAAGGAGTATAGTGGCGGGCGGATGGCCATGTCTGCGTCATCAACAGGCCCTAAGCAAGAACAATAATAAGAGAGCAACCATGCATCGAGGGGACAGGCGAGGCTCATATCGCTCGAGCATCAACGACCAGGTGCGCGCCGAGTGCGTGCGGCTGCTGTTCGCCCTGTCCGGGCGCGCCATGATCGGCTTCGCCGCGGGCACGGGCCTCGTCGCCGCCGTGCTGTGGCCCGCCGCCCCACGCCAGCCGCTGCTGGCCTGGGTGGCAATGATGGCCCTGATGAGCGGCCTCGGCTGCGCCCTGTTCTTGGCCTACCGCAAGGCCAGGCCCCGCCCCGCCCAGGCCAAGCGCTGGGAGAATCTGTGTGCCGGCCAGGCCGCCCTGTTCGGCCTGGCCTGGGGCATGCTCGTGTGGCTGCTGTTCCCCTCGGGCGAACCGGTGCATCAGGTCGTGCTCATCGTGTCGCTGTGCACCGTCGGCCTGCTCGCCACCGGCACGCTGATCACCAGCCGGCGCGCCTATCTCGCCTTTCTCGCCGCCGCGGTGGTGCCCGCCGCCATCCACGTGGCTGCCTTCGCGCCGGCGCTGCCGGCGGCCGCCGGCAGCGGCATGCTCATCTATCTGCTGTTCCTGCTGGGCGTGCATGATTCCCTGCATCGCCTGATCCGCTCGTCCATCGCCCGGCGCATCGGCAGCGACGCCATCGCCCGGGAGCAGCAGGTCATCTTCGACTCGTCGGCCGAGGCCATCGGCTTCTTCCGCCCCCACTACCTGGTGAAATGCAACCGCCAGTGGTGCGAGCTGTTCGGCTATACCATGGAGGAAGCCCTCGGCCAGCCGGCCTGGATCTGGTACCCGAGTTATGACGAATGGCAGGACCTGGCGCGCGCCTGCCGCGCCACCCTGGCTGCCGGCGGCGTGTTCCGCCGGATCGTCCATCTGCGGCGCAAGAGCGGCGAACTGTTCCCCGCCGAGATCCACGGCAAGGCGGTGGACCCGCACAACCTGGACCAGGGCGCGGTATGGATGGGCAACGACATCTCGGAGCGCATGCGCACCGAGGCGGAACTGCGCGCCAGCGAGCGGCGCTTCCGCAACCTGGTGTCCCTGTCCACCGACTGGTACTGGGAAATCGACCGGGAGTTCCGTTTCTCGCGTATCTCGGGCGAAGCCTTCGAGGAGCACGGCCATCCGGTACACGAAGTGCTGGGCAAGCGGCGCTGGGAGCTGGAGTACATCCACGGCGTCACGCCCGAGCAGTGGCGCGCCCACCGGGAAACCCTGGAAGCCCATCTGCCCTTCCGCGACTTCTGCTACCGCATCGTCACCGACCAGGGGGAAGAACGCTGGTTCAGCATCAGCGGCAACCCGGCCTATGACGAGAACGGCGACTTCGTCGGCTACCACGGCGTCGGCAGCGACATCACGGAACGGGTGCTCATCGCCGAACAGTTCCGCCATCTCGCCCACCACGACAGCCTCACCGGCCTGCCCAACCGGCGCCTGTTCGCCGATCGCCTGGAGCAGGCCATCGCCCGCGCCCGGCGCGAGGGCAACCGGATCATCGTCATGCTCCTGGACCTCGATGATTTCAAGATCATCAACGATACCCACGGCCACTCGGTGGGCGACGAAGTGCTGATGACCGTCGCCCACCGGCTGCGCGCCAGCGTGCGCGAAAGCGATACCGTGGCGCGTTTCGGCGGCGACGAGTTCGTGGTGCTGCTGCCCAATGCCCACCAGGCGGGCGACGCGGCGACGGTGGCGGAGAAAATCCTGGACGCGCTGCGCGAGCCGGTGCGCGCCGGCGAGGCGCACTATGAGCTGGGCGTGAGCATCGGCATCGCCGTCTTCCCCGACCACGCGGAAGACCCGGAGCGCCTGCTCCAGGACGCCGATATCGCCATGTACGAAGCCAAGCGCCGCGGCGGCCGCGCCTTCCACTTCAGCGGCGCCGCCATCGAACCCGGCGGGGAACGGAGCACGACGCGGCTCATACGTTGAAGCGGAAGTGCATCACGTCCCCGTCCTGCACCACGTAGTCCTTGCCTTCCAGGCGCATCTTGCCCGCCTCCCGCGCGCCCGCCTCGCCCTTGCAGGCGATGTAGTCCTGGTAGGCGATGACTTCGGCGCGGATGAAGCCGCGCTCGAAATCCGTGTGGATGACACCGGCCGCCTGGGGCGCGGTGTCGCCCACGCGGATGGTCCAGGCCCGCACCTCCTTCTCGCCGGCGGTGAAATAGGTCTGCAGCCCCAGCAGCTTGTAGGCGGCGCGGATGAGCCGGTTCAGCCCCGGCTCCTCCAGGCCGACGTCGGCCAGGAACATCTGCTTCTCCTCGTCCGGCAGGTCGGCGATCTCCGCTTCCAGGGCGGCGCAGAAGGCCACCACCGGCGCCTTCTCGGCGGCCGCCTTGGCCTCCACCGCCTTGAGCAGGGGGTTGTCGCCCTTCAGGCCCGCCTCGTCCACGTTGGCGGCGTACAGGGTCGGCTTGGCGGTGATGAGGCAGAACTGCCTGAGATTGCCCCATTCCTCCTTCGACAGGTCCAGGGCGCCCACCGGCCTGGCCTCGTTCAACTGGGCCCGGGCCTTCTCCAGGGCAGACACCAGCAGCCTGGCCTCCTTGTCGCCCGCCTGGGCCGGCTTGCGGTAGCGCGCCAGGGCCTTTTCCACCGTCGCCAGATCGGCCAGCGCCAGCTCGGTCTCGATGGTCTCGATGTCCGACAGGGGATTCACTTCGCCCGCCACATGCACGATGTTGTCGTTGGAAAAGCAGCGCACCACATGCACCACCGCGTCGGTCTCGCGGATGTTGGCCAGGAACTGGTTGCCCAGGCCCTCGCCCTTGGAGGCGCCGGCCACCAGGCCGGCGATGTCCACGAACTCCACCGTGGCCGGCAGCACGCGCTGGGGCTTGACGATGGCGGCCAGTTGCGCCAGGCGCGGATCGGGCACCTCGACGATGCCCACGTTGGGCTCGATGGTGCAGAAGGGATAGTTCTCGGCGGCGATGCCGGCCTTGGTGAGGGCGTTGAACAGGGTGGACTTACCCACGTTGGGCAGGCCGACGATTCCGCATTTGAGGCTCATGGCTGTCTTTCGCTGGTGTCCGCCGGCCTGATGGCGGCGGGCTTGGTGTTCAGTTTCTGCATGGCGGCCTGATAGTCGCCGCGGGCGAGGATGGGCCAGGCATCGAGCGCCCGCTGCAGGGCCTCGTCGATGAGGGCCTGCTCCTCGGCGCGCGCCGGCTTGAGCACATGGCTCACCACCTCGTTGCGGTCCCCGGGATGGCCCACGCCGATGCGCAGGCGCCAGAAGTCCTGGGTGCCGAGATGGCTGGCGATGTCCTTGAGACCGTTGTGGCCGCCGGCGCCGCCGCCGAACTTCAGGCGCAGGGTGCCGGGCGGGAGGTCCAGCTCGTCGTGCAGCACCAGGATGTGGGCCGGCTCGACGCGATAGAAGCGGGCCAGCGCCGCCACGGCCTGGCCGGAGCGGTTCATGTAAGTCTGGGGCAGCAGGATCCACAGATCGCCGCCCGCCCTGCCCGCCAGGCCATGGAAGCGCGCTTCGCGGCGCAGGGACACGCCCAGGCGCTGCGCCAGCATCTCCGCCAGCCAGAAGCCGGCGTTGTGACGGGTGCGTTCGTACACGGGCCCCGGGTTGCCGAGGCCGACGATCAGGCGGGGCGCGTTCATTTTCAGGCTTGGGCGCTGGCGCCCCGCCCCGGCAGGGGGCGGGATCGCGGCGCTGGCTGCCGCGGCGACGATTACTTCTTCTCGGCCGGAGCGGCGGCAGGCGTCGCGGGGGCGCCGGCAGCGGCGGCTTCGCCCGCCTCCAGCTCGGCTTCGGTGGCGCCGCGCGGCAGCAGGATGGTGGCCACCACCGGGTCTTCGCCCCGGTGCAGCACGGCCTCGACGCCCTTGGGCAGCTTGAGGTCGGAGACATGCAGCGAATGGCCCGCCGTCAGGTCCTTCAGGTCCACCTCGATGAACTCGGGCAGGTCCGCCGGCAGGCAGGACACGTCCAGCTCGTTCATGACGTGGGAGACGATGCCGCCCTGCAGCTTCACGCCCGGCGCCACGTCGGCGTTGATGAAGTGCAGCGGCACCTTCATGTGGATCTTCTGGTTGGCCGATACGCGCTGGAAGTCCACGTGCATGACCATGGGCTTGTAGGCATGCATCTGATAGTCGCGCAGCAGCACCTTGTGGGTCTCGCCGTCCAGCTTCATGGTGAGGATGGAAGCGTGGAAGGCTTCCTGCTTGAGGGCGTGGAACAGGACGTTGTGATCCACCTCGATGGGCTGGGCGGGCTGATCCCCGCCGTAGAGGATGCCGGGAACCTTGCCGGCGCGACGCAGGCGGCGGCTCGCTCCGGTGCCCTGCTGTGCACGCTTGGTTGCGCTGAATTCGATTTGCATTGCATTTCTCCAGAAAATTGACCGGCCCGCGACCAGGCCGGCGTTGGTAAAGACCGCGCACGGCGCGGCCGAATCACTCCATGAACAATGAGCTGACCGACTCCTCGTTGCTGATGCGCAGCATGGTCTCGGCCATCAGCTCGGCGATGGAAATCTGGCGGATGCGCGGACAGGCCTTGGCCTCCTCCCGCAGAGGGATGGTATCGGTCACCACCAGTTCGTCCAGGTCGGATTCGGCCACGCGCTGCACGGCGGCGCCCGACAGCACCGGATGGGTGCAGTAGGCCAGCACGCGCGCCGCGCCGTGCTCCTTGAGGGCCTGGGCGGCCTTGCACAGGGTGCCGGCGGTGTCCACCATGTCGTCCATGATGACGCAGGTGCGGTCCTTGACCTCGCCGATGATGTTCATCACTTCCGACACGTTGGCCTTGGGACGGCGCTTGTCGATGATGGCCAGATCCGACTCCAGGCGCTTGGCGAGCGCCCGGGCGCGCACCACGCCGCCCACGTCGGGAGAAACCACCAGCAGGTCCTGGTACTGGTGCTTCCAGATGTCGCCCAGCAGGATGGGCGCGGCGTAGATGTTGTCCACGGGGATGTCGAAGAAGCCCTGGATCTGGTCGGCGTGCAGATCCACGGTGAGCACCCGGTCGACGCCCACCGCCTGCAGCATGTTCGCCACCACCTTGGCGGTGATCGCCACGCGCGCCGAGCGCGGGCGGCGGTCCTGGCGGGCGTAGCCGAAATAGGGAATGGCGGCGGTGATGCGGCCGGCGGAGGCGCGCTTCAGCGCATCCACCATGATGAGCAATTCCATCAGGTTGTCGTTGGTCGGCGCACAAGTGGACTGCAGCACGAAGACATCCTTGCCGCGCACGTTCTCCAGGATCTCGACATTCACCTCGCCGTCGGAGAAGCGGCCGACATTGGCGCGCCCGAGGGAGATGTTGAGGCGCCGCACCACGTCGGCCGCCAGCTTGGGATTGGCATTGCCGGTGAATACCATCAAGCTGTCATACGCCATGAGTGCCTCGCCTGGATTCCTGAGCCGCTGCCGTACAAACAACTCGGGCAGGTGGTGATCACCTGCCCGCGGGATTATCTGGCTGGGGAGGTAGGATTCGAACCCACGCATGCCGGAATCAAAATCCGGTGCCTTAACCAGCTTGGCGACTCCCCAATGTCTTCATTCAGCGAGGTGCCACAACGGATGGACGTCGAGGCCGCGCACGACCCAGCCCCGCAGTCCCCCGGGAGCCCGGGCCAGCACTTGGCGGGCCGCCCGCTCCGTGGCAAAGGGAGCGAAAACCGAGGCTCCCGAGCCGGACATGCGGGCGCTGCCCCCCTCGCTCTCGAAGCCCTCGAGCCATGCCAGCGCGCGAGCGACTTCGGGGTAACGCGCACGCACCACGGGCTCCAGGTCGTTGCGACCCCAACCCGCTGAAAAGTCCGCTATTTTGATGGGTTTCGTATCTCGTGTCAAACCCGGCGCGGCGAAGATTTCCGCCGTGGGCACGGCCACGTCGGGGGTCAGCAGCACGTACCAGGCGGGCGGCAGCTCCAGGGGCGCCAGTTGCTCGCCGACGCCCTCGGCGAAGGCGTTGCGGCCGAACACGAAAAACGGCACATCGGCGCCCAGGCGCAGGGCGAGCGCCTGCAGCCGCGCCCGCGGCCAGTTCACGCCCCACAGGCGATTGAGGGCCAACAGGACGGTGGCGGCGTCCGAGCTGCCGCCACCCAGGCCGCCGCCCAGGGGGATGCGCTTTTCCAGGGCAATATCGACACACGCCCGCACCCCCGCTGCCTGCTGCAGCAGCCGCGCCGCGCGCACCGCCAGGTCGGCATCGGCGGCGACGCCGGGCAGGTCCGTGACCCGCACCACGGCGCCGTCGCCGCGCAGGCGAAAACGCAGAGTGTCGGCCAGGTCGATGAGGCGGAAGGCGGTCTGCAGCAGGTGATAGCCGTCGCTGCGGCGCCCCACCACATGCAGGAACAGGTTGAGCTTGGCCGGCGCCGCGCACTCCAGGTCCCACGCCGTCATGGTCGGCCCCCGGCGCTGCGCGCCAACCCCCCAAGGGGGTATGAGCGCATCTTG